>SVLB01000004.1 GCA_015068135.1 Oscillospiraceae bacterium | reverse complement strand
TGCAGAGGTGGCCTCGTCCAGGATCATCACAGGAGGATCCGCCACAGCCGCCCGGGCAATGGCGATCAGCTGCCGCTGACCCTGGGAGAGGCTGGCACCGTTGCCGGTGAGCATGGTATCGTAGCCCTCAGGAAGCCGTGTAATAAAGTCATGGGCATTGGCAAGCTGTGCCGCCCGGATGCATTCTTCATCGGTGGCATCCAGCTTACCGTAGCGGATGTTATCCATGACCGTTCCGGTAAACAGGTTGGTATCCTGCAATACGATGCCCAGGCTTCGCCGCAGATCCGCCTTTTTGATCTTGTTGATGTTGATGCCGTCGTAGCGGATCTTGCCGTCTTCAATATCATAGAAGCGGTTGATCAGGTTGGTGATGGTGGTCTTGCCGGCACCGGTGGCGCCCACAAAGGCCAGCTTCTGACCGGGGCGGGCATAGAGGCTAATATCCTGCAAGACCTGCTTTTCCGGCACATAGGAGAAGTCCACCGCCTCCATGACGATATCGCCCTTCAGCTCTGTATAGGTCACCGTGCCGTCTGCCTGGTGGGGATGCCGCCAGGCCCAATGGCCGGTACGGGTCTGGGACTCGGTGATATTGCCCTGTTCGTCGATATTGGCGTTGACCAGGGTCACATAGCCGTTGTCCGCCTCCGGCTCCTCGTCCATCAGCTCAAAGATCCGTTCGGCACCGGCCAGGGCCATGATCACGGAATTGATCTGATTGGAGATCTGATTGATGGGCATATTAAAGGACCGGGAAAGGAGCATAAAGGCCATCAGATCGCCCAGGCTCAGAAGCTTTCCTTCGGATGCCACCACCACGATACCGCCCACAATGGCCAGCACCGCATACTGAACATAGCCCAGGTTATTGTTGATGGGTCCCATCATATTGGTAAACTTACCGGCGCTGTAGGCATTGGCACATAAGGTCTCGTTGAGCTTGTCAAACTCCTCTTTGCACACGGCTTCATGGTTGAAGACCTTGACCACCTTCTGCCCGTTGATCATTTCCTCCACATAGCCGTTCAGAGCACCCAGGGATTTTTGCTGACCGATGAAATACTTACTGGCCTTCCCTGCCAGGGTCTTGGTGACGAAGATCACACCGGTGACCGTAAAGAGCATCACAACGGTCAGGATCCAGGAGGTAGCAAGCATGGTGATGAACACCACCACCAGGGTCACCAAAGAGGAGAAGCACTGGGGAATGGACTGGGAGATCATCTGCCGCAGGGTGTCCGTGTCGCTGGTGTAGCGGGACATGATGTTGCCGGCGGTATTGCTGTCAAAATAGCGCAGAGGCAGTCTCTGCATTTTGGTGAACATCTCGTCGCGGACCTGTTTTTGGGTCCCCTGGCTGACCCCTACCATCAGGAAGTTTGTCAAAAAGGTACTGATCATACCTGCCAGGAAGATCCCGGCGATCACAAACAGATAGGAAACCAACGGACCAAAATCCCGGGACCCGGACTCCACCATGGGAAGAATGTAATTATCCACCAGCTTACCCAGGGAGGCACTGCCCGTAGAGGAGGCAACGGCACTGATCAGAACGCACAGCGCCACCACACTCAACGCCAACACATGCTTTTTCATATAGCCCAACAGACGGGCCAAAGTCTTTTTGGGATTTTTGGCTTTCCGCCCATCCCCTCGCATTTTTACAGGAGGCATTTATTCGTCCCCCTTTCGCTGAGATTCGTAGACCTCGCGGTAGATCTGGGAGGTAGCCAGCAAGGTCTCGTGGTCACCGGAGGCCACCACCTTGCCGCCATCCATGATCAGGATCCTGTCCGCATCCTGCACGGAGGCCACACGCTGGGCAATGATCAGCTTGGTGGTGCCGGGGATCACCTCGGCAAAGGCCTTGCGGATCATGGCATCGGTATGGGTATCCACCGCAGAGGTGGAGTCATCCAAAATCAGGATCTTGGGCTTTTTCAGAAGGGCCCGGGCGATGCACAGACGCTGCTTCTGACCGCCGGAGAAATTGGCGCCGCCCTGCTCCACATGGGAGTCGTAGCCCTCCGGCAATGCCGCGATGAACTCATGGGCGCAGGAGAGCCTGCAGGCCTGCTCCAGCTCTTCATCGGTGGCATTGGGGTTGCCCCAGCGCAGATTATCCCGGACAGTGCCGGAAAACAGCACATTTTTCTGAAGGACCATGGCTACATTATCACGCAGCACATTCAGATCATAGTCTCTGACATCCACACCACCCACCTTCAGACTGCCGCCGGTGACATCGTATAGCCGGGGGATCAGCTGGACCAAGGTGGACTTGGAAGAACCGGTGCTGCCCAAAATGCCCACGGTGCTGCCGGACGGAATGTGCAGATCCACCTCCGCCAGGGCACGGCGCTTGGCTTTGGCAGAATACCGGAACTCCACGTTTTCAAAGGTAATGGAGCCGTCTGCCACCTCTGTGACCGGGTTTTCGGGGCTTTCCAGGTCAGGGATCTCCGTCAGAAGCTCATAGCAACGGCGCAAGGGGGCCCGGCTCATGGTGAGCATAACGAATACAATGGAAAGGTTCATCAGACCCATCAGGATCTGGGTGGTGTAAGTAAACATGGAGCTGAGCTGACCGGTGGTCAGACCGTTGGCGGGGATGTTCCCGGAATCGACCACCATGTGGGCGCCCACCCAGGAAATGGCGATCATGCAGGTATATACGCAGAACTGCATCACCGGTCCGTTCAGGGCCAGGATCTTCTCAGCTTTACAAAAGTCTTTGAAAATGGAGCCGGAAATACTTGTAAACTTTTCGGTTTCCTTCTCCTCCCGGACAAAGGATTTTACCACCCGGATGCCACGGACATTTTCCTGGACCACATTGTTCAGCTTGTCGTAGGTGCGGAACACCCGGTCAAAGATCTTGAAGACCAAGGGGACCAGGCACACCAGCACAAGGATCAAAATGGGCATGACCACCAGATATACCGTACTGAGCTTCGTGCTGATGCGCAGTGCCATAGTCAGCGCCAGGGCCAGCATCATGGGGCAGCGGATAGCCATGCGGATGAGCATCTGGAAGGACATCTGCAGATTGGCCGTATCAGAGGTCAGACGGGTCACGATGGAGGCCGAGGAAAACTTGTCAATGTTTTTGAAGCTGTAGCTTTGCACTCTGTGGAACATATCGTGGCGCAGATTCTTGGCAAAGCCGGTAGCCGCCTTGGCGGCAAATACCGCGGAGAGCACACCGAAGCACAGCGATGCCAACGCGCATAGGATCAGCAGCCCGCATTTTTTCGCCACATAGGCCATATCCTGCAGTTTAATGCCGTAGTCGTACAGATCCGCCATCACCAGGGGGATCAATACCTCCATGGTCACTTCACCGATCATGCACAGCGGGCTTAATATGGCAGGCCATTTATACTCCCGGATACACCGGGCCAGTCGTTTGATCATAAAATCCCACAGCCTCCTTCACTTTTCATAATCTCGTATTTTATCATAGGATTTTTTAATATGCAAGCATATGGAAAAAAAGTTTTCAATTGCCCCGGCCCGCTTTGCCTCCCCTGCAGGGGAGCTTTCCAACAGCTCACTAAACTGGAATTTTCTCTTTTTTTGTGAGCATCTTGCGTTTGCGCTGTCTTTGTCTTATAATGAAAATAACTTACTGATTTTGGAGGTTACTTCCATGAAAAAGCTGATCGTTCTTCTTCTGTGTCTTGCTCTGGTATGGACGTTTGCGGCTTGCGGCTCCGATCCCGGGGCAAGCACCCAGGCGCCCTCGGAAACAGTGCCCACGGAAAAAGGTCCGTTCCTGGTGGGCTTTGGCAGAACCGTGATCACCCCCGGCGAGCATGTACACATGGCCGGAAACACCTCCCCCAGCACCAAGATCTCCACCGGCAAGCTGGACGAGCTTTACGCCACCTGCATTGCCTTCACCGACGGCAGTGGCGAAACAGCGCTGCTGTTTCATATGGATCTGCAACGGGCGGATCTGTACGCCGCCATTGCACGGCGTCAGCTGTCCGACGAGTTGGGCATTCCCATGGATAATATCGTGATCTCTGCCACCCACACCCACTCCGGTCCCAATACCAATTATTACAATAACAGCAAATATCCCCGGGTCACCGACTGGGTGGACGACGTCCTGCTGCCCGGTATCATGGATGCCGCCCGGCAGGCCCTGGATGACCGCAAGAGCGCACAGATGTCCGGTGCCTCCACTACCCTGGAAAATATGAACTTCATCCGCCACTATAACCTCAGCGACGGCACGGTGGCCGGCGATCATTTCGGCAACTTTGAGGGCAACACCATCATCAGCCATGTATCTGCGCCGGATAACCAACTGCAGTTGATCCGTTTTCGCCGGGAGGGCGGCAAGGATGTGGTGCTCATGAACTGGCAGGCGCATCCCCACAGAAGCGGCAACAGCCACACCTACTTCACCTCCGACATTGTAGGTGCTGCCCGGGATTACATGGAAGCAGAGCTTGACTGCTGCTTTGCCTACTTCACCGGTGCTTCCGGTAATGTAAATTCCCACAGCAAGATCGCCTCGGAAAACATCACCGACGGTTATGTGGAGCAGGGTCAGGAGCTGGCAAAGCACGGCATCCTGGCTCTGGAAAACGCCAAGCCACTGCAGCTGGGGCAGGTGCAGTGCCTGAAGGAAATGGGTCACGCAGACCTGACAGACATGGATGTGTATGCATTCAGCATTGGCGATGCGGGCTTTGCGGTTGCGCCCTATGAGATGTTCTCGGAAAACGGCGAATTTATCAAGCGCAGATCCCCCTTTGAAATGACCTTTGTAGTCACCTGCGCCAACGGCAAAAACGGCTACTTCCCATCCAATGCCAGCTATGCCTTTCCCTGCTATGAGTACGACGCCAACAAGATCCCCCAGGGCAACGCCGAAGAAATGGCTGAGCTTTATGTGCAAATGCTCAAGACCCTCCACGAGGATCGCTACCTGCCCGGTCAGACCGAACCGGACTTCGCCACTGCCCGGGAAGTGGCGGTTTATTGGAACCTGGACAAAGACAGCGAATCCATTGCCAATACTGACGGCACCTACACTCTGCGGCTTTTGGGTGACGGACAGGTCATAGACGCCCGGATCAGCGAAGCGCTGATGGAGGAAGCCGCGGATCTGCAGATCATGGGGCTTCAAATGGAGGGCGACCTGATACAGGAAGTGTACCGCCTTGCAGATACGGACATGTACCGGCTGTGTGCCGAATACTATGTGGAATCCCTGGAAGGGGATATGCTGCTTCTGAATTCTCACCATGCACTGCGCGGCAAGCAGCTGCAGCTGATGCTTCCCCAGAGTACGGTTCTTAACAGCATCACTCAGGAAGCCCCCATGACCCGCAATTTGCTCCCCGGTGACCGGGTCACCGTTGTATGCGCTGCCGACGGCACACCGGTGCAGCTGTTTGCGGAAGAAATGGCGGTGGATCTGGAGCAGCTGGAAACCGCGGTCCGCTACTGCGCCCACTGCAATGCAGAGGTATCCCACTACTGCTGGAATATCCGCGACAAGCTTCCCACCATGGAGGGGCATTTCCTTCTGATGCAGGATGTGGAGCTGGAAGCCCAAGCACTGGTGCTTTCCGGTAAGCTCTGCCTGGATCTGAACGGCAAAACTGTGACGCAAACTGTCCACGGACAACGCATCTATAATATAGACGGTCCTGCGGAGCTGGCCATTCTGGACTCCTCAGGAGACGGCACCATGGTAGCCGCCAGCTCTGATTCCTCCGGTGCCAGCAGCGGCATGATCGTGCGCTGCAACAGTGCCATGGCCGCCTTTCATCTCTACAGCGGTATCCTGGATGCCTCCAAATGCCGCTGCGAATATGCCTGCGCCGTGTATATGAAGAGCGGCAAAATGGAAATGCACGGCGGTACCCTCAAGGGCGGCACCACCTACGGCTCCGGCTCTGGCTGCCTTGCGGTAGGGCAGGACGCGGAGCTTACCATGTACAACGGTGTTCTGGACGGCGGATACTGTCAGGAGACCGGTTTTGTCCTTACGGGTGATCTGCAAAAAGGCGGTGCGCTTATGCGGGTAACCGGAAAAGCCACCGTATACGACGGTGTATTCATCGGCGGCTATTCTGAGGTCGACGGCGGCGCTCTGTATGTCAAACCCGGTGCGACCCTCAATCTGTTGGGCGGTACCATTTACAGCGGCGAATGCGCGGGCATGGGCGCGGGTCTGTATCTGGAAGGAGCTTGCACCCTGGTTTTGGGAGGTCATGTGACCGTTTGGGACAATACCGGCACCAATCTGTATGTAACTCCCAGGGCTATGATCAGCCTTGGAAACAACGCCCTGGATAACGCCAAGATCGGTATCAGTGCCCAAGCCCCCGGCGTGTTTATGCGGGGCAGCTTCACCGCCGACCAGGCAGCGTGCTTTATCAGCGACGATCCCAGCCTGCAGGTGGTGGTGACCGAAGAGGGCCTTGCCCTGGAGCCGGTGCAGTAACCGATTTGCTTGCATACCAAAATGTCCGCTGCGATGACGGTCGCAGCGGACATTTTATGCAACCGAATTGCTTGACAGTCCGGGGATTTGGGTATATTATAAACGGAGTATTGTAAAAAAGGGGGGAAACCTATGGATGCCGGCAGTTCTGGCAATATACCGGGCCGAAGTAGTCTGCGGCATCCCTGGGGATGCCGGGCATCGGTCCTTATTACAAAATAATAAGGAGGTACGCCTATGGCTGAGCGTTTTGAGCTGGTAGAAAAAGCCCTTGTCAAAATGCTGGAGGAGAAAAAGTATGCTACCTTGCGGGATATTCTGATCACCATGAATCCCGCGGACGTGGCAGGGCTCTTCTCCGATCTGGAGGATCAGAAGATCCCCCTGCTGTTCCGTCTGCTGCCCAAGGAGCTGGCGGCAGAGACCTTTGTGGAAATGGAGACCGATGATCAGGAGCTTCTGATCAAGAGTTTTTCCGACAACGAATTGAAAGAGATCGTCGACGAGCTGTTCGTGGACGATGCGGCGGCCCTGGTGGAGGAAATGCCCGCCAATGTGGTCAAGCGCATTTTGCGTCAGGCAGATCCCGAGATGCGCAAAAGCATCAATCAGATCCTGCGCTATCCCGAAAACTCCGCAGGTTCCCTGATGACCACGGAATACGTATCCCTGCGCCCCCATATGACTGTGGAGGAGGCCATTTTGCGCATCCGCCGTCAGGGCGTGGACAAAGAGACCATTTATACCTGCTACGTCACCACAGGCCGGGTCCTTATGGGCATCGTCACCGTCAAGGACCTTCTGCTTGCAGAAAGTGACGAGCAGACCATCGAAGATATTATGTTAACCAGCGTGATTTCCGTACACACCCACACCGACCAGGAGGAAGTGGCCTCCATGCTGGCCCACTATGACTTTTTGGCGCTGCCTGTGGTGGACGGAGAGAACCGCATGGTAGGTATCGTCACCTTCGATGATGCCATCGACGTCATTCAGGACGAGGCAACCGAGGATATGGAGATCATGGGCGGTATGCTGCCCTCGGAAAAGACCTATCTGAAAAACTCTGTATGGGAGCTGTTCCGCAACCGTATCCCCTGGCTGCTGCTTTTGATGGTATCCGCCACCTTTACCGGCATGATCATCACCTCCTTTGAGGGGGCATTGGCTGCCCAGGCGGCCCTGACCGCCTTTATCCCCATGCTCATGGGTACGGGCGGTAACTCCGGCTCTCAGTCCTCGGTCACCGTGATCCGCGCCCTAAGCCTGGGAGAACTGCATTTTTCCGATCTGCCCCGGGTGATCTGGAAGGAGATCCGCACGGCAGTGATCTGCGGTCTGGCTCTGGCCATCGTGTGCTTCGGAAAGATCTGGCTGGTGGACCGGCTGCTTTTGGGCAATCCCCAAATCACCCTGGTCATTGATGCGGTGGTCTGCCTTGCCTTGTTTGTAACGGTACTGCTGGCAAAGCTGGTGGGTGCGGTACTGCCCCTGGTAGCCAAGGCCATCGGCCTGGACCCGGCAGTCATGGCAAGCCCCTTTATCACCTCCATCGTAGATGCCGTATCCCTTTTGGTTTATTTCCTGTTCGCCAAAATGTTCCTGCCCATTTGAGGACAAACCGTGTAATGAAAAATGTAAAGTGCAAAATGCAAAATGGCCAACGGTCATCTGCATTTTGCACTTTTCTTTTCCCTTGCAGAAACAAAATCAGGAATTGCCATATTCGTAGGGGACGGCGCCCTCGACGTCCCGTTTGCATTATAGCATACCAAAAGGAAAGCGAAAAGGCAGAAGTTTCTGAAATAAATTGATTTTTGCGGACAGGTGTGATATCATAACCTTGCCAAACAAAGCTGAATATAGGAAAGGATTTCTTTTTACCAAGGGGATACTATACCCTTTTGTATTTACCATCCGTTTTGCGTTCGCTAAAAACGCAACTCCACTCGGATGGTAATAGGTTATCCTTTTCTATTTGGGCTTTGTTTGGCGACAATCGGGGTTGCGTTTTTGAGTGCGGTAACTTCGGTTGCCGCACTTTTTTATTTTACAGAAAGAAGGAATATCTTATGTTTGATCTAAATCCAGGTTCTTATATTGGTGCTGCTTTCGGTTTTGTATTTTGTTTAATGCTCGGTCTTGATTTTACCATTATGCTGCCTTTATCTGTATGTTTTGGCTTCGTTGGTACACTATTTCACTATGGAGTCATTGGCAAAAAACAAGTAGAAGAAAAGGATGCAGAAAATGCCCACTTTGCAGACTTTGAAGGATATGGAAATCTCGTAATATATTCTCGCGCTCCGGAGTTAAGAAATATGTTGGTTATGGACCCCGTTATCTATACAGCACACGATAAACAAGATCCCATGCTCGTGTACACAGGTGCTACCGTGGGTGGAATCCACACCGGTGGTTTTCACGTGCAAGAAGGTAAAACCACCTCCCAAAGATACAAAACAGACAAATATCGACTTTGTTGTATGAAAGCTGGTTTTCCTCTCCCCATAAACCAAATTCGTTTGTCTACTAGCAGCATGGTCGCAGCAGCCAAAAAAGACCCCTTCATTTCCCAATACCTAGACGGAGATATCCTTACACTGAAAAACAAAGTCCTTACCAACGACTACCTCACTCAAGCATCCATAACAGCAATCCAGATGGGAAAATACGACGCAGCCACCAACATCGCCAGTTATTCCGCATTGGATGAAGAGCTAACCCAGGATCAATGTAACCACTTTATTCAATGGCTTAGCAGCGATGCAGTCTCCTACTCCCCTCCGATTCAAGCTAACGGTTGGCAATGTAGCTGCGGAAAAACAAACGCATCATACACATCTTCCTGTTCTTGCGGCAAAAGCAAGCGAGAGATTATGGCGCAGAAAAATCTGCAAAACAAAGAATAGCAAGGGGCTGTTGCAAAACACGAGAATTGTACGGTAGAACCCGTGGGGGGCAACGTTTCGTCTCCCGCAGGCGGTCCCCCACCCTACGATTCACTGAACAGCTTTTTATTCTACAGAAAGAGGTTTCATTATGGAAGAATTCAAAATTTCCGACTTCGCAAAAAACGGCAACTATAATCCATATCCTCCCGAATTTCCCAAAGGCAATTTTATCTCTTTAATACTCCTGTCCGTTTTTGTTTCTTATTAGGAGCAGGAGCTTTATACCTTGGTTTCTACGATGTAGATAATTTTACCTATGCTTTGGTAATGGCGGCTAGTCTCATTTTAGGCGGTTTCCTTTTATACCATAATGCAAAAAAACTCCTTCAAGAACACAGGGCAGAGGTAAAAGAATTCAAAATGGAGGAAGCATTCCGCAACGAGCATGAAGATGAAATTTTTTATACTGCATGTATTCAGAATAATATCTCTGCGCTAGACAGGGCTGGCATTGCTCGTATGAAGATCGTTGCGAAGCAGAGGGGCATGACATGTAGCGAAGATGTGTTGATTGATAAATATGAGAAGGGCGAAAAGGCTGCAAGAGATCGAAGAAAAGCAGTCGCCAGCCAAGAGACAAAAAATAGAATTCTCGATTTGCAGAAGGAAGAGCGAGCCAAAGAGCAGTTATGTAAAAAATACATCTATCTTTCCGGTCTGGATAAGCGTCTAAAAGAATGCTACGATCGCCTGGAAATGGCACGTGCGCGGCTTTCAAAATTAGATGGCAATACAGATACGATTTTAAGAGGAACAGAGGCTATCTATTCGCAATACGCTGGCAAAGAAACGGATTGGGCTGTGCATGGCGGTATAGCAAGTGCTATTGCAGGTCCTGCCGCCGGCGTTGCCGTTGCAGCAGATATTCAGCGCAAAAATGCAGAAATCAGAGAGTCCAACGCCCAACTCCGACAAGCCGCAAATCAATTTGCGCAACCACTGTTGTTAGATAATATCAAGCAAAAGGCCGATGCCAAAAGGACAGTAGAAAGTCTAGAGCGTGAACTGGAGGAAACAAAAAATAAGCTTGTTGAGGAACTTCCGCAGGACCAACTACTTTCTAGACTTTCTCCCCAGATAGTAGAAACGAAAACCAGCGAAACTGGTGCAATCACAGCTACTGTCAGCTATACGCCTGCAACTTTGATGATTTATGATACGGTAAAAGCGTCTATAGACGGCTCCTTTAAGGTAATAATTATGGATGGTGAAAGGCTTGCAGGCGAGGCATACTTTACGCTTCCTTATGGGGGCTCAAGATATGCTAAAAAGCTGACCAGTATTTGTACATCTTTGCCAGCGGGAAAAAAAGGCTATACTTTCGTATTTAAGCCGCACAATCTTTGTGCTATTGAGCTATGACAAGGCAGTGAGCCACCAGCTCCCTGTTTTAGCTCTCCAAAAAGCTCTTATATTTGTAGGCGGTAGCACAGATGATGTCGCAGACTCTCGCCAATTCGATGATGTTCAGCTGCCCGTTTTTGTGGGCAGATTCATACCGCCAAAGGCGACCACTATATGACAACCAGGCCGCATCCTTTTGCTCAATTCTTGCAAAAGGATGCGGCCTGACTATGCGCTCAAGAATCTGTTTTGCTGAACAACGGGGCAGAGACCCCGTCCTTAATTTATAATTATTAATTTGTAATTTGTAACTAACCTACAGGCTGTCCTCCGAGTACTCTCCAAAGCCCTCGCCCAGAACCTCCCGGGCATCACAGACAATGAAAAACACCGAAGCATCCAGCTCCGTTGCGGCGGCCTTGATGGCGGCAATGTGGTTTTGCCGGAACACGCACATGATCACATTTTTCGCATTGCCCGTCCAGGCTCCTTTGCCGCTGAGGATCGTAACACCCAGCTCCATTCCCAAAAGCTTTTGGGTGATGGCCTGGCTTTGGTCACTGATGATGATCGCAAGCTTTGCATTGATCGAGCCATAGATCACCGTGTCCATCACCTTGCTGGAAATGACCATGGCGATCACACCGTACATAGCTCCCAGCCACTCCCGGAACACCAGGGCATAGGCAGAAACCACCAAAAGGTCGATGATCAGGCAGAGCCTTCCAATGGACAAATGCCGGAATTTATATTTGAGCAACCGGGCCAGCAGCTCCGTTCCTCCGGTGGTGGCGCTTTTGCGAAGCATCAGTCCCAGAGATACGCCCAGCAGAACACCGCCAAAAATGCAGGAAAGCAGCGGATCCTCCAAGGGGTAAAAGGTATAGACCATCCCCAATGTGTCGATCAGCAAGGAACTGGCGGTGATGGCAAACAGGGTCGCAAGCAACAGCTTGACACCCTGCTTTTTGAAGCCTGCCAAAATCAGGGGCAGATTCAGCACAAACACCGCCGTACCCACGGGGATCACCCCTCCGGAGATCCGGTTCAGGATCTGACAGATGCCCGTAAAACCGCCCATGGCAAAGCGGTTGGCATCAAAAAAGCAGTTAAAAGAAAAGGCATACAGTCCACAGCTTGCCAGGATCACCCCATAATCCCACAAAACCTCTACTCCACGGCTACGAGATTTC
Organism: Oscillospiraceae bacterium; assembly: GCA_015068135.1. GTDB lineage: Bacteria > Bacillota > Clostridia > Oscillospirales > Oscillospiraceae > Faecousia. The sequence goes on along the minus strand of SVLB01000004.1, from coordinate 76,076 downwards.
ATAACAGCACCTCCCAGGCTCTATAGTAGCATTTTTTCCGATAAAACGCAACAAATTCCCCATTAGCATATTCGATTATGGCACAAATATGCACTTTTTTGGCACACAGGAGCCTTTGAAATAAAACCACGGCACTTAGATAATAAAAAACGCTGTCATTCCGAGTGAAGCGAAGCGAAATCGAGGAATCTACGCACCATAGGGCCGCTATGCAGTCCTATAGTGCCAAGATCCTTCGACGCGCTTACGCTTGCTCAGGATGACAGCCTTGTTTTATATCCTAGGATTACTTCCCGATCACCAGTTCTGCGATCTGCACCGCGTTGGTAGCGGCGCCCTTACGCACCTGGTCGCCACAGCACCACAGGCACAGGCCGTTGGGATCGGTCAGGTCGGGGCGGATACGTCCCACGAACACCAGGTCCTGATCGGTGGTATCCAAAGGCATGGGGTACTGCTTTGCGTTCAGGTCATCCACCAGCTTACAGCCGGGGGCGGCGGCAATGGCCTGCCGGGCCTGCTCCACAGTGATGGGCTTGTCAAAATGCATGCTCACGGAAATGGAGTGAGAACGCACCACGGGAACACGGACGCAGGTACAGCTGACCTTCAGTTCCGGCAGATGCATGATCTTGCGGCCCTCGTAGTGCAGCTTCATTTCCTCACTGGTATAGCCCTGCTCCTTTTCGCCGCCGATCTGGGGGATCAGGTTGTAGGCGATCTGATAGGGGAATACCTTGGGCTCGTAGGCTTCGCCCTTGGAAAGGGCATCCACTTCCTCCATCAGCTCCACAGGACCCTGGGCACCGGCACCGGAGACCGCCTGATAGGTGGAGGCCGTCATGGTGCGGATGGGAGAGAACTGATTCAAAGCATTCACAGCAGTGACTGTAATGATGGTAGAGCAGTTGGGGTTGGAGATGATACCCTTGTGGTTCTTCACATCTCCGGGGTTGACCTCCGGCACTACCAGAGGCACATTGGGATCCATACGGAAGGCGGAAGAATTGTCCACAAACACAGCGCCGGCCGCCACGATGGCAGGGGCAAACCGCTCTGCAATATCGTTTTCCGCGGCACCCAGGACGATATCCACGCCCTTGAAGGCTTCCTCACAGGCCAGCTCAATGGTGACCTCCTCACCCCGGAAGGTCAGGGTCTTGCCCGCGCTTCTGGCACTGGCCAGGGGGATCAGCTTGCCCACGGGGAAATTGCGTTCTTCCAGTACTTTGATCATTTCCTGTCCCACGGCGCCGGTAGCGCCCAAAATAGCAACAGTATAGGTTTTCATAAATATCCCTCCAAAGACAGTTACTTCGTAAAGCTGTTGTACAGCACACGGATGGCTTCGGCAAAGTCCCGATTGTCCACGCCGAAGATGATGTTCAGCTCATCGGGGCCCTGGTTGATCATACGGATATTGATCCCCGCCTCACCCAGCGCGGCAAAGAGCTGTCCGGAAACACCGGGTCGGCTGGACATCCGGTGTCCCACAGCGGCAACGATGGCGATCTGGTCAATGACCTCGATCTCGTTGGGCTCCACATCCTGCTGGATCTCCGCCAGCACCTTGTACAGATGGGGGGCGATCACCTCCGTGGGCATCACCAGCGACACATTATCAATACCGTTCGGCACAAAGTCCACAGAAATATTATGCCGCTCCAACACCGATAGGATCTTCCGCAGAACACCCACCTGACTGGTCAGGCCCCGTTTGAACACGGTGATAATGGAAAAATCCTTTTTGCCGGTGATGCCGGTCAGGACCCGGTGGGGGTCGATCTCGGAATCAAAGTCCTCTTTGATGATCGTACCCTCATGCCCGGGATCATTGGTATTGCGGATATTGACAGGGATGCCCTTCTCCCGAACCGGCATGATGGTGCCCTCGTGGAGCACCTGGGCTCCGGCATAGCTCAGCTCCCGAAGCTCGTCATAGGTGACCTCCGGAATGGGCAGGGGATCCTTAACGATCCGGGGATCTGCCATCAAAATGCCGGAAACATCCGTCCAGTTTTCGTATACGTCCGCATCCAGGGCAGCGGCCGCCAATGCACCGGTGATATCACTGCCGCCACGGGTAAAGGTGCGGATGTGTCCATCGGGCATCAGGCCGTAGAAGCCGGGGATTACCACGCCCTTGCCACGGACCTGACTGCGCAGAAGCTCATAGGAGGCTTCCTCATCCACAGTGCCGTCCATGCGGAAACGGATCCAGTCCACCGCATCTACAAACTGGAAGTCCAAAAATGCGGCCATCAGCTTTGCAGAGAAATACTCGCCACGGCTGACCAGCTCGTCCTGGGTCAGGTTCTTTGCCTCCAGCCGCAGCTTCAGTGCCGCCAGCTCCTGCTCCAGATCCAAGTTGATCTGCAGTTCCTCCCGGATCTCCAGATACCGGTTGGCGATCTGATCAAACACGGGGGTGCAGTCCACCCCGTACTGGACATGAGCATAGCAAAGGTACAGAAGATCTGTGATCTTATGGTCATTTTTATTGCGCTTACCGGCGGCAGAAACCACAACCACCTTGCGGCCGGGATCTGCCAGGAGAATATCCCGTACTTTCCGGTACTGGCCGGCATCGGCCATGGATGAACCGCCAAATTTGGCTACTTTGAGCATATGAAGCCCCTCTTCCTTTTATTCGTTGACCGCCGCAATAAATGCGTCGGGGTTGGCTTTGCGCCATGCGTGCATGGCATCTACGGACACCGGCCGGGTGATCACACCGTGCTCCCAGGCTTCGGCTGTGTTTTCCTGCACCCAGGCATCGGTGACACCACTGACATAGTAGCGAAGCTGATCGTCATTGTGAACGGCTGTCTTTTTCCCGTAGGGACAGTAGAAGCCCTTCCCTGCCAAAACATCCGCGCAGTCCTGGATCACATTGTGCGCCGTAGGATAACGGCCCGCGCCCTGACCGTAGAAGCTCATGCGCTCGGATGCCGTGCCCACAAGGGTGATCAGGTTAAAATTGGCAGGCACAGCGGCCTCCGGCTCACCCTGGGCAAACAAGGTAGGCTGTACATAGGCGCTGATCTTGCCGTCCAGGCACTTTCCGGTGGAAACCAGCTTGCATACCAGCCCGTGCGCCTTAAAATCCGCAACATGGGCGGCAGTGATCTTACTGATACCGCATACGGGGATCCCCTCCGTCTCCAGGCTTACCCCAAAGGCAATGTTGGAAGAGAGGATCAGCTTGTGCCAGGTATCGATGCCCTCCACATCGGTGGTGGGATTGGCCTCGGCATACCCCAGCTTCTGTGCCTGGGACAGTGCCTCGCCATAGTCCATACCCAAACGGGTCATGGAGTCCAAAATATAGTTGCAGGTGCCGTTCATAATGCCGCCCACCTGGGTGACCGCCTGGGTGCGGCGGGTGCGCTCCAGCTCAGACAGCCAGCTGATACCGCCGCCCACAGCCGCGGTACAGCGGAAGCAAACGCCCTTTTCCTGGGCCAGGGGGATCAGTTCATCATAGAAGGTAGCAACCAATGCCTTATTGGAGGTCACCACATTCTTGCCGGCCTCCAGGCAGGCCCGGACAAATTCATAGGCCGGATGCAGACCGCCCATGGCCTCCACAACGGTATCGATGGCAGGATCCTGCAAAACCTCCTGAAAATCCCGGGTCACCTGGGCATCCGGCAGGGTGATGTCCTCCAGACAGACCACCTTTTTCACCTGCATATCCTCACGGCCCGCGGTCAGGTCGTAAAGACCTCTGCCCACAACACCGAAGCCAAGCAAGCCAATATTCATAACAATCTCTCCTCTCAAAAGAAAAACGCCCTTGCCAATACAGCAAGGACGACGAAACTCGACGCGGTACCACCTTGATTTACAGCTTACGCTGCCTCATTGGCGCAATAACGGGCGCACCCGGGACTGCTTAACTGTCGGCAATCCGGCTCCAAGACCATGTTCCCCACCCTCAAACGTGCCCCTTTCCACCAACCGGGGCTCTCTGACCGCATCCAACGGGTACTCTTCTTTTCTCAGCCTTTGCAATATTTCCAGTATTATACCCCGAAACCCATAGATTTGTCAAGATTTTTTTATCCACCGCTTGAAGGTAGTTTTTACTTGATTTTTTTGAAAAAAAGCAGTATGATGGTAGACAAATTTTACTTACTTAAGGAGATGATCCTATGCGTTATCATTCCACCCGTGGAACGGACGAATCCATCACCGGCAGTCAGGCAGTCCTGAGGGGCCTTGCACCGGATGGGGGTCTGTATGTGCCGGACACATTGCCCCAGCTGGACGTGATCACCTGCCTGGAAGGCTCCACCATGGATATGGCTACCCGGATCATCGGCAGTCTGCTTCCGGACATCCAAAACATGGAAGCACTGGTGCGCGCCGCCTACACCGGAAAATTCACCAGTTCGGAACTGACCCCCACCCAGGCCGCAGGTCCCTTTACGGTACTGGAATTATTCCACGGACCCACCTCCGCCTTTAAGGATGTGGCCCTTTGTATGCTCCCCCGGCTGCTCACCGCCGCCCGGCAGCAGCAGGGTATGGAAGGTGACATCACCATCCTCACCGCCACCTCCGGCGACACCGGCAAAGCAGCCTTGGAGGGTTTCCGGGATGTTCCCGGGGTAAAGATCTGCGTGTTCTATCCCCAGGGCGGCGTGTCCGCGGTACAGCGGGCCCAAATGGTCACCCAGGAGGGTGGCAATGTTGCCGTGTGTGCCGTGGAGGGCAATTTTGATGATGCCCAAACCGGTGTAAAACAGCTTTTCGCCTCCGGTGTGCCGGGAAAGCAGCTGTCCACTGCCAACTCCATCAATATTGGAAGACTTGCCCCCCAGGTCACCTATTATTTCAAGGCCTACAAGGATCTTTTGCAGGCCGGTACTGTGAAAATGGGAGATCCTGTGAATTTCTGCGTTCCCACCGGCAATTTCGGTGATATTCTTGCCGGATGGCTGGCAAAACAGATGGGTCTGCCCGTGGGGCGGCTGATCTGTGCCTCCAACGCCAACAACGTGCTGACAGACTTCCTCACCACCGGCACCTACGATCGCAGACGGCCCCTGCACAAGACCATCTCCCCCTCTATGGATATTTTGGTCTCCTCCAATTTGGAGCGGCTGTTGTATTTCCTCTCCGGGGATACCGGGCTGGTGGCGAATCTCATGGGTCAGCTGAACACCCAGGGGGCCTATACCGTCCCGGAAGCTCTGCTTTCCACCATTCAAAAGGAATTTTGGGCAGGCTTCTGCGGCGACGAGCAGGCCCGGCAGACCATCGGCAAGGTCTACAGCCAATACGGGTACCTGTGCGACACCCACACCGCAACGGCCTGGGCGGTAGCAGAAGATTATGTAAACCAAGCCAATGACAACACACCTATGGTGGTACTGTCCACCGCCTCCCCCTACAAATTCCCGGCGGCAGTCCTCTCTGCCCTGGAGCCGGTGAAGGGCACCGACGAGTTTGCCATGATGGCACGGCTTTATGAAAAGACCGGTGTTCCCATCCCCAAGAATCTAGTGGGTCTGCAGCAAAAACCGGAGCGTCATACCGGCTGTATCGCCAAGGAGCAGATGCTGGATTTTGTTGCCAATATTTCCTGACAGAAAGGTAGATTATTATGCATAAAGTAACCATTCGGGTTCCTGCCACCACCGCCAATCTCGGCCCCGGCTTTGATGCCTTCGGCTGTGCCCTGAGTCTGTATACGGACGTTACCTTTGAAGAAACCGACTCCGGTCTGGAGATCACCGGCTGTGACGAGGAATACACCGGCCCGGATAACCTGGCCTATGTGTCCTACTGCGCTGTTTTGGCCTCTTTGAGTGAGGAGGTTCGGGGCGTCAAGATCCATATTGATGCCCAGATCCCCATTGGCCGCGGTTTGGGTTCCTCCGCTGCCCTGCTGGTGGCCGGTGCCATGGGTGCCAATGTCCTGCGCGGCAATAAGCTGTCCACCCAGGGTCTGCTCAACATTACCAATGCCATGGAAGGTCACCCGGACAACCTGGCCCCTGCCTTTTTCGGCGGTCTGACCGCCTCTATGGTGGATAACGGTCTGCCGGTAACTGTGAATTTCCCCCTGCATCCTGACTGGGAGTTTTTGGCCCTGGTTCCGGACTTCCCCATTTCCACCCACTTTGCCCGAAGCGTTCTGCCCACGGATTACGACCGGGCCGATGCGGTCTACAACATCTCCCACGGTGCCATGGTCCTGAAGGCCCTGGAGCTGGGCAATGAAAAGCTTCTGCGCAACGCCATGCAGGACCGGATCCACCAGCCCTACCGCAGAAACCTTATTGCCGATTACGATGCCATTGAGACTTTGGTCCGCACCACCGGAGCGGCCTTCTGCCTCAGCGGCGCAGGTCCTACCCTTTTGTGCATCACTTTGGATGAGCATCTGGAAGAAAAGCTTGCCAAGAAGCTCAACGCCATCACCCAGGCCAATTGGCAGATGATCCCCCTCCATGTGGAATTCCAGGGTGCCCGGGTCATCTGCACAGAGTAAGGGCAAATTAGCAGGTCATAATTTCGGAACATTGTGGGGAACGCCGTCCTCGGTGTTTCGACCGCGAAGCGGCAAAGGCTTCTCCCTCGGGAGAAGCCTTTGGTGGTCTACGCTCCTGGTCAAAAAACCCTTGGCAGATTTCGCCTTTGCGAAACCTGCCAAGGGTTTTTTGCGCCAAATTACTGCTTTCTAAGCACCGCTGCGCTGATGGGTGCGGCCTGGACTGTTCGGGTGAATACCCCCAAAGGCGCCGTACCGGCGTTCTTTTCATTCACCACCAACTCCCAGGTCCCCTGGGGCAGATTCAGGGTGACCTCCCGGTTGGTAGGATTGAGCACCACGCACCATTCCTCCCGTCCGCGGATCCAAAAGCCCAGGACACGGTCACCCAGTCCCTCTATGGGGAATATGGATCTTTCCACCTGGGAAGTCTCGGTCATCTGCCAATCGGGGCTGCTTTTGCGCAAAGCGATCAGTCCCCGGTAATAGTCCCGTACCCGGGCATACTCCGGCTGATCCAGCAATCCCCATTGGATCCGGTTCACAGAATCGGGGCTTGCATAGCTGTTATCCACCACCCCACGGGCATCCCGTTTGGTACGCAAAAACTCCTCACCCGCCTGGAAGAAGGGCACGCCCTGGCTGAGCATCACCACTGCCGCCGCCAGCTTGTTTCGGGCAATGAGCTGTTCCCGGTAGGCTCCTGGGGAAGAAACCGTCAGCTTGTCAAATAAGGTCAGATTATCGTGGCAGGACACATAATTGATGCTCTGCGCCGGTTTGGGACACCAAAACGCCCTGCCCCGGAAGCAGTCCGCCACAGCCCCGGTCAGCTCCCCGTTGCCGGACACATAGCCCGGGGCATCTGCCGCAAACACCGAGCCACGGAGTCCGTCCCGGATGGTATCGTTGAAGAAGGCAAAGCCGGGAACCAAGGGGGCATTGCCCTGGTCACAAAGGGAAACATCGGGACGGGTAAGGGCCGTACCCATGTGCCAGCCCTCACCGTAAAACAGCACATTGGGATGCTCCTTGCTCACCGCCGCCATGATCTGCCGAACGGTCTTCACATCCAAAAGCCCCGCAAGGTCAAACCGGAAGCCGTCAATATGGTATTCGTCCGCCCAATATTTCACGGAATCCACTATATACTTTCGCACCATAGACCGCTCCGAGGCCGTGTCGTTGCCACAGCCGGAGCCGTTGGAATACTCATCCCGGTCGTTGATACGGCTGAAATACCCCGGCACCAGTCGGTTAAAGCAGAAGCTGTCCCGGTGGTATACATGGTTGTACACCACATCCATCACCACACTGATCCCCCGGTCATGGATGGCTTTGACCATTTCCTTAAACTCCCGGATCCGCACCTCGCCCCGGCAGGGATCTGTGGCATAAGAGCCCTCCGGCACATTGTAATTGACCGGATCATAGCCCCAATTGTACTGGGGACGGTCCGGTGCCGCCTCGTCCACAGAGCCATAGTCATACACAGGAAGCAGCTGCAAATGGGTGATCCCCAGATCACAAAAATGATCCAGTCCCGTGCTTTCGCCCCCTGGGGTATGGGTACCCTTTTCCGTCAGGGCCAAATACTTGCCCTTATGGGTCATGCCGCTTTTCGGGTCCACACTCAGATCCCGCAGGTGCAGCTCACAGATCACAGCCTGGGTGATGGGCTTTCCCCCATTGGGATCCCGGTCCCGCTCCCAGCCGGCAGGGTCGGTGGATGCCAGGTCAATGACCATAGCCCGGTGACCGTTGATACCCACGGCTTTGGCATAGGGGTCGCAGACCTCCACAGTCTCCCGTTCCACCCGGGCATGGCAGGTATAATAGATGCCGTTCAAATCTCCGGAGGCCCGGGCAGTCCAAACGCCCCGTTTCCCTTTTTCCATGGGCAGGGTCTGCAAAACCTCCCGGTTTTTGGGATCTCCCGTGGGATAGAGCAGGATCTGCACCCAGTCTGCCGTCGGGGCCCAAACCTTGAAAACCGTCCCCTCCGGCGACCAGGTCGCCCCCAGGTCGGTTCCCTCATAGGTATATTCTTTTTCAAACGCGGCGGTAGAATACTGCATGGTATACTCCTCTGATTGGTTTTTCTTTGAAACTACTCCCAAAAGGCATCCGTAGGGTGGGGCTTGCCCCCCACTACAATACATTTTTTATTATAACAGCCTTCCTGGGTGCAATGCAAGAATCTTTTATTGCATTCTAAAAAAAGCCTTGTTATAATGGTCAAAAAATCGGGAGGGCGTAACGATGGAAGCTGCACAAACCCTGCAATTTGACATTATGGTAGCCGGCGGCGGTGTTGCCGGCTGTGCCGCCGCTCTGCAGGCGGCCCGTCAAGGCAAACAAGTCGTACTGGTGGAAAAGGCCGTTCAGCTGGGTGGCTTGGCAACCACCGGTATCGTCAACCTTTTTGAGCCCATGTGCAACGGACGGGGGACTCAGATCATCAAGGGCATGGCCCAGGAGTTTTTGGATCTGGCCCGTCGCTACGGCTGGGACGACCTGCCTGCTGAATGGCAACAGGGTGAGCCCGGTCAGGGCAATACCAACCGCAGACTGATCTGCCACTACTCTGCCCCCATTTTCGCTTTGGTGTTATGTAAACTGCTTTCCGATGCCGGCGTGACCCTGATGTTCGATACGGTGGTCACCGATGTGGAAGCCCGAAAGGGGCATATTTGCTCAGCAACGGTCTTCAATAAATCCGGCTATACCCGTCTGTGTGCCGGAATGTACATTGACACCACCGGTGATGCGGACCTGCTTCACTATGCCGGTGTCCCCACCGCCAAGCAGGGCAATTACCACACCTACGCAGGCTACGGCCTGAATCTGGACACTTGCCAAAAGGCTGTGGAAAACCGGGACGTGGGCAAGCTGTACTTTGATATTCCCGGCGGAAACGCCTCTCGGACCGGTAAAAACCACCCGGAGGGAATGCCCCTTTGGGACGGCACCGACGGTGAGCAGGTCTCCCGGTATTTCCAAACCAATCAGCTGGAGGTATTATCGCGCATTCAAAACGATGACCGGAAGAGCCGGGATATCGTCATGCTCCCTGCCATGCACCAGTTCCGCACCACCCGGCATATCATCGGCAACCATGTCCTGCAAAAAGAGGATGTATTCCGGCATTTCGAGGATTCCGTGGGTGCCATCGGCGACTGCATGAGCCGGGATGCCATTTATGAAGTCCCCTACGGCACATTGGTCCGCGATGATTGGGACAATATCCTTACCGCCGGGCGCAGTGCCGCCGCCGAGGGCTATGCCTGGGAGGTCCTCCGGGTGATCCCCCCTGCCATCCTCACCGGTCAGGCTGCCGGTCTGGCCGCCGCCATGGCCCTGGATGCAGGCTGTCCCATTTCTCAGGTGGAGATCTCCCCCCTGCAAAAGGCCCTGGCCGCCACCGGCGTGATCATCCATTTTGATGATGCCCTGATCCCTCCGGAAACAAAGTAACACAGGAACTGTAAAGAAAAGCTGTCATCCCGACTAGGCTCGGGATGACAGCTTTTTCTTTAGATCTCTGTTTCTATGCGCATTGCTCAGCCCTTCAGGTTGGGGATATTCCAGCCCTCGGGGGCGGTAAACTTGGCAAGCATGGTCTGAAGCGCCAGGATCTGCTGTTCGCTCAAAGTCGCCAGCCGGGTATCCACCAGCTCCACCATATCCTGCATACTGTAGGACACCACAGTGCTTTCGATCACCAGGCCGTTGCTCAGGGTCAGGTAGACCTTGGCATTGACCTTGGCAGAGCCGTAATTCTCCACATCGAAATCGGCCAACCGCAGTGTCAGCTTTTCCCTGAAGTTTTTCACATGACGCTTTACGGTCAGCTCCTCGCTGAGCCACAGGCAGTAGCCCTGCTCCGTCACCATGGACTGCAGAGCCTCGCTGCAGGCAAACTCTGCCTTATAGCCAAAGCTGACCTCGGAAGGCTTCAAAGACAGCATGGTAATGGCGGCATCGATCTCATGCCAGCTGTCCTCCACCCAAACCCGTACCAGATCATAGCCGGAAACGGGATCGGTGCTGCCGGACTTGTAGCCAAATACAGTCTTGCCCACAGTGGCGGTAGTGTTCTTGGGACCACGGTGGATATTGATCTTGCTCAGATCTGCACCGTCCTGAACGATGGTTACAGAGCCCGTCACATTACCTGCATCACGGCTGCCCATGTAGATATCACTGGCGGTTACATTCTCACCCAAAGTGAGGCTTACATTGCCGGTAATCGGATTATTGTTGGCATTGCCCAGATAGATCAGCGCATCACCGATTACGGAATTCTTCAGGCTGATGGAGATATTGCCCTCTGTGGTGGCAGAATAACTGGGGGCAACACCTACAAAGTTGGCACCGTCTGCAATCACGGCACTATTGCCGATCAGCTTTCCTGTATAGTTGGAGGCGTACAGGTTCTTCCAGTTGCCGCCAAGAACCGTCAGTTCCGGGTTGGCAGTCAAAGTGCCGGTATATGCGCCAGCAGAGATAGTGAAATAGTAGCCGGAGTTGGTTGCGGGAGTATTCACCGTGCTGTTCACCGTCAGCTTATGACCGTTGGCGAAGAGGAAATAGAAATTGTTGTCGGTGGCGGCTTTGATGGTGATTGTGTCCAGGGTGGTATCACCGCCAAAAGCAAACCAGCGGTATTCTGTCTTGGTACCATTCTTGAGAATACCCTCTCCGCCGGTCACAGAGGTGAGGATCACAGGATAATCATGCGTGGGGAAAGTGTAGGAGGCGGAAGCACTTCCTACTTCGTAAAGATCCATGAACACCACCGTGCCGGAAGTACCTTCGGGAGCCAGGGACATCCGCTTGCTCAGCTGGGCGAACGCATGCTCAATGGTCTTGGCAGGTGCGTCCTGGCTGTAAGCATTGTTGGTATCCAAGCCGTTTGCACTGTGAACATAGACCTTGTACTCCACCTGGGGGAGCTCACCGGTAACGGTTGCCACCTTGCCCTCTGCGCTCAGATCGTGGACATAGCGGTAGATGGGGAACTCGTCACCGCTGGCGGGGATGATCCCCACCTGCGCCAAAGTGCCCACGTTCTCGGTAGCACCGGTACCGGTGTCCACACCGTACTCATCCACCAAGTCGGGCTCCATCAAAGAGGTCATTACCAGCGCACTGCTCTGATTCAGAGGCAGAACGTAAGCGCCCTTACCGAATACCACTACCTGCTCCTCAGTCAGGCTTGCGCCCTCCACAGAGCCTGTATACTGCTGCAGATCGATCGCCGTACCGGCCTCTACGAAATAGTAAGAAGCATTGTGCTGATCCATCAGGTCCAGCACAGCCTGGGTCCAGCCCAAGCCGGCGGGAATCACATAAGCGGTGGGACGGACACGGGTGGTATCTGCCACATACTTGGTGGGCGTGATGGTATTTACAGACTTGACTTCACCGGTCAGGTAATTGTAATAGGTGTTGGTGTAGGCCAAACGGGGAACGGATTCCTCCTTGTGCTGAATCACCAGCAAATCGGATTCCTCATAGGTGCCGCCCATTTGGGCAATGCGCTGACGCTCGGCATCGGAAACCGCCTGCACCTCGGCGTGGTTCTGCGCCACATAGGACAGCACAGCATCCAATGTTACCAAATGAGAAACCACACGGCGCTCCATGGTGTGATTACCGAAACCGATACCGCGGCTTTCCAGAAGCAGGCTTACAGAGCCACGCAGACCCATATAGACAGTGCTGGAAACACTGTACTTATTATTGACGATGTTGGTGTAGAAGCTAAATTCCAGATCATTGGCTTCCATAGCAGGAACCGCCAGCATTGCCAGGTTCTCGGTGTAAGTGGCAAATGCCTCACCACTGTTGCCATTGTAGCCACAGCCGACCATAATATCCTTGTAATAACCAGCCGCAGTCGTGGTATCCACGGTATATTCATGGCTGTCAATCGCCACCTCGGGCATAAACAGATTGTAGATATAGTGGTGTGCCTGCACCTCTGCGGTCTGCAGAAGGATCATATCCCGGTTGGCGTTGAGACCCTTGGGCACATTGCGGGTGTAGTCCAAAGAGCCGTCGGGGTTCAGACGGGGGATCACATAAATGTTGATGGTCTCCAGGAGAGCATCGCCGTAAGCGGTGTCCAGTCTGCCGATTTCTGCCAGGGCGGCTTCACCGCCGGCAGGCTCGTTGCCGTGGATCTGTGCCTGATAGTGGACGGTCAGCTTGTTGTTGGCATTGATCAGCGCGGCGGCCTCTTCCAAAGTTTTAGCGCCGGACAGATCGGTTTTCGTAAAGATCACAACGGGGATATCCAGTCCGTACTGTTCGGACTTACCCATGCTGTAGACATACATATTGTCATCGCTTCCATCCAAAGAGGCGATGTAGGCTTCCATCTCCTCCTGGGTGGTAGCCTGATGGGCCTTGCCCTCGACAGTAAAGACGGGGGTAGTCAGATAGGCACCGTAATTGGTACGCCACTTGCCGTCAGGATCATGGAGGGTCTGCATCATGCCATCTGCATATTCCTGGTAGGCAATCGTTTGCCACTTGGCAAGCTCAGTACCCTCGTAGACACGTTTTGCGGTGGAAACATGGAGCAAGGTCTCCCCTGTCATTTGCTCTGCAGTAAAGACATGTGCCTTCTTCACGGTATAATAGCCGTTTCTGGAAACCTGGGTATAGTAATTACCCGCAGCCAGATTCTCGTAATAATACCGGGTCAGGCCGTCTGCAGTTTCCGTTGCGCTGGGGGTGATCAGGTTGGCAGAAGCCACTTTCAGGCCGGAGTACAAGGAAACCTTATAGGGGTTGCTTGCGCTGTAATACACTTCCAGCACAAGGCCCTTGAATACGTACTCACCGGCAGAGGTCCAGGTTTTCACGCCATCTGCCACAGCCACTGTTACACCGGCGCCGGCGAAGGTAAAGGCATCGTCAGCCGTTGCTTCCGGGGCGGTCACATAAGCCGTACCGGTAGCAGGGGTTTCCGTAAAGCTGATCTCAGTAGTCCCGGTCACGGTGCCGGTGATCTCCAAAGTGGAGGTGGGGGTGATCACCAAACTGCCGCCGGTAACATTGCGGATGGTGTAGTTGCCGTCAGGCAGGGTCAATCCCTTGGGTGCCAGGTCATAGGAAACAGTGCCATCGACCGTGCCGTAGGACTTGACGGTTGTGGGATACGTACCGGACAGAGTCACCGTCACATCGCCCTTCAGACTGCCGTTGGCATTGCCTGCGCTGGGGCACAATTCCCCAACGGTGCCGCCGTTGAGGATGTAATGGACATTGCCGGTATGGATCTTGTTGTAGATGACAGCCATCTTGACCGCACTGCCGCCGTTCATTACCAGCGTAGCATCACCGGTAACATTTGCGGTATAGCCACCGGCATACACAGTACGCCAGTCACCGGAGTTGATCTCCAGATACATATTGCCACTGGTGCCGGTAGTAGGAGCACCGTGAAGAGTGGGGCGCTGATCCGCGTTTGCAGGGGTGCTGACACCCTGACCGATCACCAAGCCGCCATTCTTGCCTGCCGCACAGATGGCATGGAACTTGCTGGCGCCACTGGCGATGCCCACGCTCATCTGCTGGATTTTGGTGGGGCCGGGCAAAAACAGAGCGCCCTGGGCTGTGCCGGACAAATACAGATAGATATCCGGGGTCTTTGCGGTAATGACCACCTGATAAGCATGGCTGGTCACAGAGGGAGCGATGGGTCTTGTGGACGCGTCTTTGGACAAAGTATGGGTATAATCATCCAAAAGCACGATGGTACCTGTACCGGAGTCGGACAAGCTCCCATCAAGGAGCTTATACGCACCGTCAAAGGTCTGAAGGGGGGTTGCCTCGGTCAGGCCGTCATTGGTATCCAGGCCATTTTTCTGGTCCACATAAACGGTCATTGCCTCGCTTTCTTCCGCCGCAGCCGCAGGCATTACTGCCAAAATGACCACCAGCAGAAGAATCGAAAGCCAGCAGATTCGCTTCATCATCCTATTACCTCCTGATTATTCTGTCATTGTTCGAAACTTAGCTGAGATTCTGGGGTTTATTCCCAAAATCCACCTTGATTCTGTTATTTTAGTATGTTACAATGATCCACACAACGGCATTTTTTAAGGGTTATCCTGCAAATATTAATCACAGAGGGGTGCACTTATGAAGCCTATGCGTCTTTATCGAAAATTCCCCGATCCGTCCTTTCCCCTTCAGCTGACCTATTACCGTGTCCGCCGCATAATGCCCAATTTTACCAATATCCACTGGCATCCCGAACCGGAGCTTTTGTACGCCCCGGAGGGAACATATGAGATCTACAGCGATTCCGGAAATTTCACTTTGCTGGCCGGTGAGGTCTGCCTGATCCCCACCGGAAAGATCCACTCTATCCGCTCTTTAACCCCCAGCGGACAGTATTGGAGCATCAGCTTTTCCATTGACCTGATACAGCTGCCTGAGAGTCATTTCTTTCAAAAAAGCTTTGTGGAGCCTTTGAAAAATGGCAATTTTCAGATCCCTGATAAATTTACAGCCAAGGATCTGACTTCCAACGCTCTTCAGGCCTTACAGAAAGTTGTCACCGGAAAGCAAAACGAGCAGTTTTTAGGACTGCTGACCTTTTTTCTGGAGATCCAGCCTCTATGCAAGCTGGTGCCTACGACCCGCAATCTGCGGCAATGCCACGATGCCATCGCCTCCTGCATCCGGTATATGGAGACCAACTATGCCTCCCGGATCACCCTGGAGGAGCTGGCCAACCATGTGCATCTGCACCCCAATTACCTGTGTGCCGCCTTCAAGCGCAACTCCGGTCAGACCCCCTTTGCCTACCTGAACGTACTGCGTATTCGTAAGGCAAGAGCGCTTTTGATGCAGGGTCGCCTTTCCATCGCCCAGGTAGCAGAGCAGGTCGGCTTTGCGGATACGGACCATTTTTCCAGAACCTTCAAGCAGATCCAGGGGATCTCCCCCAGCGCCTATCGGAAGACCTACAATGAGAATTAAAATATTATGAAACTATATAAATAGCATTCGGGCGGGGTCATGACCCCGCCGCAGACTGTCGCAAAACTTTGATTTTTTGTAATGTAGGGGGCGATGCCCACATCGCCCCGTGGGAATAACCCCGGTTTATCCGACATATAACATTTGCAAAAGGGCCGTCTCCGGTCAACTGATGCAATCGTGATGCATTTATGTAATACTTTATTTGCAAAAAGGAGGGGATCTCATGGTACGAATCCTTGCCGTGGACGATGAAAAGCCCATCGTGGAGCTTTTGAAGCTGACCCTGCGCCGTTCCGGCTATGAATGCATCGGGGTCTACGACGGCATTACCGCTGCCAACCTCATTGAAAAAGAGCCCTTTGACCTGATCCTTTTGGATATCATGCTCCCCGGTATCGACGGATTTTCCCTGATGGACTACATCCGCACCACCGGCACGCCGGTGATCTTTCTCACCGCCAAAAATGCCGTTTCTGACCGGGTAAAGGGTCTTCGCATGGGAGCTGAGGACTATATCATCAAGCCCTTTGATATTTTGGAACTGCAGGCCCGGGTGGACGGTGTTCTGCGCCGCCACGGGAAGCTGCAAGCCCTCATTCAGATCGGGGACCTGCAGATCAACACCCTTTCCATGCAGGTATACAGAAACGAAAGGGAAATTTTCCTGACCCGGAAGGAATATGAGCTGCTTTTGCTCTTTGCCCAAAATCCCGGGGTGGTGCTTTCCAAGCTTACCGTTTACGAACGGGTGTGGGGCGGCGAATACCCGGACAATACCAGGACCGTAGAACTGCATATCCAGCGCATGAAGAAAAAAGTGGGCTGGGAAAACAGGATCAAGCCTGTCTATGGCATGGGCTACCGATTGGAGGCCTGAACGTGGGTTACCGACTGAAGCTGACAGTTTCCATTTCCCTTCTGATCGCCCTGGCCTTTGGCATTGGCGGCACCTGGATGATCGCCACCGCCTTCCACGCGACCCGGGAGCAGGAGACCCAAGCCGCCCTGACCTCCTTTGAGAACACCCAAAACACCCTGGCGCTCATTAACGCTTTGGGCGAGCAGACAGATCTGCAAAGTCTTGCCGATGCCCTGCGGCAAATGGAAGCCCAGGGGCTTGGAGGATGGCAGGCATTGTCTCTGACTTCCCCGGATGCCCGGCTGTACCTCAGCGGTGATCCGGACCTGCTTGCCCAGGAGCTGACCACGCCCCCGGAAAACCAATGTCTGTCCCTGCCCGTCTCCGACAGCCACGGTCAAGGGCTTTTGGCGAAAAGCGTGATCATGGCCGGTGATACAGAGCTTTCTCTTTTGGCGCGGTTCGACCTTTCCCATGTTTATGCCCTCCGTCAGGCTCAGCAGAAGCAATATCTGACGGTTTACTGCGCTGTGATCTTCTTCGGGATCCTGGCATCCATGGGTCTTTCCTATGCCATGACCCGGCATCTGCGCCGCCTGACGGCTACGGTACGCAGGATCTCAGGCGGCGACCTGTCCCGCAGGGCTCATATTCAGTCTCAGGATGAATTCGGACAGCTGTCCCGGGACTTTGATGCCATGGCAGACAAGTTGCAGGAGACCATTGGCAAGCTGGAATCGGATATGCAGCGCCAGGAAAGCTTTATGGGAGCCTTCGCCCATGAGCTCAAGACCCCCATGACCTCCATTATCGGTTTTGCTGACCTTCTACGCCAGGGCAATCTGGACGAGACCACACGGACCATGGCGGCAGATTACATTTTCTCCGAGGGCAAGCGTTTGGAACGGCTGTCCTTTAAGCTGTTGGAGCTGCTTTTGCTGAAAAAGGACGGGCTGAAGCTGCAAAAGGTTTGGCTCAATTCCTACCTGACCGAGGTGGAACGGGCCCTGTCCCCTGCCATGAAAAACCGGAATATCCGCCTGGTCTGCAAGGGAGAAGCTGCCCGGGTCACCCTGGAGGCAGATCTGGTCCGCTCCCTTTTATACAACCTTGCCGACAATGCCGCCAAGGCATTGGATGGCGGCGGCATCATTGCCATCCGGGGCACCGTCATCCCCGGCGGATGCCAGCTTCAGGTGGTGGATAACGGACGGGGCATGGCAAAAGAGGAGCTGGCAAAGATCACCGAGGCCTTCTACCGGGTGGATAAGGCCCGTGCCAGAAGTCAGGGCGGTGCCGGTTTGGGCCTTGCCCTTTGTAAGCAGATCGCACAGCTTCACGGCGGCAACATCCGCTTCGACAGCGAACCCGGGAAGGGTACCCGGGTCACTGTGACCCTATACGGAAAGGAAGGCGATCCCCATGCGTAGATTCAAAACCGCCCTTTTGGTGGTCCTGACCTTGGCGGCGCTGGTTTTCTTCGCCTTTGTTCCCCATATCGTCTCTGCGATCCTGGACGACAATACCATCGGAAGGGTCTCCCTGGACCCCATGGTGTCCCCGGAATTAAAGCTCCGTACAAACATCCCCACCTTGGGAAAGCTTGCCATGCTCAGCCAAATGGACGGCACCATTGCCCTGGCAGAAGAAAAAGCAACCATGGACCGGGAGCAGGTCATGGAAGCGGTATACGAAGCTTTGGCTCCCTACCTGGATGCCCACCTTGCAACCTACTCGGAGCTGGACATAGAGATGTTCCCCCACCTGGTCCAGATCCCGGAGCACCTGGAGCTGCAGAGTATCGTTTGGATCGTCACGATCCAAGGAGACCCCAAAGCCTTTACCTTTTTCGACCTGCTCATTGACGATGAGACCGGTCAGCTTCTGCGGATCTCCTATGTTACGGAAAACGGAATGTTCCATCTGTCTGCCGAGGATGTTCTGACGCATTTTGAGGAGATCTACTTCTCTCAGCTGGGTCTTTCGGACTATTCGGTCTATTGGGGCGCCGATATGGCGCCGGTAAACTCAGGGGACAGTGGCACCGGAAGGCGCTATGTGTTCACCAGCGACAAATACGGGGAGATCCCCGTTGACCTTTATGTCTACGACTACGGCTTTTATGTGGAATTTCCCTTGTCCAATGTTGACCGGTTTTCCGCCGAATGGGCAGGCCCTTACGGCTAAAGAGCGCGGCGGGGTCATGACCCCGCCGCAAAACTTACACTTTTTTGGGATATCAGATAGTAGATACGAGATATAAGATATTGGAGATACTAAAGATATTGAGGATATCCGATATCTGATATCTTATATCTAATATCTGATATCTAAAAAAGGACGTGACCGAGTTAGGTCACGTCCTTTTCGCGTCTTTTAATTGGGTGCATCGGGCAAACTGTCTAGCTCCACCGGACCATATACCATGTCCGTGTAACTCATGGAAACCTCACCCAGCTTGATCTCGTAGCCTTGCAGCTCCTCCGGAAGGGAAAAATTCAGTGCCTCTGTCAGATACTCGCTCACATCCGGAGGTACCTCCTCCATGATCATTTCGGTACATAGGGGCAGATAGGTCTGGGCATCCACATATACCATAACCGGCGCATGATACCATTCAAGGACCTCGTCCAGCTCCGGGTCTCCGGAATATCCCAGAAAATCACCTACACTTTCCGTATATTGCAACACATACACTTCGGTGTTTCCATACATGACTGTCTGCTCCTGAAGTGTCAGATCCTCAGGAGGTCTCTCGGGACGGGTTTCTTCTGTCAGAGACTTTACCAGATCCGTTCCGGACATTTCCGGCATCTCCACCCGTTCCCAAATCCCAAGCTGATCTGAGACCAGATACATCACCATTTTTCCATCTTCCTTGCGGTAATAAGTAGCAATCTGCTGATCAATCTCTATATCCATATAGTTGATCTTGGTCTGGGACAAAACATTGGCCGCTGCAGGATAGGCGCAGAGGGAAACCTCCTCCACCGACTGGACATCCATCCATATATTATAGCCGCCCTGTCCCACGCGAACTCGCATTTTCGTATCTTTTTTGTACTGATTGGCTCGCTCTGTGGTTACATATTTCATTTTCCAGAACAGGTTCTTCGCATCCATAGGGCGGACAGTGGGTTCGGTAGAAGGCTCTGTGGGCTGTGTGGTTTCCTCCGTGGTGACCACTGTGGTGGGTTCGGTGGTGGACGGTTCGGTAGGCTGTGCAGAACTGGCAGACGAATCGCCACAGCTTGTAAGCAATAAAAGCATAACAAGCACCATACCAACAACATACAATCTTCTCATAATCACAACCTCCTTCATAGTCATCCGCTGGTTTTCCCGAAGCGTATTGGCAATTCTCTTTGGGTAGCGCACTTCAGGCAAAAACCAGTTTTTATCTATGTTCCATAGACTATGTTCAGTCTATCAAATATGGACGGTTTTGTCAACGCCTCATATAACTTATTTGACAGTTTCCGATCCGAACCTTCACACACGTTCCCTGTGGGAGTCACACAGATTGTCACGCCGCAGGGTCCCCGATGGCAATGGGCAAGGGACTGTAAAAACGAATATTTATCTGCAAATGCTTCATGGAATCTTGGTCCCCTCCCTGAGGGCTCCAACGTAAAAACACATCGCTATGAACGAAAGCGTCATCCGTAGGGAACGCTGCCCTCAGCGTTCCGAAACAAAATCGGGGCATCGAGTCCCGATTTTTTATGCTGCGCATATTACTTCGTGCCAAACTGGTGCTTTACGGAACGGGCCGATGTGCCTCAATCGGCCCCTACACGGCCGCTTCGCGGTCGGAACGCCGGCGGCGTTCCCTACAAGGGCGGTACTTTCATAACAATGACTCTGCGTGTCGTAATCAGCAGATCATTTTGCGCAAAAAGGACGTGACCAAACCGGTCACGTCCTTTTTGGTATTTTTATCAGGCGTTTTCGGCCATTTCCTTCAGGGCATCCTTGCGGCTGAAGTTTGCACGGCCCTTCTCGTCGAAGCCCATGAACTTCACCCAAGTCATGTCGCCCAGGTTCAGCACGTCCTCGACCTTTTCCACACGGCGGTTCTCCAGCTTGGAGATGTGCACCATGCCGTCGTGGCCGGGAGCGATCTCAACGAAGGCGCCGATGGGCAGGATGCGGACGACCTTGCCGTAGTACAGCTTGCCAACCTCGGGAACGAAGCAGATATCGTCCACCATCTTCTTGGCGGCGTAAGCGGCAGCGGAATCCACAGCGGAGATGAAGACGGAGCCGTCGTCATCAATGTCCACCTTGGCACCGGTATCGGCACAGATCTTCTGAATGGTCTTGCCGCCGGAGCCGATGACCTCGCGGATCTTGTCCACGGGGATCTTCATGGAGATCATCTTGGGGGCGTACTCGGAAACCTCTGCACGGGGCTCGGGGATGCAGGGCAGCATCACCTCATGGAGGATGGTCAGACGAGCCTGACGGCAGCGCTCCAGAGCATCGGCAATGATCTCCATGGTCAGACCCTTGTTCTTCAGGTCCATCTGAATAGCAGTGATACCCTCGGTGGTACCGGCAACCTTGAAGTCCATTTCGCCGTGGAAGTCCTCAACACCCTGGATATCGGTGAAGGTTCTCCACTCGCCGGTCTCCTGGTCGGAGATCAGGCCGCAGGAAATACCGGCAACGGGCCGCTTGATGGGCACGCCGGCATCCATCAGAGCCAGGGTAGAACCGCAGATGGAGCCCTGGGAGGTAGAACCGTTGGAGGACAGCACCTCGGACACCACACGGATGGCGTAGGGGAACTCCTCAACACTGGGGATCACGGGAAGCAGAGCCTTCTCAGCCAAAGCACCGTGACCGATCTCACGACGGGAGGTGGAACGGGCCGCACGGGCTTCGCCGGTGGAGAAGGAGGGGAAGTTATAGTGATGGATATAGCGTCTGTTCTCCTCAGGATAGATGGTATCCAGCTTCTGAGCGGCAGACAGCGTATTCAGGGTGCAGATGGACAGCACCTGGGTCTGACCACGGGAGAACAGGCCGGAGCCGTGCACTCTGGGGAGAATGCCCACCTCGGCATCCAAAGGACGGATATCGTCCATGCCGCGGCCGTCCACGCGCTTGCCCTGAAGCAGCCACTTCTTGACGACCTTCTTCTGCATCTTGTAGAGGCAGACCTCGATATGGGTCTCGAAATCCTCGTACTTCTCGCCGAACTTCTCCTGGAAGTCCAGACGGGCGGCAGTCAGGCGCTCCTCACGGACATTCTTGTCGTCGGTGTCCAGCGCGTACTCGATCTGACCCAGGCCGTAGGCGATCAGGTCGTCCAGCAGGTCGTGGTTCACAGCGGCCTTCTCGAAGGTGAACTTGGGCTTGCCGATCTCAGCAACGATGCCGTTGATGAACTTCACGATCTCCATATTGGTCTCGTGGGCAACGCGGATGCACTCCAGCACGATGGGCTCCGGAGCCTCGTTGGCCTCGGTCTCGATCATGACCACCTTCTCGAAGGTGGAGGCGATGCACACGAAGCACTCGCAGGCATCCCGCTCCTCAGCGGAGGGGTTGACCACGTACTGACCGTTCACGTAAGCCACGTTGGTGGTGGCAACGGGTCCGTTCCAGGGCACATCGGAAGAAGCGATGGCGATGGAGGCGCCCAGGGAAGCGACCACCTCTACGGGGTTTTCAAAGTCGTTGGCAAGGACAGTGCAGGTGACCACAGTGTCGTTGCGCAGCTCCTCGTCAAAGAGAGGACGCATGGGGCGGTCGATGATACGGCTGTTGAGAATGCCGCGGTCGGAGGGCTTGCCCTCACGGCGGTTGAAGGAGCCGGGAATACGGCCCACGGAGTACATTCTCTCCTCAAACTCGATGGTCAGAGGGAAGTAGTCGATACCGGCCTTGGGAATGGGGTTGCAGGTGCAGGTAGTCAGCACCACGGTGTCGCCGTAGCGGCAGATGCATTCGGCGTTGGCAAGCTCTGCCACCTTACCGGTTTCCACGGTAAAGGGACGGCCGCCGATCTCCATCTCGTAAACGTGATGGTTGGGATACTGTTTGCGAGTAATCATTGTGTTACCTCCTAAATTTTTTGTATTTCGGGAGGTTTTAGCACTTGAAACTAATGTTGAAATTCAACATCACTTTCAACTGCTAAAATAGCCTCCCATTGATTTCTTACCTTACTTTCCCACAGCAAAAGAGCCGCTGCGGAAAAAAGGGCGACAGAAGTCGCCCTTTTTGTAGATTACTTACGGATACCCAGCTTGGCGATAATAGCACGGTAACGGTTGATGTCCTTCTTTGCCAGATAGTCCAGCATGTTGCGGCGCTTACCAACCATCATCAGCAGACCACGACGGGAGTGGTTGTCGTGCTTGTGGACACGCAGGTGATCGGTCAGCTCATTGATGCGGGCAGTCAGAATAGCGATCTGCACCTCGGGAGAACCGGTATCGCCTTCGTGCGTAGCGTTGTCCAGGATAACCTGAGTCTTCTTTTCCTTGAGGATCATTGTGTTTTCCACCTTTCAAAATGATTTCCCAAATGCCAAGCAGGGGTCAGTGGAATGCCGTTTTGGCGTTGTCCCACAGCTGAGCAAAGGGCATTGCAAAATTCCGGCTTTTAGCCAGCCTGACTATCTTAGCATAAGTTTTCCCAAATGTAAAGGAAAATTTCAATAATTTTCAAAAAATTCCCTGGTTTGCGCGGCATTTTTCAGAATCTCTCCCTGCAAAGCCTCCAAAGAGGGGAATTTCTCCTCCGGGCGCAGGAATTTATAAAACTGCAACGTGACGGTTTTGCCGTACAGATCCCCCTCAAAATCCAGGATCCAGGGCTCCACCGTGACCCGGTGACCGCCCACCGTAGGCCGAGTCCCCACATTGGTCACCGCCGGGTAATCACAGCCGTCCACCTGAACCCGGCAGGCATACACGCCGAACTTCGGTACGATGACCCCCTCCGGCAGCAACAAATTTGCAGTTGGAACGCCAATGGTCCTGCCCAGTCTTCGCCCGGAGACCACCTGCCCGGTCAGCACATGGGGATGTCCCAAAAAGGACACCGCCTCCTCCATTTTTCCATTTTCGATCAGGCCCCGGATATGGGTGGAGGACACCCGGACGCCTTCCCGGGTCCGTTCCGGCACCACGATGCAGGGGATCCCGGCCCGGGCGCAGGCCTCGCAGAGTCTTTGGGCATTGCCCTCTCCTCTGTAGCCAAAGCGGAAATCATCTCCGCACACGATCCCGGCGGCATGGTATTCCTCCAGCAAATATCGGAAAAATTCCTGCCAGGGCATGGACATGGTCTGCCGGTCAAAGCGGACGGTATCGACCCGGTCGATCCCGAAATCCCGCAGCAGCCTTGCCCGATCCGCACTGTGGTTGATCAGCACCGGCGCATGGCCCAAAACCAGGGATTGGGGGTGGGTATCAAAGGTCAGCACCGCAGATTCCAGCCCCTGGGACTTCGCCAAAGTACAGCAGGCCTCCAAAAGGGCCTGATGTCCCAAATGAACCCCATCAAAGAAGCCCAATGCGTAAATCTTCTTTTTTTCCATAATGTTCCTCAAATACCGGTTTATCGGGCTGTTGGGCAGGGCATTGTAGGGACCGCCGTCCTCGGCGGTCCGCTCCGCGAAGCGGCAGTTCGGTGCAAGCCAATGGGGGCAACATTAACAAAATCGGTGCATCGAGCCCCGATTTTGTTTCGGACCGCCGGGGACGGCGGTCCCTACAAGACCAGCGATAAACAGCGCAATCAATTGGAATTTATACTGCAAAAAAGCTTTTTACGGTTGACATAACACCGTCTTTTACCTGGGCGAGCATTAAGAATTCTCCATTTTGCCCATAGGCCCGGTAGGTGCCATCCGCCAAAGCGATGGAAAAGCTGTTGCCGTTGCGGCACCGTTTTTCCTGGTTGGGGGTAAGGCGGTATTCAGGATAACCGAAAAACAGGGTATCCACATTCCGAAGGTAGGCTTCCGGCTGCCGGGTCTGGATGAGGGTCTCAAGGGGCACTGCCTCGTCGATGGTATAATCCCCTGCGCTGACTCTGCGCAGAGCCTGCATACAGCCCCCACAGCCCAACGCCTCTCCGATATCCTTGCACAAAGTCCGGATATAGGTCCCCTTGGAGCAGTGGACCAAAAGCCTTGCGGTTTTCCCGGAAAATTCCAGGCATTCCAGCTTATGGATGGTAATGGTGCGGGGCTTGCGCTCCACCTCCCTGCCCTTCCGGGCCAGGTCGCACAGCTTCTGCCCCCCCACCTTCAGAGCAGAATACATGGGAGGGATCTGTTGGATCTGTCCGCGGAACTTCTCCAAAATCCCTAAAAATTCTCCTTCGGAGATCTCCGCTTCCCGTTCCTCCAGGACCGTTCCGGTAATATCCTCCGTATCCGTGGTCAGCCCCAACCGGATGGTGGCCTCATAGGTTTTTTCCGCGTGCTCAAAAAACTCCACCCCACGGGTGGCTCTGCCCACAAACACCGGCAGAACACCGGTAGCCATGGGATCCAGGGTGCCGCCATGGCCGATCCTCCGGGTAGCAAACACCCCCCGAAGCTTTGCGGTCACGTCCTGGCTGGTCCAGCCCTCAGGCTTGTCCACGATCACGATCCCATCCATCAGCTGTTCACCCAATCCAGCATTGCCTTTTCCACGGCAGTGATGGCCTCCTCCATGGAAAGCCTGACACTGCACCCGGCGGCACCGGCATGACCGCCGCCGCCAAATACCTCGCAGACAGCGGCGGCATTGTAGCCGGGGATCGCCCGGACAGATACCTTGGTGTTGTTCTCAGAATCCGTCTCCCGGAGCAGGGCCGCCATGCACACACCCTCAATGGTGCGGATAAAGGAGGAGAGGTTGCCCAAATCATCCTCGTCCACATTCAGCGCCTTCTCCACAGATCTGGGCAAAGCGCAGATCGCCAGGGTTCCGTCACAGAACAGCTTGGTATGCTCTGCCACCCAGCCCTGCAGGCGCAGCTTTTCCAGAGAATTGGTATCAAACAGACGGCGGTTCCAGTCGAAGATGTCCGCACCGGCGGCGGCGCAGTCTCCCGCCACATCAAAGGTATGGGCATTGGTGTTGGCAAACCGGAAGCAGCCGGTATCTGTGGAAACGCCCACATAGATAGCCTCAGCGCATTTTTCATCGGGTTCCAGCCCCATTTCCAAAAGGACCTCCCAAATGATCTCGGCGCAGGAGGCACTGTCCGACTCCACCAACTCTACAGGGGTATATTCCCGGCCCGAGCCGTGATGATCGATCCGCAGATCGATGCTGTTTTTCAAAGCATCCCATGCCCGGGGGAACATGGTATCCGCGGCAACGTCCACCGCCACCAGCAGATCGCCCTCCTCCGGTTCAGGTTTACATAATCCTTCCATTAAAGGAGCAAACAGCGGGGTCACCTCGGGATTTTCCAAAACATGGGCCGTCTTGCCCAAAAGCCGCAGACCACGGCAAAGACCTGCCGCAGAGCCCAGGGTATCCCCGTCAGGCTTGCGGTGGGTCAATATCACAAACCGGTCCCGGTCCAAAAACCAGTCGGCGCACTCAATCCTCGTCAGTTCCGTCATCGTTTTTTACCTCCAGAGAATTGATGAGCTTCATCATTTTGGCGCCGTAGGTAATGGAATCATCCAGTTCCCAAACCAGCTCCGGCGTGTAGCGCAGCTGCAGAGCTCTGCCCAGCTCCCGGCGCAGATAACCGCCGGCAGACTTCAGCCCCTTCAGGGCATCGGCGGCCTTGCCTTCCTCCAGGAAGCTCACAAAAACCTTGGCATAGCGCAGATCCGGGGTGGTCTGCACATGGGTAATGGAGATCATGGTATTCTGGACACGGGGATCCTTCAAATTCCGGAGCAGGGATGCCAGCTCCTTCTGGATCTCCTCATTGATCCTTCCAATTCGATTAGATGCCATAAAGCACACTCCTTTTCAAATTTCGGTTTGTCGGGCTGTTGCACTGCATGCGTAGGGCGGGGTCATGACCCCGCCAATGATTTTGCCTGTGGCAAAACCATATCGCCGTCAGGCGATCATTACGTATTTCCTTTGCGATGCAATTTGGGGGCGGCGGGGTCATGACCCCGCCCTACGAAACAACAGCGCGATAAACCGGAATTTACATTTTTCCCGCAAAGTTTCTGCCGCGCCGCAAATGCGGTGCGGCAGAAGCTATTTTATTGTTTTACTTCTTCCATCACGAAGCACTCGAAGATATCGCCTTCCTTGATATCATTGTACTTGGCGATGCTCATACCGCACTCAAAACCGGCGGTAACTTCCTTGGCCTGGTCCTTGAAACGCTGCAAGGAGCCCACTTCGCCCTCGTGGATGACGATATTGTCACGGAGCACGCGGACCTGGGCATCTCTTGTGACCTTGCCGTCCTTGACCATACAACCGGCAATGGTACCAACAGCGGACACCTTGTAGGTCATACGCACCTCGGCATGACCGATGACAGCCTCCTTGAACTTGGGAGCCAGCATGCCCTTCATGGCAGCCTCGATCTCATCGATGGCATCGTAGATCACCCGGTAGAAGCGCATATCCACACCGGCACGCTGACCGTTGACGGCAGCGGCGGCATCAGGACGAACGTTAAAGCCCACGATAATGGCACCGGCAGTGGAAGCCAGCAGAATATCGGACTCGTTGATGGCACCCACACCGGTGTGGATGACACGGACACGGACCTCCTCATTGGAGATCTTCTCCAAAGAAGCCTTCACAGCCTCGGCAGAGCCCTGGACGTCCGCCTTGACGATCAGAGGCAGCTCCTTCATCTCGCCCTCCTGCATCTTGGCAAAGAGGTTGTCCAAAGTGACCTTCTGCAGTGCGTTGGCGGCGGCATCCTTGGCGGCCTGCTTCCGCTGCTCCACCAGCTCACGGGCCATACGCTCGTCGATAACGGCGTTGAACTCGTCACCGGGAGCGGGGACCTCCGCAAGGCCGGTGATCTCCACAGGTACGGAAGGACCGGCAGTCTTCACAGTACGGCCCTTATCGTTGGTCATCACACGGACTCTGCCCACAGCAGTACCGGCAATGACGATATCGCCCTGCTTCAAGGTACCGTTCTGCACCAGCAAGGTGGCGATAGGACCACGGGTCTTGTCCAGACGGGCCTCGATGACCGTACCCTTGGCACGGCGGTTGGGGTTGGCCTTCAGCTCCTGGACCTCGGCGGTCAGAATGACCATTTCCAGCAGATCATCCAGACCCATACCGGTCTTAGCGGAGATAGGCACGATAATGGTATCGCCGCCCCACTCCTCCGGGATCAGGTCATACTTGGTCAGCTGCTCTTTGATCTTGTCGGGGTTGGCAGTGGGCTTATCCATCTTGTTGATGGCAACGATGATGGGCACCTCCGCAGCCTTGGCATGGTTGATGGATTCCACAGTCTGCGGCATAATGCCGTCGTCAGCAGCCACCACCAGGATGGCGATATCGGTGCTCTTGGCACCACGGGCACGCATGGAAGTAAAGGCGGCGTGACCGGGAGTATCCAGGAAGGTGACCATATTGCCGTTCACATCCACCGTATACGCACCGATGTGCTGGGTGATGCCGCCGGCCTCACCGGCTGTGACGGAGGTCTTCCGGATGGCGTCCAAGGTGGAGGTCTTACCGTGGTCAACGTGGCCCATGACCACCACAACGGGGGCACGGGTCTCCAGCTCCTCGGCAGAGTCCACATGGTCGTCAATGATCCGCTCCTCGATGGTCACGGTGATTTCCTTTTCTACCTTACAGCCCATTTCCGTGGCAACATACTCGGCGGTATCGAAATCGATGGTCTGATTGATACCGGCCATCACACCGTTTTGCATCAGGCACTTGATGACCTCACCGGCAGTCTTCTTCATCCGGCTTGCCAGCTCACCCACGGTGATCTCGTCGGGGATCTTTACGGTAACGGGAGCCTTCCGGGCCACCTCCATCTGCAGGCGGCGCATCTTCTCCTGCTCCTCGTTGCGGGCCTTGTTGCCCTTGAACTTATTGTCCTTCTTATTCTGCTGCTGGCCCTTCTTGCCGCCGATGCGCTGCTTACCGCCCTGGTAATTCTGCACACGCTCACTTACCAGATTGTCAACATCGGCAAAGCGGTTGGCGTTCACCTGGACCGCAGAGGTATCCACCACCCGGCGCTCCCGCTTGCGCTCCGGCTCTGCGGGCTTCTGGGGCTTTGCGGGCTTCTCCTCCTTGGGCTGCTGGGGCTTGGGCTGGGGCTTGGTCTCTGCCTTAGCCTCTGCCTTGGGCTCTTCCTTGGGGGCCTCCTGGGGTTCTGCCTTAGGCTCCTCCTTGGGCTCCTCCTTGGGCTTGACAGCAAAAACCACAGAAATATCAGCAATCTGATTTCTTGCCGTCATTACGTCAAAAATAACGTTCAGCTCTTCCTCGGTCAGCACCTGCGTGTTAGACTTGGGCTTTTCAAAAAACTGCTCCATGATCTGAGCAATATCCTTAGGGGTGACACCGAAATCGGTGGCGACCTCTTTCAATCGATACTTCACTAAACTCATATACTACGCACCTCCGTGATCAATTCTTCCTGCGACGGCCCTGCCTGACATTGCGCTTATGGGCCTTCTCCTCATCCTTGCGCTGCTGCAGCCGCTGGGTCTTCTGCTCCAAAGCTTCCAGCACCTTGGCATAGACCTCCGGCTGACCCAGGGCCTTCACAAAGGCCAGTGCCATTGCCGCATCGGTAAACGCCGCCATGGCAAGGCTGGATCTGCCCACAGCCTGTCCCATCTGATCTTTGTCATAGGGTGTCCGGATCAGCTGCTGGGGGGTACCGGCCACATAGCTTTGGGCTCTGCGCCAGGTATGATCCGAAGCATCGGACGCCACCAGCACCAGTCTTGCATGGTGCCCTCTTGCGGCAGCACCCACCGGCTCCTCTCCCAGCTCGATCAGACCCGCCTTCCGGGCCAGGGCCATATAATTCAAGGCTCTATCCATTGTCTGCGGCCTCCATTTCCTTTTCCAGGCGGTCGTAGACCTCCGGGGGGATCTCCGTTTCCAGGCTTCTTGCCAGGGCATTGGACTTCCGGGCACGGATCAAACATTCCATTTTCGGACAGATATATGCGCCACGGCCGTTTTGCTTTCCGGAAAAATCCAGGTTCACTGTGCCGTCGGTACCCCGTACCACACGGATCAGTTCCTTTTTAGCCATGCGCTCCCGGCAGCCCATACACTGCCGCTGAGGGATCTTCTTTTGCATAAAAAACCCTCCTTTTCAGTGGGGTCGGATCACTCCGCCTCAGTTTCCTGCACTGCGGAAACGGGCTTGATGTCGATCTTATAGCCGGTCAAACGGGCAGCCAGGCGGGCATTCTGTCCCTCCTTGCCAATGGCAAGGCTCAGCTGATCGTCAGGCACCACCACACGGCAGGCCTTCTGACCGGGCACAGGTGTCACGGAAACCACATCCGCAGGGCTCAGCGCGGCCTTGACATACTCGCAGGGATCCTCGCTCCAAACCACGATGTCGATCTTCTCACCGCACAGCTCGTCCACAACGGCTGCCACACGTCCGCCTCTGGGACCAACGCAGGCGCCCACGGGATCCACGCCCTCCATAGCGGCCCGGACAGCGATCTTGCTCCGGGAACCGGCCTCACGGGCGATATTGCGGATCTCCACCTGACCCTCTGCGATCTCGGGAGTCTCCAGCTCAAAGAGTCTGCGCACCACATTGGGATGGGTACGGGAGACCTGGACCATAGGACCGCGGCCCATACGGTGGACCTCCAGCACATACACACGGATCAGGTCACCGGGCTCGTAGCTCTCGCCGGGGATCTGCTCACCGGTGCGCAGGACAGCATCGCTCTTTTCGTTGCCCTGACCGATCTCCACAAATACATCACCGGTGGGATCCACGCGCTGGACCGTTGCGGTAAGCAGCTCCTGGGATTTGGAGGAGTAGCTTTCATAAATAGCACCCCGCTCTGCCTCACGGATGCCCTGGATCACCACCTGCTTGGCGGTCTGCGCGGCAATGCGGCCGAACTTGTCAATGTCCACGGGGATGGTCACCGTGTCACCGGGCTGGACATTGGGGTTCAGGTTCCGGGCGGCATCGATATGCATCTGCACAGCGGCGTCCTCCACCTCTTCCACAGCGGTCTTGACCTGGTACATGGAAAGACCCTTTTCGCTCAGGTCCACCACCACGTTCTCGGCGGGAACATCCTTATTGTCTTCCCGGTCCTTCCGGTATGCGTTGGTCAGCGCCTGCTTCAGGCGGTCGACCATATAATCTACGGGAATTCCCTTGATCTTCTCCAGCTCACGCAGGCTGGCAAAGATCTCAGCGCCCACATCTACCTTGGGGGCTTCGCTTTTCTTGGCTCTGGTATTTCTTGCCACGTTACTTCCTCCTTATTGTTGGGCCGTTTCCGGCATATGTTACTTCTTAAAACTCCACACGAAGCCGCACCAGGGCGACCTCGGACTTTTCAAAGGTAATGGTTTCCTTTCCGGCCTCCACCGTGACCTTGCCGTCTTCATAGCCGCGCAGGATACCGGGGATCTCCTTCAGACCGTTTCTGGGGCGGTAAAGCTTTACCAGCACAGCGCTTCCCATGAAGCGTTCAAAATCACCGGGCCGCTTCAATGCCCGTTCCAGGCCGGCAGAGCAGACCTCAAAATGGTAGCTCTCGGCAATGGGGTCTTTTTCGTCCAGCACCGGGTCCAAAGCGCGGTGTACCGCCTCGCAGTCGGCAATGTCCACACCGCCTTCTTTGTCGATATACACACGCAGAAACCGCTCAGAGCCTTCCCGGACATATTCCACATCCCAAAGGGAGCAGCCCTTTTCCTGCACGATGGGTTCTGCAAACGCAGCAACCAACTCCGTTATTTTCATTGGTACACTCCTTTTCTCCACGCGCTACATGAAAAGAGAGGAGCCGCGGCTCCTCTCTTTCGTAAAGTTTACTCTAAGATTACCGGTATTATAACACCTAACGGAGGATTTTGCAATAGGTTTTTTCCATTATTTTTTATTTTTTTGCGGTTCTATTCTTCCCTTTTCCCAAAATATGGGCTATAATAACCCCACAACATGAGTTTAGGAGTAGCTTATGCGCATTCTTTACGATTCCAGGCAGCTTGCCTTCAAGGATCCCTTCGGCACATTGACCCCCGGTCAGGAATGTACCTTACAGCTTCACATTCCCTCTCAGGTGCAGACCACCGCTGTATCCTGCGCATTTTTTGCAGACGGGGACACACAGGCCTCATTCGAAATCCCTTTTACCTTCCGCTTCAAACGGGGCGCCTATGAGATCTGGACAGGGAAATTCTCCTTTTCCCAGCCGGGACTGTATTTCTACCATTTCCGCATCACCACCAAGACCCATTGCTTCCGTCTGTTCAAATACGGCAACGAAACCAATATGGAGGCCGGTGACAGCTGGCAGGTGACCTGCACCCCCAAGGATTTTACCGTCCCGGACTGGGCCAAGGGTGCGGTGATCTATCAGGTCTTTCCGGACCGGTTCCATGCCAGCGGCAAATGTGATCTGAAGGGCAAGCTGGAGCCCTATGTACTGCACAAGGACTGGAACGAGGAGGTCTTTTGGCAGCCCACAGCGGAAGGTCTTGTACTCAATAACGACTTTTACGGGGGCAATTTTAAGGGCATCACGGAAAAGATGGACTATATTGCCTCTTTAGGGACCACGATCCTGTATCTGAATCCCATCAGCAAAAGCTTTTCCTCTCACCGATACGATACCGGTGACTATAAGACCCCCGACCCCATGCTGGGTACGGAGGCAGAATTTTCCGCCCTTTGTCAGGCCGCCCATAAGCGGGGGATCCGGGTGATTTTGGACGGTGTGTATTCCCACACCGGCTCTGACAGTCTGTATTTCGACAAAAACCGCACCTTTGGCGGTAAGGGCGCTTACTACTCCAAAACATCCCCCTATTACAGCTGGTACACCTTCCACAGCTACCCGGACAGCTATCAGTGCTGGTGGAATTTTGACACCCTGCCCACGGTGAATAAAATGGACCCGGCCTTTTTGGAGTACATCATCACAGGCGTGGATTCTGTGATCGCCCATTGGCTGAGCCTGGGGGCTGACGGCTTCCGGCTGGACGTGGCGGACGAGCTGCCCAATGAATTTATGGATCTTATGAAGCGTCAGCTGCGCAAGCTCAAGCCGGACGCCCTGCTTTTGGGCGAGGTTTGGGAGGATGCTTCCAACAAAGAGGCCTACGGTGTCCGCCGCCGCTACTTTGTGGACGGCACCCTGGACAGCTGTATGAACTATCCCTTCCGTACCGCCATTTTGAACTTCCTCCGGGACCGGGATGATGGCTCTGCCCTCCGGGAAACGGTGATGACCATTGCCGAAAACTATCCTGCCCAGGTGCTGCACTGCAATATGAATCTGCTGGGCACCCACGATACCCCCCGGATCCTCACCGCCCTGGTGGATGATTTCGACGGCAGCCGGGAGGAAAAGGCCCGCAGGAAGCTGTCTGTCAATCAGCTGGCCCTTGCCCGGGAACGGCTGTTGATGGCATCGTTTATTCAGTATATGCTCCCCGGCGCACCCAGTCTGTATTACGGTGACGAGGCAGGCATGGAGGGCTACAAGGATCCCTTTAACCGCCGTACCTACCCCTGGGGACGGGAAGATCCCCAGCTGATGGCCCATTTCCGTCAGCTTGGTCAGCTCAAGAAAGCCTGCGCCCCTTTGCGCACAGGTGATATCGAATTCTTTCATGCCATGGACCGGCAGTTGGGCTTCTGCAGAACCCTGGACGGAAAACGAGTCCGGATTTATGTAAACCACAATGCAGACCCCTGGCAGATCCCCGGTGGACGGCTGCTTTACGGACACAATCTGCATACGGTAGCCCCGGACTGGCTGTCTTTGAGCCCTATGGGCTTTTGCATCACGGAGGATGTGTAATGGAAAAAGAGCTGTTTCTCAGCGGATACTGCCGCCAATTGGATGCGGCCCGCATGGTGGAGGTCATCATAGAGGGCAGTCAGGTCACAGAGGTTGACTGCTGTTACCCCGATTGCCCCCATGCCCCCAACTGTACCGTAGCAGAATCCATTCGTGAGCAAATATCCCCAACGTAGCTCCGCCGGGAGCTGCCGTCAAAGCCTTCTCCCTGGGGAGAAGCCATCGGCAAACTATTGATTCAGGAGGAACCACTGTGGAGGAAAACCGAATTCCCTTGGTCATGCAGGCGCAAAGTGTGATCAATCAGGTGCGCCGTGCCGTGATCGGCAAGGACAAGGTGCTTTTATGGGTCTTTGCGGCCATTTTGGCCCGTGGCCACATTTTGCTGGAGGATATCCCCGGCGTGGGCAAAACCACCATGGCCCTGGCCTTCTCCAAAACCCTGGGACTTGACCACAACCGGGTACAGTTCACCCCGGATGTTCTGCCCTCAGATATTACCGGCTACAGCATCCCGGACCGGGACACCGGTAAGCTGGTCTACCAGCCCGGTGCCGTCCTGTGTCATCTGTTTTTGGCAGATGAACTCAACCGTGCCACCTCCCGGACCCAGTCTGCCCTGTTGGAGGCCATGGAGGAGGGGCAGGTCACTGTAGACGGCATTTCCCACCGGCTTCCGGAGCCCTTTGTGGTCATTGCCACTCAAAACCCCGTCGGTGCCGCCGGCACCCAGCTGCTCCCGGACAGCCAGCTGGATCGCTTTACGGTCTGTCTGAGCCTGGGCTATCCCAGTCCCAAGGACGAGGTCGCCATGCTGCAAAGCCGCCAAAGCCGGGACCCTCTGCTGGAGCTTGCTCCTATCATGACACACGAAGCCCTTTTGCAAATGCAAAAGACCGTGGATGCCACCTTTGTATCTGCCCAGCTTCTTTCCTACGCTGTGGATCTGATGAACGCCACCCGGGAGCACGGTCTGATCCTGCAGGGTGCCAGCCCCCGTGCCACCTTGAGCATGGTCGCCATGGCCAAGGCCCTGGCCCAGCTGCGGGGACGGGACTATGTAGTACCCAAGGATTTTGCAGAGGTTTTGATCCCCACCGTTGCCCACCGGCTGATCCTCTCCCCCAAGGCCCAAAGCCAGGGCGTATCTGCCGAAAAGCTTTTGCAGGAGATCCTCACCCAGGTCCCTGCCCCCAAAATGGGCTGATATGTGGAAGCATCGGGTCTGCTACCTGGCTGTTTTGGCAGGTAGCCTTTGGTATTTCATCACCCAACAGCACTGGCTGTCCTGGGTGATCCTGGTATGGGTACTGGCAGTACCCCTTTTATCCCTTCTCATCAGCCTGCCTGCTATGCTTCGGGTCAGGCTCTCCTTTTCCTGCCCGGAACGGGCCTTGCAGGGGGAAGCTGTGCGCCCCATGCTGAAGATCTCCCATCGGTTTCCCCTGCTCCGGTGCCGCATTCAGGTACAGCACCCCATGACCGGGGACAGCTATTTATACGAACTGGGCGAGCCCTTGCAGACCCGGCACTGCGGTATCCGTAAGCTGCGGATCTGGCGGCTTTGGGTCTATGACTATTTGGGCCTTTTTCGCCGCAGGATCCGGGGTCTGCCGGACTGCACCCTGGCGGTGGAGCCCAGACCCATCCCCCCGGCGCAGCCGCCCCGGCTTCGCCAAAGCCTGACCGGTCGTTTCCGTCCCAAAAACGGCGGTTTTTCCGAACATCATGAGATGCGCCCCTACCAACCGGGGGATTCTCTGCGGCTGATCCACTGGAAGCTTTCCGCAAAAACCAATTCTCTGCTCCTGCGCCAGCCCATGACGGCACAGCAGGAGAAGATCGCCCTGACCCTGGTGCTCAGCGGTGACGAAGCAACCCTGGACCGCAAGCTGGGACAGCTTCTGTGGGCCGGGACATATTTAATAGAACAAAACCGCCCCCATCAGATCCGGTGTCTGACCGGTCAGGGGCTTTTGGTCTTTCCGATCTCCAATGCGCAGGAGCTGACCGCCGGGATCCATAAGATCATGGCAAGTCCCGTTGCAGCCCCCAATACGCCCATGCCCCCACAGAATGATCTGAGCTGGCAGCACCACATCGGAGGTAACTGCCATGAAAGCTAACCGGCGGATCACCTTTCTTTGGGATATACTCTTTTCCTGGGGGCTGAGCGTCACCGGAACCGGAATTTTGGTTTCCAGCTACGGTTTGGATGCTTCTATGGCAGCTGTGGCAGTGTGCTGTTTGGCAGTGGCACTGTTGGCTTGTTGGGCCCAGGGGAAAAAGGCCCTGAAATGGGTCGCCCTCTGCGGCGGTGTGCTGCTGTTTGCCGCCTGGCTGTTGGGTCCATTGGCACATTCCCTCCAAAGTCTTCTGCTCCGGCTAAATGCCCGCGAGGTTCCCACCGGGGCAAATTGCACCTGGGCATTGTGCGCCCTGAGCAGCACAGTTTGTATCACTGTCTGCCGATGCATTGCAGGGAAATTGCCCATCTATCAAGGACTTGGGGTCCTGGTCCTGCCGGCAATGTGCCTGATCGGTCCCCAGGCTGTACCCGATGGTATTTGGCTTTTCAGCTTTTTAGGGCTGTTTTCCCTGGTGCTTCTGACCCAGGGTCTGCGGCGCAGAGCCCCCGTTCCGGGAAACCGGTTGGTGGCTACGGCCCTGATCCCGGTGGTTTTCACCACATGGATCCTGTATATCGCCATCCCCAGGGACGGCTATCAGATGGATCGGATCAGCCGGTCCTTGATGGAGCAGGTTCGCACCTGGTTCCGGGAGGACACGGTGGAAGGTCCTGCAGGGAGTCCCTTGAAGGTGGGCGGCGGTGCCATATCCTTATCCAATCTGGGAGACCGTCGGGAATCCAAGCGGACGGTACTCACTGTCACAGCCCAAACCGGCGGTGCCATGTATCTGCGCAGCTGCGCCTACGACACCTACTACGGTAACAACTGGACCAACCTGGCAGTGCCTGACTCCCTGCCCTGGCCGGAACGGGAGCTGCTGAACTCCCAGGGTCAGGTGCAGATCCAGGCCCACGGGTATCTGGACATGGTCCTGACCCCCTATTACCCCATGGATGACACCCTCTCCGGGGTGACCCGGGGTATCAGCAATTATACGGACAAGCGGTCCTATCAGTACGAGGTAGGCTCTGTATCCCCAAATGCTGCCGAAACAGCGCTTCCCGCAGGGCTCAGTGCCTATACCCAGCTGCCCGCCCAGACCAAAGCCTGGGCAAATGCCATTTTGCGGGACGTGGTGGATCCCGGCCAACCCGTATCCCGGCAGGCTGAGGCCATCGGAAATTTTGTATCCCAAAAAGCCACATACACCCTGAAGCCCGGCACCATGCCCCCCACGGATACGGATTTTGTCCGCTGGTTTTTGGAGGACAACAAGCAGGGCTATTGTGTCCATTTCGCCTCCGCAGGTGCCGTTTTATTGCGTGCCGCGGGGATCCCCGCCCGGTATGTCACCGGGTATCTGTTCACCGCCCAGGAAAACGAGCCCACAGAGGTCACCGGAAATCACGCCCATGCGTGGGTGGAATACTGGCTCCCCGGCGTGGGCTGGGTGGTGCTGGAGACCACACCGGCTGCCGCAGTATCCCAACAATTGGCATTGCCGGAGGAGGAAGCTCCCGTTGCGGTTCCTGAGGAACCGGAGCCGGAGGAATCCGGTTTTTCCTCGCCTCCCCTTTGGGTCGTGTTTGTGTTCTTTGGGGTAGCTACCCTGTATATCCTTGCGCAGTGGCCTCTGCGCGTGGCCCTGAAAAGCCGCCGCTGCCGCAAGGGCAGTTCCAACGCCCGGGCCCTGGCCTGGTGGAATCGCCTGGAACAGCTGGCAGACCGCCTGGGACAGCCCCCGGAGGAAGCCGTCGAGTCCCTGGCCCACAAAGCCGCTTTCAGCCCCCACACCCTCTCAGAAGAAGAGGTGCAGAAGGTGAAGGATGCCTTTTATGCCGCTGTCCGTGAGGCAAAATCCCGGCCCCTTTTCCGTCGGATCTGCTGGCGTTTGCTCCTGGCGCTGTACTAACAGTTGCAAACCGCCCTGAAAGGGGCTATAATGCTATGGTCCGAACCCACATATCAGAAAGAAGCTGATCCTTTGACAAAGAAAACACTTTGCTTGCTTTTGGCGGTTTGTCTGCTCCTTTGCAGTCTGATGGGCTGCAGCGGTGAAGAACTTGCTCCCACCACGGAAGCTCCCCAGCCAACCACCACGGAAGCTACTACCCAGGCAACTACAGAGGCCGCCACGGAAGCCACCACGGCCCCCACCACAGTGCCCACCACCGCCGCCACTACAGAAGGCACCACAGGACCCCAGATCGACTTTTCCCTGGACTGGAAAAGCCTGAGCCTGAATGTACTGGGAGAGACCTTCTTCCTCTACTCCGGGGATGTGGACCCTGCCGAGATCACCTGGCTGACCGATGATCCTAAGGTAGCGACCTTCAACTATGGCATCGTCACCGCCATCGGTCCCGGTGAAACCACCGTCCATGCCGAGTATATGGGAGTCCGTGACAGCTGTACTGTTCACTGTATTATCAAAGAAACGGTCCCTCCGGAAACTACCACCCCCGTATCGGATCCCAGAGAGCCGGTGCTTCTGCCTCCTGCCTATCAGAATGTCAGTAACGAGTTTTTTGCCGATGCGGTCTTCGTGGGCGACTCCATCACAGAGGGTCTGCGGAATTACTGCCAGTGGAACGGCGGCGGACTGTCCGTTGCCACCTTCCTGACCCGGGTAAGCTACGGCGTTTACAATGAGCTGTACGGCGGCTTCCATGTGGTCTACAATGATGTGTCCATGCCCATTGAGGATGCCATCGCCGCCACCGGAGCCAAGAAGCTGTTCATCATGCTGGGAATTAACGACCTGGGCAATTCCGGTGTGGATAAGACCATCAGCTATTGGCCCATCCTGCTGGAACGGATCCGGGAGAAAAACCCCGAGATCACGATCTATGTCCAGTCCATCGCCCCGGTCTACACCGGCGGTGAATATCAAGGGGTCAATAACAGCAATGTCCGCTCCTATAATTCCAGACTTCAGCAGGTTGCCAAGGCCCATGGCTGTCAGTTTATCGATGTCTGTCAATACCTGGTGGACCACACCGGCGGCCTGGCTGCGGCCTACACCTCCGACCGTTATGTGCATCTTTCCAATGAGGGCTTCCGAACCTGGATCAAGGTACTCTACGGCTATACCGGTTACGTAACCACTCCATAAAAACGGCACTGTCTCAGAATGATTTTTGTAGGGTCACCTCTCCCGATGTGACCGCAAACAAAATATAAATAGCACAAAATCAGCAGGTTTTCTGCGGATTTTGTGCTATTTTTACATCCCGGACACCCGAGGACGGGTGTCCCTACAGCATACACAATACAAACGTTTTTATGCCTCCATTGGCTTGACCCTTTGGCGGTAGAGCCGCACAAAGAAGATCAAGGTCAGGATCACGCTGACCACTTCCGCAATGGGGAAGGACCACCACACTGCGTCCACAGATCCGGTCAGGCTCAGAAGGTACGCTGCAGGCACCAGCGCCACCAGCTGACGGCACAGAGAGGTAATGGTGGCATAAATCCCCGTTCCCAAAGCCTGGAAGCTGGCACCCAACGCGATGCCCACTGCCGCGATGGGGAAATGGATACTGACGATGCGCATGGCGGAAATACCCATGGACACCAAAGCCTTTGCGCTTTCATCCCCCGCAGAGCCGAAAATGCCCATCAAAACATCGGGAAAAACCTGGAAGATCCCAAAGCCCACCAGCATAATGCTCAACGCAGAAACCAACGCGCATTTCAGGGTCCCGGCGATCCGCTTGGGCTGTCTTGCACCGTAATTATAGGCAATGATGGAGATGGAGGCATTGTTGATGCCAAACAGCGGCATCAGGAAAATGCTTTGCAGCTTGAAGTAGATCCCGAACACGTTGGCAGGGGTCTGTCCATGCTGATCCGCAAAGCCCAAAAACACCTGATTCATGCAGAAATTCATCACAGAGCCGATGGCCATCATAATAATGGAAGGAATGCCCACCACCAGGATCTTTTTCACAATATCCCGGCGAAGCTTCAGATAGGAAAGCTTCAGCTTCACATCGGGATTCTTGGTCAGGTTGAAGATCACCGCCATAATGGCCGCCGCCCACTGACCGATCACCGTGGCAACTGCCGCACCGGCAACGCCGTAGGCAGGTACATGGAAGGGCAGGCTGATCCCCAAAACCGACTCCATACCCTCAGAACCCAAAATAAAAATCGGGTCCATGATAATATTGATCACTGCACCGATGCCCTGGGTAAAGAGGGTATATACCGTCCGACCGGAGGACTGCAAAAGCCGTTCAAAAAGGACCTCCACAAAAATGCCGGCGGTAAACAGACAGCAGATGGAGGTATAGCTGATGCCATACTCCCTTGTGGTCTCGTTGATATCAAAGACAGAATAGTAGGCCTCTGTGCCGAAGGCACCGAAAAGCATAAACAGGCCCACCAGCATCAGCATCATCACAATGCCGTTGCCTGCAGCCCGGTTGGCCCGCTCCGGATTCCCCTCCCCAAGGGATTTACTCAAAAGGCTGTTTACACCCACCGCAATGCCGGTGGCACAGCCGATCTGCAGATTCTGCACCGGGAAGGCAAAGGACAATGCACCCGTGGCATCTGCCGACACCAAAGATACAAAATAGGTATCTACAATATTGTAAAACGCCTGCACCAGCATGGAGATGGCCAAAGGCAGCGCCATGGAGAAAAGCAGCCTTCCCACCGGCATGGTGCGCATTTTATTGTCCCCCAACCGGGGACTTGCTTTTTCATTGCTCATATCCGATTCCTCGATCTTCTATATTTAAGCCGAGGGGAGTTGAACACCGGCAGCCCCACAGCGGCTCTTTTGTTTGTATTTTTCCTTATCCTTCTCGGCTTGCGCCAACCGAAGTATTATACCGCACCCCATCTGTAAAATCAACCGGAATCGTCACAAAACTACGACCAAAATACCAAATCTACGCACCCTACACTATATTTTCGTCTATCGTAATATGTTTACACTTGCAGTTAACTCATTACCAGTTCACAAACTGCCAAAATCACATCCTCTATGGAAATCCGATTGTTTTTGCGATACAGCTCTGCCCAAAATTCTATCGCAGCCGAATCCGCAGATTGGAATGCAGAGCCGATCGCATCCGCAATTGCCGCATCCAATTCTGTGTTGAGCGTCTCCATAGATATCCTCTGATTCTTCGCAACCTGTTGCAATATCGTTTTTATTTGTTCCATAATCTTCTCCTCTATGTATGTGTAGTTTCTTGCACAAGCTTTCTTACAGCTTATATTCTATATATAACTAGTTTATACTTTCATTGTCAATAAAAATCGTCCGACTTGTTTCGACAAACTATGACAAGGAGTATGGATATGGGGCCCTATGGAACGATCCGAATCAAGCTGGATCAGCTTTTGCAAGATTCGGAGCTAAGCAAAAACAAATTCAGTCAGCGGGCAGAAATGCAGCGCACCCAATTGAACAATTACTGTAAAAATGAAGTCACCAGGCTGGATATCGACGTTTTAGCCAGGATCTGTACGGTGCTGAACTGTTCTGTTTCTGACCTGCTGGAATACATTCCGCCGGAGAAAATCCAGAATCTCTAAACTGTAAAAAAGGGGCTGTTGCAAAATGCTGCAACAGCCCCGAAAAGCATAGATATGTCTGCATCCTGCGGATGCAGGGCGGTCTGTGACCGCCCGCGGGCGACGAAACGTCGCCTCTACGGTGATAAATCCGCCTGATCCGCTGTTTTAAGTCAGCTCCCCATTCATTCTCTCAGCGGTCGGCATCGAAGGAGAGGATCTTTCCGGTGTCAGCATGGATCTCGTATTCGTACTCTACCGGTCCCATGTAAAAGCTGACATCGTATACCGGCACACCGTCGTCATAGTCGGTCTGAACCGTCAAATACTGAACATCTGCCTCCTGGAAGCCAGCGTGCTCCAAGGCAATGGACTTGGCCTTCTCCCGGGAAATGGATGCGGCATGGAATTCCGGCTCTCCGCCGATCAGCGCTTCCACCTCATCCTCGCAGGCGCAAAGCCCAAACAAGACCACTAAAACCATGGCAATGATCACCATTAACCGTTTTTTCATACAGCATTCCTCCTTAAACTATTCTATGAAGATAACTATGTTCTAATCATAAATAAGAATAATTCCTATTTCTATCTATAGACTAACATGTCCTTTGCTGTATGTCAATATCTTTTTTCAAAAAAAATATCTTACATCCGGGGCGGTGAATACTGTCCCAGCTTGTAGTGACCGAACAGGTACAGAGGGATCGCCGACCAGCCCTGGCACAGATCTCCGGCACCGCCGAAGTCTGCCGGACCGCGCTCGGTCTCCCAGAAGGTGTCGGCGCCCTTTTGGAGCATCCAGCCCCAGCGGCGTTCCACATCCCGAAGAACAAATTCCCGATTTTCGGGGTCTCTTAACAGTCCCTCATAGGTGTAAACCGAAAGCCCCAGGGTGGTTTCCAGCAGCTTCTTTTCCTTGATCAGCGCCTCCACGCCCTTTCGGCATTCTTCCGGCACCGCATCCAGATAGAGCATAAAGCCCTGGCTGACCTCGTGCCGGGGCTCAGCATCCCCGATCCGGGAGGCATAGCCGCCAAAGGCTTCCCGATAGAAGGCCTTGTGCATGGCCTGCTTCATCCGGCGGCTCCGCTCCCGATAGGTGTCTGCCTCCGGTATTCCCAAACGCTCACAAAGATCTCCAAAGCAGTCCAAGCCGTCTGCCACAAAGGCATTCATGGGCATATCGTAATCCTCTGCGGTGATCACTTCCCGGGTGGTCGTCCCCCAAAGCTTGCCGTCCATGCCGGGCTGCCACTCATAGAAATGCCAATAGCCCGCACCGGGGTACATGGGGATCAGGTGATTCTCCCGGATTCGGGAGGAGAAATGCTCCGCAATGGTCTTCAAAACCGAG
The DNA here is from genome assembly GCA_015068135.1 of Oscillospiraceae bacterium. Classification (GTDB taxonomy): domain Bacteria; phylum Bacillota; class Clostridia; order Oscillospirales; family Oscillospiraceae; genus Faecousia. Next base: position 33,713 of record SVLB01000004.1, on the reverse strand, counting down.
AAGATCTCCCGGGCCAGGCTTTCATCCCCGGTATACTGGGTATATTCCCAAACGCCCCGCAGGTACACAGCGCTGTAGCTGGGGACCAAAGACCCTTCCGTGCCGGGAGCGCAGATCTCCAAAAAGCCCTCAGGCCGCAGATTCTGCGCGCAGATCCGCAGGGATTCCCGGTTAAACTCCGGAGCATGGAAGCCGTAATAGCTGGCAAGCATCTCCATGCGGCCGTCATAGGCGTACATGGCCTGCTCCCGCCATACGCAGTCGCAGAAATAGTCCTGCATACAAAGGTTCAGGGTCTTGGAGGCCACCTGCCAGATCCGCTTGTGGAGGCCGTCCGTCACCGGCATGGGCTTGGGCTCCATGGGATACCGGGTAGGTAAAATTCCCACCTGGCGGATCTTTCCGGAACTGCCGTAGATATGCAGCTGCATAAACTTAAGCCCCAGTCTGCGGAAGGGATGGAAGAACAGATTCTCTCCCGGCTTTGCCACATACCGGAAGCAGAAATGCCGGTAACCGCAGCTGGAGCGCACCCGCAGGTCCTCCAAATGCTCACCGAAGCCCACCAAAACTTCCGTGGGTCCGTCCGCTTCCAAAACCAGCTGGGGATAGCCGATGGTCTCTCCCTCCAGATCGAAGAGGAAATATCCGCCGTCAGCCCGGCGGTCCTCCGGCAGCTTCCAGGCAAAGCCGTCGTCCGTTTCGGTGATCATTTTCTTTTTGGGGACAGAAGAAAGATAGGCCGTCTGCATCCGCTGGCTCTTGGGAAGAGACGGATCGTTTTCCAAAAACACGCCCTGGGACAGCAGCTTTCCAGCCTGACATTGTCCGATCTTCAGCTTCTTAATGGGCCTGGGGATCAGCGCATAGGGCTTATCTGCGATCACGCTGGGAGTGAAAACCGTATCCCCCCCATTGGCATCATAGTTAAAATTGAAGCCCAGCTGTATGGTCAGCTTCTCACCATTGGAAAGGTAGCGCAGATTTCTGCCGGAGAGGGTTTGCTCGCTGCTCACTGCTGCGACCGTTTCCCCATCCCAAATCGCGAAGATCACACCCGGTTCCTGGACTGTGGTGGTCATAAAGGCCTCACCGGTCACATGCTGGGTCACCTCCAAAAGGTTTTCGCCGGGATGTACAAACCGGGAGATGTCCAAAGTATCGTACACCAGCCTCCCCGGCATATCCGGCAGCTGACCGCAGTCTACAAATACGCCGTTTACATACACCGCATAGTTGGTATGTGCACTAATATGCAGCAGGGTGCTGCTTCCGCTGACCGAAAAGCTTTGCCGGTAATCGTAATACCGATCCACGATCGGAGCGGCATCTCCAGCAAAGATCCATTTGGCATTGGCAAATGCAGACATTCTCTTTCCCTCCAAGGATTCTATAGTATCCTCATTTTACTTCATCTCCCCTGGTTTTGCAACTAAAAATACTGCCCCGGAAACCCGGGGCAGTATTTTATTCAGGTGTCAGAAATTACACCATGCCCTGCTCGTAAGCCTCGATCATCTTCTTGACCATCTGGCCGCCGACGGAGCCAGCCTCACGGGAGGTCAGGTGACCGTTGTAGCCGTTCTGCAGGTTGACGCCAACTTCCTGGGCAGCCTGCATCTTAAACTGCTCCATAGCCTGCTTTGCCTGGGGTACGTTGATCTGATTATTGCTCTTCATATTGTTTCTCTCCTTTTACCGTGTTCTTCGGAAAGGAAATCCTCTCCGAAGAAAGCATTTTCTTTCCGCAACCATAGCTTTTCCCAAATCCCAGGATTCACTCTTGTATTTTTGTGGTAATTCTGGAACAAACGTCAAAATAGAGACTTGCATTCTTTCTGAAAATACTTATAGTTATGTATGGTACATATCCTCTTTATCATACACCCAAAAAGGAGTGTCTGCATTGAAAACCCAGGAAAAAAAGAGTTTGAAAACCATACTGCTGGCCCTGGTGGTCATGGCCCTGTGGGGGTCGCTGTATCCCATGTCCAAGATCGGCTATCGGGTCTTTGAGATCCCGTCAGGATCCGTGCCGGACATCCTGATGTTTGCAGGTCTGCGGTTCAGCTTCAGCGGTGTGGTGCTGTGCGGTCTTGCCTTCACCCGGAAGGCAAAGCTTCAGAAGCCCACGGGAAGGAGCATATGCAGTATTCTGCTTGTGGGTCTGTTCTCCATCGTATTCCACTACGCCTTCACCTACATCGGACTGAGCAGCACCGACAGCTCCAAAACCGCACTGATCAAGCAGCTGGGTGCATTGGTTTATGTGTGCTTTGCCTTCCTGTTCTTTCAGAACGAGAAGTACAGCACTTTGAAGATCATCGCCGCGCTGATCGGCTTTTCGGGGATCATTGCCATCAACTATAAGCCGGGCGGCATCTCCTTTGCCTCCGGTGACTGGCTGATCATCGCCGCCTCCTTCTGCACCGTAGCCGCCAACGTGGTCAGTAAGCGCTTCGCCGCCGGCAACTCCCCCTACTGGATCTCCGGTATTTCTCAATTTACCGGCGGTATTGTCCTTTTGCTTGCGGCAGTAATCATGGGCGCGGGGCTGCCCACCTTCACCCTGAGATCTACCCTGGTGCTTGTGTATATCTGCGCCGCCACCATCGTCTCTTATACCCTTTGGTACTCCATTTTGGAGCATAACAGCCTGTCTCAGCTGCTGATCATCAAATTTGCAGAGCCTATTTTTGCCTGCATTTTCGGGGCCCTTCTGCTGGGCGAGAATATCTTTAAGATCCAGTATTTGCTGGCCTTCCTGCTGATCTGCTCGGGTATCCTGCTGGGCAGCCGGAGTGAAAGTAAGTAACATGATCTGTTTTCCCGACGGGACGATGTGGGCATCGTCCCCTACACAGGACGGCGGAGCGGAGGCCCTTCTTCCAAAGAAGATACGGCTTCCGCTCCGCTTTATTTCAGCTTTCCATTTGTTTGCCTAAAAAGCCCGCAACGGTCTGCGCCAGCTTTTGGTCCGACTCGGCGGGCAGAGCCCCGTCCTCGGTCATCAGCAGCATCACACAGCCCATAAGATCCCCCTGACTCAAAATGGGAGCCGCCACGCCCAGATGGTACTTATCCAGCCCCTCTGCCGCCCGAAGCTTCACCTGCCCCGGCTCATAGCGATAATTCTTCCGCTGCTGCATCAGCTTATCCAGTTCCTGGGAATTGGGCTTGTCCACAAGCTCCCGCTTGGGGGCGCCATGCAGCGCAATGATGCTGTCCCGGTCAGAAACCGCCGCAATAGAGCCGGTGTTGGTCCCAATGGACTCGCAGATCTGATTGGCAAAATCCTGCAGATCCCCCATGGGAGAGTACTTCCGGAAGATCACACCCCCGTCCTTCTCTGTGTAGATCTCCAAGGGGTCGCCTTCACGAATCTTGAGGGTTCTTCTGATTTCTTTGGGAATGACAATACGCCCGAGGTCATCCACCCGACGGACGATACCAGTAGCTTTCATATATATCTATCTCCTTGTTATAAAATTTTACAAATTACGCTGTTAGTATCTGTAAACTGACGGAGATTATACCGCAGACTTTACATTTTCGTCTGTTTATAGTATTATAAAAATGGAGGTGTAATTTATGGCAGTATTTATTAAGGAATTGTCATTGGAAATACAGAAACTACTCCAAGGGAATTTGAATTTTGGGCATTATTTTACCCTTGGATTTGGGCTTATTTCACTTATTGTCGGTATATTTAGCTTGAAAGATCGTATCATCAAAGGTGTTTTTGTCATCATTTCTTCTCTTTATTATACATTTTGCTTTTGCATTACATTTAATAACTACGCAACAAACAAAAGTGTATTAATATTTTCCATAACCGCTGTGATAATAAACTTTTTAATATGGTTGATTGTATCACGAATAAAGATAAAACACTGTTTTAAATGTTTATGGACATATCTTCTTGCTTTAATTCCTGCGGGAATCGGTGATTTCGTTTCTTCTTATTCGAAAGTTTTTAATTTTTCAGAAAATGTAATTCTTCAGTTTTGTTTTTTATTTACATCTGTTATTCTTAGTTTTAGTGTGCCATATTTTGCAAATTTATCACCAAGCAATTCGTCTCCAGACCCGTTTGAGAAGCTTGGCCCTGGCTGGAAAGATGTTTTCAGAAAATAGTAAATAACAGCGGAGTGAAATTTCACTCCGCTGTTATTATTCGCACATTCCTCTGCTTTTACACCATATGTAGATGTTGGTGATCGCTCGTTTGAATTGTTCTTCGGATGTAAATGTTGTATGAGAGGGGTCTCCCTCACGGATTTTCAGTGTGCGTCTAATTTCCTTAGGAATCACGATTCTCCCCAAATCGTCCACTCTTCTGACAATGCCAGTAGCTTTCATATATCTTTCTCCTTTTCCCGTAGGGACACCCGTCCTCGGGTGTCCCTACAATAATTTTACAAATTACGATGCTATTATTTGTAAAAGAGGAAGATTTATACTTAAAAGCAAACCTTATTAGTACTTCATTGACCAACCATCAATTTCCATTCGCTGGTGTGTCTCTAAATCTTCAACAAACACGGATGTGGAACGATTTTTGCAAACCATTTCAATTTTATTTTTATCCCTATCAAACCAATCATAAGACAGCATATCTTTCGCACATTTATCAGAATATACCTTAACAGTGTAAGCAGAAGCCCAATAAATCAACTCCAAGAAATAGGTCAAGCTATCTGCTTCAGAATAGTTTTGGGTTTGCTCAAAAAAGTAATATAGCCCTAAATGCAAGTCCAGGGTTGCATCCGTTGATATGCTATCAATGTCCTCAAAAGAATATGTACACTTTTCAAGCAGTAATTTAAAAGTATCTACACTTGTTTTTTCGGGAGGCAAAAAACGAAAACGATTTAACAAAAAGTAGTCACTATCATCAGGTCTCTTGTTTAATATCAAACCGATTCCTGCGAATAATTCTGAAATGCTATAAAGATTCGATATGTTCAGTTGCCGATCTCTGCTTTCAAATATGTAATAATTCAAAATCTCATCAAATAGTGCTTGTTGATGTTCTTCGTCAAAAGCATTGATATCTGCACCATCTGCAATTAACCCCTTGATTTTCTCAAGGTCAATCGTATCTTTTGTGCATTCGTCAATTAGTTTTTGGTCAAGTTCCACAAAGGCCATATGTATACCTCCCTTTGGTTTTACTATGAAGATTATATCATAGCTTCGGTCCAATAAAAAGAACATTATTTTATTCTTTCTGCAAGAGAGAACATTCCATAGCAAAACAAATCGATTGGTGTCAATGTTGTCAGCAAGGGGGCTCCTTCTCTAATCTTGAGGGTTCTTCTGATCTCCTTGGGAATCACGATCCGCCCCAAATCGTCTACTCTTCTGACAATCCCTGTTGCGGTGCCCGACATCTTCGTCGGCTTTGAAAAGCCTTCCTCAGCTGTCGACCGCGGCCACTCGCTCAGGTCGCTTCATCTGCCACAGGCAGCGCTCCCATCGCTCCCCAGTTGCTTTCATATATCTTTCTCCTTTTCGCATTTGTAGGGGTCGATACCCACATCGACCCGCGGACGGTCAACGTCCTGTTGCGGTGCCCGATAAAATCTTCGGGTTTGCGTTTTTCCTCGATTTTATCGACCGCTGCCACTCGCTCAGGTCGCTTCATCCGCCACAGGCGGCGCTCCCATCGCTCCCCCTACATTATTTTTACAAATTACGCTGTTAGTATCTGTAAAAGGCAGGAGATTATACCGCCTAAGCAAAAAACAAACCCACCTTTATTCCATCGAAAAAGGTAGGTTTATCTTTTTTGAAATTCTTCACCGGTAATCAGATAATTTATCGACACATTATAATACTTCGACATTGCAACCAAAAGTGCCAGGGACGGCTCACGCTTACCGTTTTCGTAATAGGACAAGGCCTCTCTTGAAATATTCAAGTCCATAGCGACCTTTTGCTGATTCAAATTTCGCTGCTTTCGAATATTTTTTAGCCCAATCATCCAATCACCCCTTGCATTTATTGTAACATTGTGTTACACTCTTTTATGTAACATTCTGTTACGTCTAAATTTTACTGTTACTGAATTATGACAGCAGCAAGTCCGGTGATGAATTTATGAAAAAAACAATTCTCTTTTTTCTTATCGTTCTGCTTGCTTTCCCCTTTCCTGTTTCTGCTGAATCCAATATATACGACCTTGATGAGATGGGACTTCAGGTCGCCATTCCGTCCGAGTTCTCTGTCATCACAAGAGACACGTCAGCCAGCGACCCTATATTCAGCAATTGTAGGACTACAAAATCGGCAGTCATCGACCAATTTGAAGCCAGCGGTATTTACCTTAACGCCATCTCCCCCAGTTTCACTGAGGAGATCGTATTTACCATGACGGAAAGCAGTTTGGATAACTTTGCCGCGCTCAGTGATACTATGCTGAATATCACGATCACGTCCCTGAAGGATCAGTTCTCTGCCTACGGCTTCAACGTTTCAAAGCACGAGGTTTACCATCACGCACAAACCAAGTTCGTCAAGATGTATTTCTCAGACAGCGCCAACACCGTACATGGTCTGCAATATAGCACAGTATACTGCGGAAAAGCTATGAATTTCACAATGCGCTCCTATTCCGGATCCCTCTCCTCCGAGCAGGAGGCAACCATTCAGCAGATCGTGGACTGCATTCTGTTTGACAGTCCCTTTTCCGCATCCACTCCCACGGAGCAGACAGATGGGTTTGTGTATACCGACCCACAGCGAGAGGTGACCTTTTGCCTTTCTTCCAGTTGGAAGGAAGAACCCTTAAGCAAGGATCGGCAGTTTCTTGATGCTAAGTTTATCTCCACCCAGGATACCGGATGCTCGATCCTCTACGGTAGCACCGATATATGGAGTCAAATGTCCGTAGCTGAGCGGTCCGGATCTTCCCGTGAGGAAATGAATAACTCCGCGTTTACACGGCTTGATATCGCTCAGGCCTTTGACATTCCCTTAAGCGACGTTTCTATCGCTTCCTATAACGGCGTAGAGTACTTTGCGATCCAGGCCAATGTTTCCTCTAATGTGTACGGGTTGGATCTGTCCTTGGATATGACCCAATTGTTATACTTCGATGACGGCTGGATGTATACCTTCCAATTCAGCGGCACAGACACGCACATTCTATATTCCGATTTTGAAGCCCTGCTGGAAAGTGTAGAATACCCTGCGGTCTCCATCATTCCCGAAGCCACAGCAACTGCACCGACCATTCCCGAGACCATAGCCACTGTTGCGCCGCCTTCTGTGACAGAGGGTGGGGCTGACAGCAAGTTGCCTGAAGCTGTACCTGCGCAGACTAAGTCTTCTGACAGCTCCAGCCCCGTCCTCATTCTGATCATACTGGGCATCCTGGCGATAGCCTTTGTTGCTGTGATTCTTCACAGGGCGAAAGCCGCTAACGCAGAATTCCTGGATGATGTGCCCCCAGTGTCCAATGCCACAGTATGTAAAAATTGTGGTCAACCGCTGCCGTCAGACAGTGCATTCTGTCACAAATGCGGAACAAAAATCTATTAAGGAGTGTCCCCATTATGAAAGTACTTATTTGGTTTGGTTGTCTGTTTATCAGCTCTGCAATCCCTGTAGTGCTCCGGTCAAAAGGCATTCTGTTAGGTGCCATCCCCACTATGCTTTTGTACGCAGGTACCATATGGCTGGCGAAATCACTTTCCGATGTATGGGATACACACAAAGCACGCAAAGCGCAAGCAACAGGTATGGATGCTCCAAAACCGGTGGTTCAGATCGACAGCAATTTCTCTGGATGGCAGTGTAGCTGCGGTCGAATCCATTCCCTGTTTGAAACCTCCTGTCTCTGCGGAAAGAACAAGCGTGACAGCATGGCTTCCAAACCGCATTTTTGCAGAAAATGCGGAAAATCACTTTTGGACGGCAGCCAGTTTTGCAGAAATTGCGGCGCGGGAATCGTAACCGGCGGTCATCAGCGGGTCTGTGGGCAATGCAGCAAGGTGCTTCCCGATGACAGCATATTTTGTCAGTTTTGCGGCACTAAGATTAGCGACACATCCCTAGAAGCATAGACATTTTGCAAACTTCATTTTTGAGGAGTAGCTTTATAAGAAAACTTATTAGTACGGTTTTTATGTTATCCTTAGCCATCGTCTTATGTGCCTGCGGCAGCACAGATGATTCCGATGATGTTACATACGAGCAAAGATTGAGCGCCTCCTGCGACCATATTCTCTGCAGCGGTGTAGACACTTCCGGTAATGCTTATGAATTGGTTGCCAACCAAACGGAAACTTCGCTCGGCTTTGAAATCACCGTTGGTGCCATTAAAAATAACGAATGGCTATATCCTTTATCTGCAGATTTTCCATTTCTGTGGGAGGATGGGCTTTTCCATGTTGAGGCCCCCATGGGCCGTGAGTCGGGATACGATTTATCCTATTATAGCTCTATCACTGAAATGATACGTTTTATCGATACCGGAGCATTTGCCATGGAATCCTATAACACACGTACTGCAACAGGACTCGATCTTTATGACCACACCATGATTCTCTTTAGTTGCAATACCTTAAAAAGTTACGTAGTTGACTGCGAGGAGTTCAGCTTGCTCTATCGCAGTTCCAAGGCTGACAGAAAAATTATTACCGAGAACGGAAAAATTCTCTTGTATTGGGAAATAACCGGAACAAACTCCGGTTGGTTAGAAGACCAGGTGTTTGACTGGTGTCTTTTGGATACGCAAACATTGGATATAGAGACGTTCGCTTCCGGGGTAGCAGGCGTACATCCTGAGAGCATACTTTCGGAAGGTCTCATTTTTGCTTCGGATCAGTTCTTTTACGACACAAATGGACAAAAAGTAATAGACCTGTCTGATTATAACATTGATATGTTCTATGACAGTGATATTTACTTTGAAAATGGGACCTGTACATTCAAGGCGGAGAATACCCTCGGAACGGAGTTTCTGATCACGATTGACACATCCGGAAATGTTCTCAACGAAGTTCCGCAGTAACCCTTTATAAAAAAATAGACGAAAACAGTGCTGTCTGTTACGGTTTTTTGTAAGCCATAACAGACAGCACTGTTTTTAGTATGTAATGTCAAGGTCGTAATTTACTTCCACGCCCGGGATCTGGACCTTTTTGCCGGTCAGGTCGCCACGGACTGTGGTATACAGCCACCGCCGCAAAGAGCGGTTGGGTGCTGTCAGCACATGCTGGGCATAGTAGATCGTAAGCTTGTTCACCGGATCCACCGAGGCAAAGGCACCTGCCGCACCGCCCCAGCCAAATTCCGTATGCTCCGGATCCTGCCGGGGGGCACGCATGCCCAGTCCGTAGCCGATGCTGGGGGTTTGATAGGTATACATCGCCCGCTGCTTTTCTGTCAAAGCATCCGTCGCCATCATGGCAATGGTCTGCTGTTTAAGAAGCTTTTCTCCCAGCAAGGCCTCCAGGAACTTGATATAGTCCTCTACTGTGGAGACACAGCCGGCACCGCCGCTGGCATATTCTCTGCCCGGGCGATAGGTATTCTTCCACCAGGGCTGATATTCTCCCGTGGCTTCCACATACCGGTATTGCCGTGCAAAGCCCTCCCAATCCTCAATGGGATGAAGAAAATCGGAATGGACCATGCCCAAAGGATCAAAAATATGCTTTTTTACATAGACTTCAAATTTCTCCCCGGACAAAACCTCCACCAGAGCCGCCAGCACATCATGGCAAAGGCTGTAGTGCCAGCCCTCTCCCGGCTCAAACTCCAAAGGCGTTTTTGCGATCACATTGACAAGTTCCACCGTAGGGCAGCGTCGCTGGCAGGCTTCGTAGTACTCCCGAAGGGCCGGGGTCTGCAGATCATAGTTCAGACCGGCAGTCATCTGGAACAGTTGCCGGATCAGGATGGGATTTTTTGCCTTTTGGATGCCATTTTCCGTTTTTACGGTCATTTCTCCAAAGGCCGGAAGATACCGGGCAACCGGGTCTTCCAGGGAAAACAGCCCCTTTTCCCACAGCTGCATAGCCGCCACGCAGGTAAACAGCTTGGAGCAGGAATAGATATGATACTTTTCCTTTCCCCGCACCGGGATCTTGTTTTCCAGGTCTGCATAGCCGCCCATATGCCGCAAAATGCATTCCCCGTCCTTATAAACGATGAGGTCAAAGCCCGGGATCCCCATATCCAAAAATGCCTGGCACAGTGCCTTTGTCTGTTCAAACATGCCCTTACCTCCCGGTTATTTCTTCCCACTGGGGCTCTTTGAAGCCCACCAGTACAGCCCCGTCACCCACGAGCAGAGGCCGCTTGACCAGCATGCCGTCACTTGCCAAAAGTGCCAGCATTTCCCCATCGGTCATAGCCGGAAGCTTGGTCTTCAGCTCCATGGATTTGTACAAAAGGCCGCTGGTATTAAAAAACTTCCGCAAAGGCAGACCGCTGGCCTGATACCATTGGGTCAATTCTTCAAGAGTGGGATTTTCCAGCTTGATATCCCGCAATTCGTAGGGAATCCTGTGATCGTCCAGCCACTTTTTTGCCTTTTGGCAGGTGGTGCATTTGGGGTAACAGATAAATTGAAGCATTGCGATACGCGCCCTTTCGTTTTAGCCTCTGTTATTGTGCGGTGTGTTTCACACGTGTGGTTCGCTGCACTTAGTCTGCGGCAGTCAGGCGGACAATAAAGCGGAAGGATACGCGGCGGGAAGCATCCATATCCACTTCTCCGTTTTCGTCATAAACAGGCTTGTCACAGGCATAACCCACAGCCTCCAGGGACTGGGAGAAGGCTTCCCGATGGGCCGCATCCACACCGCATTCCTCAGACTGGCAATAGGTCTTGACACTGTCAGCACGCTCCTGAGACAGGACCTGATTGTGTGCATAATCACCGCTGGTGTCCGTATGTCCCTCTACCAAGATCCGGGATACAAAGTCTGCATACTTATCACTGTATACCACAGAGGTATAGATCTGGGTGAACTTCTGCAGAAATGCCTGGCCCTCTTGGGAGATCACAGACTCATCTACCCCAAACAGCACGGTAGAATCCAAAGCGATCTCGCCGGTACGGGTATTGATGGAAACATTCAGTCCAGCCTCCTCATAGGCCTTGGCCAGATCCTCCAAGAGGTCCGCCTTCTTTTGGGCGATCTGCTGGATCTCATTATCGGAAAGGGTCTGCAGCTGCTCCCGCTCCTGCTGGGTCATGCCCTCGCCAATGGCGACAGCCTCGCGGCTGGTGTAGCTTTCTGTATAATAATATACCGTTTCCCCGTCCGTCAACGCCACGGACTGACCGTCGCCGGGGTAGTAGATCAGATGCTCCAAATGCTCCTGAATATTGCCCGCTTCATCCTCCGTTTCCCAGTAGAAGCTCAGCTGTCCGTTCTCATTCAAAGCAGCACAGGCGTTGTGAAGGGAGGCGCTGTACAGTTCGTCCTGCAAGGTGGTCAGGTAGATGGATGTGAAGTCCTCAGCCCAGGTGCAAGAAAAATGATCCATATTGGCAAATGCCGCAGAGCCTTCTGCCAAATATCCGGCGAAGGAAATACTGCCGGAATTATCCTCGGAGAAATACCAGGTCTTCATATCCATGGTCTGCCCGTCACGGGTCAGCTTCAGGCTGGTACCTGCCACTTCAAAGGTATACTCCAGGCTGTTTTCGCCCACAGTGTACAGGATCTGCTGTAAGACCATATTCTCGTCCATCTTCTCTTCATAGGCTGCCAAGGGCGTAAAAGAAACGGTATTGCCGGAGACTGTATAGGTACACAGCACATCGACCTTATAGCCCCGCTCATTGAGCAGTCCCAGTGTTGCCCACTCATAGTCTCCTCTGAGCTTTCGGCCGTAGTGGCAGGCAGAGGGTCCCATCTCCACGCTAACCGGCAAGGTGGACATAGGCTCGGTACACAGATTCTCTTCCGCTGTGGAGAATCCGTGGGTAGCACTGTAGGTCAGCGTTTCGTAGACTGCCTCCGCGGTATAGGCCTGCTGATCTTCTGCCACAAATCTGCCGTAGAGCAGCTTTTCATGGAAGTCTATCCGGCTGTAGACCTGTGCAGGGTCCAGCGGATTGGGAGCAGCCTTAAGCTTCTGCTTACCGGTCTCACTGCCGAAGTAAAAAATACCGTCGTCAGATACCGGGGTAGTCGGGGTCGGCTCAGTGCCGTGTTCTTCTTTTTGGGTCTTCTCTTCTCCGCAGGCGGCCAGGGACAACAGCATCACCAGCGCCAGCAAAACGCAAATAAGCTTTTTCATGTTTTTCCTCCCAATGGCTCGGATATTGTTTCTCGTTAAAAGGCCTTGCTCATTCTACCAAAAAAAGCAAGTCCCGTCAACCACGCGCCCAAAAATGCAAAGAAATAACCCTCAACACGTTACCTACTTCACTGTAACGGTTGAGGGTTATTTCCCAAAATTCTTGGGTTCCATCTGTGGTTAACCTCGCTTTCTGCAGAGTTGGGGACCTTCCTGTTGATCTGAATTGCTCCCGGGTCAATTCTCATTGTTTCCGTTTTTCATGGGAAATATATATCATCGGGAGGAAGGGTAGGAACGTCCGGCTTGGATCCGTTTTTCTTTAGGATCCATCACTTATCAGATCATTGGTATCACCCTTTCTTGTGCCTTAATGATACCGCAAAAATCTTAAAATTGCAAGATGGGATATTTCACAATAAAACTGCCTTGTATTTCCCGGTTTTACCTTCAAAATCGTGCAAAAAGCAGAATGTTCCCCATCCAATCACTTTCTTGTTGACAGAGAATATCTTGCTGTGATATGATAGTTTTGTTGGGGTGCTTTTGCAGCACCCCAATTTTTATTATCTCTTTGGTAAAAATTTTTTGCGTAATTTCTTCAGGAACGCTTCCTATGGGCATTCAGCAGAACATACACACCCAAAAGCGCAGCCCCGGCACCGATCACAATGGCGTACATCACCGGCACAGAAACGGCTGTTCCAAAAAAGTACACATTGCAGTCCAGCAGATCCTTCATGGAAGCCAAAACCTCCCCGGGGATCCCCTGGCTTTCCATTTCGGAAAACACACCGCCCAGAGCGTGATTGCGAAGCAGTGAGGTCCCGTAGGTTCCGGGCAGGAAGGAAACGGCCTTCTGTAAGCCGCTTCCAAAGGAGGAGACGGGCATATACGCGCCGCAGATAAAGCCGTAACCGGCGCTGACGATGGAGCCCACCGCCGAGATCTGTCCCTGGGTGGACAGGAAGAAATTCACAACGGAAGACAGCGCTGTTCCAAACAGCACCAGTACCAGCACATCCAGGGCCATGGATACCACATCCATGGCGGATAAATACCAGCCGGTCACAGCAACATATCCAAGGCAAGCCGCCATGGCCGCAAAGCAGATAATGCCCGTGCTGATCAAAGTCGCGCCGTAATAGCTTACAGACAATACCGCAGGCTTCACCGGACACATGCCCAGATCCCTGGCGGTGCCGTTGGCTCTGTCCTGCACCATAAGGAAATTGGAGCAAAAGGCGACCGTTACGCAGGATACCGCCAAAATGGAGGACACCAGCTGTCCACCTACCAGGCCGTCCAAAATGTCCTCTGCCAGAGTGATCCCCGCGGGCATCCCCGACAAGAAGCTGTCCCGGTAGACATTGGCCAAAAAGGTCGCATACAGCACCAAAAGGATCATGGGGGTGATCAGGGAGGTAAAGAACATTCCCTTGTCCTTAAAAAACAGCTTCACATTGCGCCGAAGCATGGCTTTTACTGCTGTCATTTCTCCCCACCTCCTGAAAGGCTTCTTCCTGTGACCGCCAAAAAAACATCATCCATTTTCCCCTTGGTGATCTCATAGTCCCGGAACAGCTCCGGGTGAGAGAGGATCAGCTGGGTGGCCTCCCCGGTGTTGGGCACCGACAGCCGCCAGGCATCCCGAAGGGGCTCATAGGGCAGTTTCAGAGCTTGGATCTGTGCTTCCGACTGACCGTAGATGGTCACAAAGTCCCCGGTATAGGTATTTTTCAGCTCCAAAGGTGTACCCTGGGCGGCGATCTGACCGCTCTCTAAAATCACCACATAGTCCGCCTCTGCCGCCTCCTCCATATAATGGGTGGTTAAGAATACGGTCATGTGGGCATCCTTGCGCAGTTGGGCGATCACGTCCCAGATCACCTTCCGGGTCTGAGGGTCCAGGCCTGTGGTGGGCTCGTCCAAAATCAGGATCCCGGGCTTATGGAGCAGCGCCCGGGCGATATCGATGCGCCGCCGCTGACCGCCGGACAGCTTGCCCACAGCGCGCCCCAAAAGGTCGCCAAAGCACAGCATTTGGGACAGTTCCTCCAGCCGTGCTTCAAAGGCCTTTCCGGTGATGCCGTACAAAGCCCCCCGGCTGCGCAGATTCTCATATACAGTCAGGGCGCTGTCCAAAACAGAGCTTTGAAACACCACCCCCAGCTCCCGTTTGATAGGGTCCGGGTCTGTGTCCAGGTCTGCCCCGGCAACAACGACCGTACCGCTGTCCTTGGAAAGCTGACCGCAAAGGATGTTGATGGTGGTGGATTTTCCCGCCCCGTTTACACCCAAAAAGGCAAACAGCTCTCCTTTCCGCACCTGAAAGCTCAGGTCGTTTACCGCCTTTACCTCCCCGAAGGATTTGTGTAATTGGCGGATCTCAATGATGTTTTCCATAAAAAGTCCTCCTTACGGAGCGATTCATAACACATTTTCTGCGCCGATGCAAGCCATTTTCCCCCATCGGCCCGGATCCTCACCTCATCGGTTTCCCAAAGGCATACAGGAATACACTTTTGCAGATACAAGATAGTAGATACAAGATATAAGATATTGGAGATAGTGATGATACAAGATATCTTCAGTATCCTACTATCGCACTATCTTCAATATCTAATTTCCAGTATCTTATATCTACTCAGGAATCCCGGTGGGGGTCCTCAGCCTACAGATGCCCTTCAGGGGCATTCCTCACAGCTTTTTCAAAAGCCCTTCCAGCTGGGAAAGCCCCTCGATCTCGTAATGGGGGCGAATATCCTCCCGGCAGGGCTTATGGCTGGGATTGACCCAGCAGGTCCAAAGCCCCGCATTCAGGCCGCCCAAAATATCCGAGGTCAGGCTGTCACCCACGATCATGGTCTTTTTCGGGTCGATGCCCGGGATCCGGGCAAAGCAGGCCTGAAAATAGGCAAGCTCCGGCTTGTTGGCACCCAGCTCCTGGGATACAAAGATCTCCCGGAAATAGTGGCTGATATTGGCACTTTTCAGCCGTCCGGCCTGGACCTTGGCGGTGCCGTTGCTGGTTAAGTAAAGCTTGTATGATTTAGAAAGCTGTGCCAGGGCCTCTTCGGCACCGGGCAGAAAATAATGCCCCTGGGACAGATTGTCCTCATACCGCCGGGCGCAGCTTTCCGCATCTACGGTAACCCCCAGGGTCTCAAACAGCACCGCAAACCGTCCCACAAGCACCTGCTCCCGGACCAGCTCCTTGCGTTCCAAAGCCTCCCAATGGGCTTTGTTGATCCGGCTGTAAAGGGCGCAGACCTCGTCCGTGGGGTCGACTCCAAAATCCGCAATGGTCTTGCGGATGGCAATATGCTCTGCCTTCTGAAAATCCAAAATGGTATCGTCCAAATCCAAAAACAGATATTCGATCACAGAATATACTCCTTTCAAATTCCAATTTATCGCGCATCGAAATAACACTGCGCGATAAATTGGAATTTACTTTTTATAGTTCACGATTTCGTTGGCCAGGGCGGCGAATTTGGCGATGTCCAGGGTCTCGCCCCGAACGGTAGCCGGAAGACCGCAGGCTGCGATCACCTGGGCGGCACCGGCCTTGCCAAGCTCCGGAAAGCCTGCCGCCAGGCCGTTTTGCAGGGTCTTGCGGCGCATGGCAAAGCTTGCCCGGACCGCCTTAAAAAACACCTTTTCGTCCAGAATCTTCCAGGGCCGCTCCTTACGGGTGCGCAGGGTGATCACCGCAGAGGTGACCTTGGGCTGGGGCAAAAAGCACCCGGCAGGCACATCGAACAGGATCTCCGGCTCTGTATAGTACTGGCAGAATATTGTAAACGCACTGTAATCGGCAGTACCGGCCCTTGCGGCGATCCGCTGGGCCACTTCCTTCTGCACCATCACCGTCACCGCCTCAAAGCAGCCCGCCTCCAAAAGGGCGGTCAGGATGGGAGATGTAATATAGTAGGGCAGATTGGCACAGGCCATCGGGCGAAGCCCCGCAAACTGCTCTTTTACCAAAGCCGGAATATCCCGCTTCAGAACGTCATCCCAAAGGATCTGCAGATTGTCAAATTCCCCCACAGTCTGCTGCAGGATCGGCTCCAAACGGCGATCCAGCTCCACAGCGCAGACCTTTTTCGCCCGCAGACACAGCTGCTGGGTCAGAGGGCCGATTCCGGGACCGATCTCCAAAACACCTACCGTCTCATCCACACCGGAATCCTCGGCGATCCGCTCCGGGACCCACCCGGCAATGAGGAAATTCTGTCCCTTCGCCTTGGAAAAATGAAAGCCATGCTCCGCAAGCAACGGCTTCATCACATGAATATCGCAAACATTTACCATACGATCACACTCCTTTTGCCATTATAGCAGATAGCGCACAGAATTGCAAATTTCCGTTTATCGGGATGAGAATATCTTGTGATTGATTTTTTCCCCCGTTTGCAGTATTGTATAGAGGAGAATATTAAATTAAGGAGAACGCTATGAAACTGAAACGTCTTTGGCAGGTCTTTCTGACCTTCTTCAAGATCGGTGGGTTTACCTTTGGCGGTGGGTATGCCATGATCCCGCTGATCCAGCATGAAGCTGTAGAAAAACGCAAATGGGTCACCGATGAGGATATTTTGGACATCGTGGCCATTGCCGAGTCCACCCCCGGTCCCATCGCCATTAACTCGGCGACCTTTGTGGGCTACCGGGCCGCAGGCGTGATGGGCTCTGCGGCTGCCACATTGGGTGTGGTTCTGCCAAGCTTTGTGATCATTTTGGCCCTGAGCTTTGTATTGGCTCAGTTCCAGGAGGTCAAATATGTGCAGTATGCCTTCCGGGGCATTCAGGCCGGCGTGATGGCTCTGCTGTTTAAGGCCCTTTGGACCATGTACAAAAAGGCACCCAAAAGCATCGCAAGCTATATCGTTATGGGTGCTTCCTTCCTGCTTACCACATTTTTGCCCGTCAATGTGATCTTCGTGATCCTGGGCTGTGGTATTTTCGGCATCCTCACCAGCAAATTCTGCCCCGGTCTTTGTAAGGAGGGAAAGAAATAATGGCGTATTTGGAACTGTTTCTGACCTTCTTTACCATCGGCATCGTGACCTTTGGCGGCGGCTATGCCATGCTTCCCATGATCCAGTCGGAGGTTGCCGCCCGCTGGGGCGAGCTGATCTCCGAGTCCAGTCTCATTAACTTTGTGGCTGTCAGCGAATCCACCCCCGGTCCCTTTGCCATCAATATGGCTACCTATGTGGGCTCTGTGGTAGGACGGGACGCAGGCGGTGACTTCCTGGCTTCCATGCTTGGCTCCTTCTGCGCCACCATGGGCGTGGTACTGCCCAGCTTTATCGTGATCCTGATCGTTGCCAAATGCTATGACCGCTTCAAGCAGTCCTCCCTGGTCAAGGGGGCAATGTCCGGTCTGAAGCCCGCAGTGGTGGGCCTCATTGCCAATGCGGTTTTGAAGGTGGTTCGCCAGGTCCTGATCCCCAGCGGCTTTGCCTGGTCCATTTTCAGCACCTCCGCATTTTGGATCAGCGCCGGCCTGTTTGCCGTTATGGCAGTTTTGGCCTTCAAGAAAGTACATCCCATCATCATTATCTGCATTTCTGCCGCCGCCGGCATCCTCTTTGGCTGCCTGGGCTGGCTGTAATGAAGTACGAGAATATGGTTCCCGGGCGGTTTTTGGCCCGGCCCAACCGGTTCATTGCCCATATTGAAATGGACGGAAAAACCGAGATCTGCCATGTAAAAAACACCGGTCGATGCAAAGAATTGCTCCCTGCCGGAGCCGCCGTCTGGTGTCAGCAGTCCCGGAATCCCTTACGGAAGACCCAATTTGACCTGATCGCTGTGCAAAAGGGTCACCGGCTGATCAATATGGACTCTCAGGCCCCCAACAAGGCCGCCGGAGAGTGGCTGGCAGCGGGCGGTCTGGGGACCGTATCCGATCTGCGCCCGGAGACCAAATGGGGACAGTCCCGGTTTGATTTTTCCTTTGTGAAGGATGGGAAGCCCTGCTTCCTGGAGGTCAAGGGCGTGACCCTGGAAAGCGATGGTGTTTGTGCCTTCCCCGATGCCCCCACCCAGCGGGGTGCAAAGCATTTACGGGAGTTGACCGCCTTGGCAGCTCAGGGCTATGGGGCCTATGTACTGTTTGTGATCCAAATGGAGGATGTGCAGTCCTTGCATCCCAACGATGCCACCGATCCGGCGTTTGGCGCTGCTTTACGCCAGGCTCATGCCGCCGGGGTTCAGATCCTGGCGGTCAATTGCCGGGTCACCCCGGATTCTATGGATATTCTATCTTTCATCCCTGTCATTATGTAAGGAGGGTATGTATGCACAGGTTTTCAGGAAAATGGATCACCGACCGGGAGTTTGCCGATCTGCAGCCCCGAAATGTGTTTTTCCGTCAAATCGGACGCCCCAAGCTGGATTGCAGGGAACACCGCAACCGGCACATTTTGTTCCGTAAGGGATTTTCGTTGGATACGCTTCCCCAAAAAGCGACCCTCTATATCACTGCCGACGATTATTACAAGCTCTATATTAACGGACGTTATGTAAACCAAGGTCCGGCACCCTGCTACCATTTCCAGTACAACTACAACACCCTGGATGTGACCCGGTTTTTACAGCCCGGTAACAACGTGATCGCCATCCACACCCTATATCAGGGGTTGATCAACCGCAGCTGGCAAAGCGGTGACCAGCGCCACGGTCTGCTTTTGGACCTTTGCTGTGACGGAAGGCTCCTTCTTTCCAGTGATGAGACCTTCCGTACCCACCCCCACACAGGATTTTCCGAGGTGGGAACTGTGGGCTATGATACCGCTTTTTTGGAAGGCTACGATTCCCGAAGCCTCCAGGAGGGCTTCGAGCAGCCGGATTATGACGATTCTTCCTGGGAATTTGCCCAATATCGAAAGCATTGGGATTATACCCTCACGCCCCAGGCTACCCATAGCTTAGTGGAAGAGTATGTAGAGCCCGTTGCCACCCACTGCCGGGATGGGGTGTTCACCGCAGACTTCGGTGCAAACTTTGTGGGTTGCCTGGAGCTGGCAGTCACCGGTCACGAGGCGCAGACTGTCACAGTCCGTTACGGTCAGGAGCTGAACGAAGACGGCTCTGTTCGCTGGAAGCTTCGGGCAAACTGCGATTACGAAGAACCCTGGATCCTCAAAGAGGGGGAAAATCACCTCTCCCCCTTTGAATACAAGGTCTTCCGTTATGCGGAACTGCTGCTTCCCCCCGGCTGTCAGGTGACCCAATGCCGACTGCTGACTCGGCATTACCCCTTCACCCTGAACCGGCAGATCCGTCCGGAATACGCGAAAGATCCTGACCTTCAGGCGATTTTCGGGCTTTGCGCGAACACCTTGTACTGGGGCGTTCAGGATGCCATTCAGGACTGCATGGAACGGGAACGGGGCTTTTATGTGGGAGACGGCTGTTATACCTGCCTGACGGGTCTTCTTCTCACCGGAGACGATACCATGACCCGTAAACTGATCGACGATGGCTTTGCTTCTACCCAATTGGTAGATACCATGCTCACCTGCCTGGACTGCTCCTTCATGCAGGAGGTGGCAGAATACCCCCTGATCCTCTGTGATCTGGTCTTGTGGCATTACCGTATCACCGGTGACCGGGACTACCTGGCGCAAAACTACCCCAAGGTCTGCCGTCTTTTGGAGGCTTACCGCCGGGATTATGAGAAGGATGGGCTGCTGCAGGATCTGGATAAATGGTGCGTGGTGGAATGGCCCAAGCCTTACCGGGACGGCTACGATGTGCAAATCCGGGAGGGTACTGTTTGTCACGAGCCCCACGTTTCTATTAACGCCTACTACATTCAGGCGATCCATACCGCCAATAAAATGGCTGATGCCCTGGCACTTCCCGCTTACCGGGATACCGCTTGTCTTTTGGAAGCCTTCTATGCCGCGTTTTATGATGAAAAACGGCATCTGTTCACCGACAGTCTGCATTCAGAGCATGTGAGCCTTGTGGGCAATGTGTTCCCCTTTGGCTTTGGGCTATGCCCGGATGCGGAATGCGTAAAAAATATTTCCGAAATGCTCCAAAGCCGCAAGCTGTCGTCACTGTATCTGTTCACTGCCTTTATCGCACTGGAAGGCTTTGTGCGCTACGGTATGCAGGATCGGATCGGCTCTCTTATGAAGGATGAAGGCGCCTGGCTTCGCACGATCCGTGAGGGCGGCAAGGTCACCTTTGAAGGCTGGGGCAAAGATACCAAATGGAATACCTCTTTGTTCCATCTGACCATTTCCTACGGAGCTGTTTTCCTGTGCGATACGGACTTGGAGGCACTTTTTGGGTAAAAACCCTTGCAAGTTCCGACAATTGATGCTATTATATACAGTGGCTATGGATGGCCGTAAAAACATAACTATGTTCCGATGGAACCGAAAAAATACTAAGGAGGCAAATCATGACTTCTAGCGAAAAGAAGCAATTGCAGATCACTGCCTGCAAGGTCCGTATGGGTGTGATCGAATCCACCTACGGTGCCAAGGCAGGTCACCCGGGCGGCTCTCTGTCCGCCGCGGAGGTATTCACCTACCTGTACTTCAAGGAAATGAACATTGATCCCAAGAACCCCAAGTGGGAGGGTCGTGACCGTTTCGTCCTGAGCAAGGGCCACACCACCCCCGGCCTGTATGCCACTTTGGCAAACCGCGGCTTCTTCCCCGTGGAGGATCTGCCCACCTTCCGTCATATTGATTCCTACCTGCAGGGCCACCCCAACATGAACATGGTCCCCGGTGTGGATATGTCCACCGGCTCTCTGGGTCAGGGCGTTTCCACCGCTGTGGGCATGGCACTGGGCGCCAAGCACCAGGGCAAGACCAACCGTGTCTACTCCCTGCTGGGCGACGGTGAGATCCAGGAAGGTCAGGTATGGGAGGCTTGCATGGCTGCTTCTCACTACAAGCTGGACAATCTGTGCATCGTTGTGGACAACAACGGTCTGCAGATCGACGGCAGCATTGCCGATGTGATGAGTCCCTACCCCATCGTGGACAAGCTGGTCGCCTTCGGCTTTGCTGTCCAGGAAATTGACGGCCATGACTTCGACGCCATCGAGGCCGCCTTCAACAAGGCAAAGGAAACCAAGGGCCAGCCCTCCGCCATCGTCATCAAGACCGTCAAGGGCAAGGGCGTTTCCTACATGGAAAACGATGCCGGCTGGCACGGCAAGGCTCCCAACGACGCAGAGTACGCACAGGCTATGACTGAGCTGAAGGCTCAGCTGGCAGAATTGGAGGCATAATTATGGCAGAAATGAAGAAAGTCGCTACCCGTGACTCCTACGGTGCCGCCCTGACTGAGCTGGGCGCACAGCACGATAATCTGGTGGTCCTCGATGCCGACCTGGCAGGTGCCACCAAGACCGGCACCTTCAAGAAGGCCTTCCCCGACCGTCACTTTGACTTCGGCATTGCCGAGGCCAACATGGTCTGTGCCGCTGCCGGTATGTCCACCACCGGCCTGGTGCCCTTCGCCTCCTCTTTTGCTATGTTCGCTGCCGGCCGTGCTTTCGAGCAGGTCCGTAACTCCATCGGCTATCCGCACCTGAATGTGAAGATCGGCGCCACCCACGGCGGTATCTCCGTGGGCGAGGACGGTGCTTCCCACCAGTGCTGTGAGGACTTCGCTCTGATGCGTTCCATTCCCGGCATGACCGTGATCTGTCCCGCTGACGATGTGGAGGCCAAGGCCGCTGTGAAGGCCGCTTACGAATATGAGGGTCCCGTGTACCTGCGCTTTGGCAGACTGGCTGTGCCCGTATTCCACAGCGAGGACTACAAGTTCCAGATCGGCAAGGGCGAGATCGTTAAGGACGGCACCGACGTTGCCATCATCGCCAACGGTCTTTTGGCTTATGAAGCCATCCGTGCCGGTGAGCTGCTGGCTGAGGCCGGCATCAACGCCATGGTCATCAACATGGCTACCATCAAGCCCCTGGACGAGGAGCTGGTTCTTGCCGCTGCCAAGAAGTGCGGCAAGGTCATCACCTGCGAGGAGCACTCCATCATCGGTGGCCTGGGCGAGGCTGTGTGCGGCGTTCTGTCCGAGAAGCTGCCCACTCCCGTGCGCCGTATCGGTGTCAACGATGAGTACGGTCACTCCGGCCCCGCTGTAAAGCTGCTGGAGCAGTTCGGCCTCACCGCTGAGCATATCGTAGAGGTTGCCAAGGCCTTCTGCAAGTAAGCAAATCCATATTGCGGGACTGCTGCAATGCGGCAGTCCCGTTTTCTTTATCAATGACACAAAAATACTTCTTTCCTTTTTCTGTCGTTTGTTGTATAATGGTATGTGAAGGAAATTGGACTTCTCAAGGAGGTTATTTACATATGGCGAAACTCATTCTTGCCCCTGAAACCGTATCCGCATTAAATGCCGGGTTTGCCGCCACCTTTGGCTGTGCGCCGGAGCGGTACTTCTCCGCCCCCGGCCGTACCGAGATCGGCGGTAACCACACAGACCATCAGCGGGGCCGTGTCCTGGCCGGTGCCGTGAACCTGGAAGCTGTAGCCGCCGTGAAGGTCAACGGCACCAACACCATCCGCATCCTTTCCGAAGGCTACCCCATGTGCCAGGTGTCTTTGGACCAGCTGGAGCCTGTAGAGACTGAGATCAATACCACCCTGGCGCTGATCCGCGGTGTTGCCGCCCGATTCGCCCAGCTGGGCTGTCAGGTGGAGGGCTTTGATGCCTATGTGACCTCTACCGTTCTCCCCGGCTCCGGTCTTAGCTCCTCTGCCGCTTACGAGGTGCTCATCGGCACGATCATCAACCACATGTTCTTTGACGGCAAGGTCTCCCAGCCGGAGATCGCCATGATCGGTCAGTACGCGGAGAATGTATTCTTCGGAAAGCCCTGCGGCCTGATGGATCAGATGGCCTCTGCCGTGGGCAGCATGGTCACCATCGACTTCTTTGACAAAGAGAATCCGGTGATCGAGCCCATCGCCTTTGATTTTGCCGCCTGCGGTCATGTGCTGTGCATCATCGACAGCCGGGCCAGCCATGCTGACCTGACCGACGAGTATGCCGCCATCACCCAGGAGCTGAAGGCTGTTTGCGGCTTCTTCGGCAAGGAGGTTCTGACCCAGATCGAAGAATCCGAGTTTATTGCCAATATGGCCGCTCTCCGGGAAACGTTCGGTGACCGGGCAGTTCTGCGCGCCTATCATTTCTACAAGGAAAACGCACGGGTCCCCAAGGAAGTGGAAGCCCTGAAAACCGGTGATTTTGCCCGGTTCCTGCAGCTTGTGAAGGAAAGCGGCTACTCCTCCTGGATGTATCTGCAGAACGTGATCCCCGCAGGCTATAAGACCAATCAGGATGTGGCCCTGTCTTTGGCCCTGTGTGAGCATTACCTCCAGGGCCAGGGCGCTTACCGGGTCCACGGCGGCGGCTTTGCCGGTACTGTCCAGGCCTTCGTCCCCGTTTCCCTCCTGGACTCCTTCCGCAAGGGCATCGATGCCGTTCTCGGCGAGGGCGCTTGCCATGTGTTGAGCATCCGTCCCCAGGGCGGCGTAGAAGCATTTGTATAACCTTTTATCAGGGAGAACGATTTATGAAAATTGGAACTTATTTGGATTCCCTTGTGTCCTATGCCATGAACAAGGGTCTGACCCAGCCGGAGGATCATGCTTACCTTATCAACCGTCTGCTGGAGGTTTTGGGCATGGATGCCTATGAGCCCTCCACGGAGCCGCAGAGCGAGGACCTGGAGGAGATCCTCTCCGGGCTTTTGGACTATGCCTGCCAAAAGGGGCTGTGCGAGGACAATATCGTTGCCCGGGATCTGTTTGACACCAAGATCATGGGGATCTTTACCCCCATGCCCCGGGAGGTCATCCGCACCTTCCAGAGTCTGTATGCCCAGGATCCCGTAAAGGCCACCGACTGGTATTATGATTTCAGCTGCAATACCGACTATATCCGCCGTTACCGGATCGCAAAGGACATGCGCTGGAAGTATGAGAGCGACTACGGCCCCATTGATATTACCATCAATCTGAGCAAGCCCGAAAAAGACCCCAAGGCCATCGCCGCCGCCAAGAATGCTCCCCAGTCTGCCTACCCCAAATGCCAGCTTTGCCCGGAAAACGAGGGCTATGCCGGCCGGATGAACCATCCCGCCCGGCAGAACCACCGGATCATCCCCATTACGGTAGATAATTCCGCCTGGTGTCTGCAGTACTCCCCCTATGTGTACTACAACGAGCATTGCATTGTATTCAATTCCCAGCACATTCCCATGAAGATCGACCGGAGTGCCTTCCGGAAGCTTCTGGATTTCGTCACCGCATTCCCCCACTATTTTGTGGGCTCCAATGCGGATCTGCCCATTGTGGGCGGCTCGATCCTCAGCCACGAGCATTTCCAGGGCGGTCACTATACCTTCGCCATGGAGACCGCTCCCGTGGAGAAGCCCCTCTCTTTCAAGGGCTTTGCGGATATTACCGCCGGAATCGTGAAATGGCCCATGAGCGTCATCCGCCTGACCGGCACCGACAAGGCCCGCCTGGTGGACCTGGCTGACCGGATCTTGCTTGCCTGGCGCGGCTACACCGATGCGTCTGCCACCATCTTCGCGGAAACCGACGGTGAGCCTCACAACACCATCACCCCCATTGCCCGCCGCAGAGGGGATGCCTATGAGCTGGACCTGGTCCTGCGCAACAACCTGACCACCGAGGAGCATCCGCTGGGTGTCTTCCATCCCCACGCAGACAAGCACAACATCAAAAAAGAGAACATCGGCCTGATCGAGGTCATGGGTCTTGCCGTTCTGCCCAGCCGCCTGAAAAAGGAGCTCTACGACCTGGCAGATGCCATCGTGAACAACAGCCCCCTCACCGGTGAGCTGGAAAAGCACGCTGCCTGGGTGGATGCCATCCGCAGCCGCCGGGAGATCAACGCCGACAACGCCATGGATGTGCTCATGGAGGAGACCGGACGGGTATTTGCCGCCGTTTTGGAGGACGCCGGTGTGTATAAATGCACCCCCGCAGGTCGGGAAGCCTTCCTCCGCTTTGTGGATTATGTAAACCAATAAATAAGGCTCCCTATCCCCCGTGGGGGCTTGCAAGTTACTTCTAAATCCGTTATGATATAAAAAATCTTTGTAAGGAGGGTATGCATGGCAGAGCACGAACACAGCTATATGCACGCCCACGGCCTGGCCCATTCCCACGGTCATGTCCACGAAAACCAAAAGGCGGTGATCAACCGTCTGGCCCGGGCCATCGGCCATTTGGAGAAGGTCAAGCGCATGGTGGAAGAAGGCTACGACTGCTCTGAGGTGCTCATCCAGCTTGCCGCCGTCCGTTCCGCATTGGAGGGTACCGGCAAGGTGATCCTCAAGGATCATATGCGTCACTGCATGGTCGATGCGGTAGCCGCCGGAGACGAGGATGCCATCGACGACCTTTGCCAGGCCATTGATAAGTTTATGAAATAATACGCAACAGAGGTCAAAGGAGCCGCAAAGACAAGCAAACCGGACTCGTCGGCGTACATAGGTACGGTAGAGTCCGGTTTGCGCAGTAAGTCAAAATATCTTGCGCAGCAAGCCTTTCTAGGTCTTAAGAAGAACGGATTGCCACGGCCACAAGTGGCCTCGCAATGACGCTGCTTTCTTTTACCATTCACACATATTTTGACGGTTTGCGGCTTTTTTGACACTCTGAGCCGGTATCAACGCAATTTGCGTTGATACCGGCTGTTTCTTATTTCTGATTCTTCTTTTTCCGTTTACGGAAATACCGCCAGGCGATGAATCCGACCAGGCAGGGTACCCAAATGGGTGATATACCGATCAGGATGATGCCCAATTCCTGGAAGAACTTACCGATCCCCGAACAGACATTGCACAGCACATTCCATGCCCGTTCAAAAAAGCCATCGGGTGCCTCCCGTACCTCCGTAAATTCCTGCACCTGCTGAATGGACAGCTCCACCGTTGCGTAATTGACCTGGTTGTCGTACACCCGCAAAAGGGAATTGACCTGCTCCAGCTCTGTGCGCACGTCGGTCAACCGGGATTCGATGGTCAGCAGATCTTCCATGTTCTCCGCCGCCGCCAGCAGCTCCAAAAGGCGGGTCTGTTCGGTTTCCAGGGCCTTGATCCGGCTTTCCGTTGCCACATAGCTTAGGGTAATATCCTCAGCGGTCTCATTGACAGACAGCACGTTGGCGGTTTCAGAGATCTTATTGACAAAACCGTCCAGGTTTTCCGCAGGGATGCGAATGGTCAGATCTGCCGACCGTCTTGTGCTTCGGCTATCTGCGCTGGTGGTAACCTGCCGATTCTCCACATAGCCGCCCAGTTCTGTGATCCGCTGATCCAGGCTGGTCAGGAGGGCATCCATCTGTTCCGTTTCAGCGGTCATACGGACCTTGCGGATCAGCTTCTGGTTGGCGGGCATTGCCGACTGGGTCTTTCCCTCGTTGGTACTCAGCTCTACGGAGTTTTCAGGGGCTACCATATCATCGGCCTTATAGCCATAGTCCACGGCAGCCTTGCTCTCCCCTGCCCCACAGCCTGCCAGCAGGGATGAAAACACCAATACAAGCGCAACCATAATCCAAAGCTTTTTCAGTTTCATAAAAATTTCCTCCCTTCTATGGTTATATTACTATAACACATAGACGAGAGGAAATCAATACTTAGTGAATATTCACAGTTTTCGCAGGCTTGTTGGGCGTTCTTGCGCTGGTCTTGCCCTCGGGGCGGATCTCACCGGCCAGCAGCAAGGAGCGGCGGGTCAATGCCGGGCCTACCAGCTCATAGATCATCACACCGAACAAAACCACATTGCGTACCATACTGCCATCCCCCAGGGCGGTAGCCGTCATCGCCATACCCAGGGCCACACCGGCCTGAGGAAGCAGGGTAATACCCAGGTTCTTTGTAATGGGGGCGGAGCATTTGCAGTATTTACAGCTGCCCCAGGCGCCAAAGTACTTGCCCGCGGATCTTGCCAGGATATATACCACACCCACGATCAGGGTCACGGGGCTTACAAGAATATCCAGCTCCAGTTCCGCACCGGAGATCACAAAAAACAGCACATTCAGCGGCACTGTCCAGCCCTCCACACGGCTCATGAGCTCCTCGGAGGTATCACAGACATTGCAAAACACCGTACCGGTCATCATGCACACCAGCAGCAGGGAGAAACCGCAATGGATCGGACCAATGTGGAATTTCAGCATGGAAAGGCCGGCAGTCAGCATAACAAAGGCCACGGAGATGGTCATACGCTTACTGCGGGAGTGGAAGAAGGACTCCACCCAGTTAAGAAGCCAGCCCATCACTGCACCCAAGCCTACAGACAGCACGATCTCGACCAATGGCTCCACCACAACACCCATAACACTCACTGCACCGTTTTCCATAGCGGAGGCGATGCCGAAGGAGGCAGAAAACAGCAGAAGACCCACCGCGTCATCAATGGCGACCACCAGCATCAAAAGCCGGGTCAGCGGGCCATCAGCCTTATACTGCCGGACCACCATCAGCGTCGCCGCCGGAGCCGTTGCCGAAGCAATGGCACCCAGCACCAGCGCCGCAGGCAGGCTCAGAAGCTTAGGGAAGGCAAAATGCAGACCAACCAGCACACCGTCCACCACCAAGGTGGTGATCACCGCCTGAGCCACACCGATGGTGATGGCCTTAGCGCCCATGGATTTCAGCTGAGCCAGCCGGAACTCGCTGCCCATGGAAAAGGCAATGAAGCCCAGGGCCGTTTGGGTGAGAATATGCAGGCTCTGCACCTGATCCAAAGAGCCGAAGCCCAGACCCTTGACACCCAGCGCACCCAGGCAGAAGGGTCCCAGCAGCAGACCCGCCACCAAATAGGCGGTTACTGCAGGCAGATTCAGTAATTTCGTGACACGGGAAAGCATCAGGCCGCCTACCAATGCCACAGCCAAACAGATCAAATAGGATTCCATTCTTGTTACCTCTTGTTCTCGGACAGTCTAGGGCTGAGGGGGCGAACCGCGGGAGTCGAAGACTTTCCGTTTTTCCGCCGTATCATACCACCGCGGGACCGGGTTTTCAAGAGCAATATGCCACAAAAAACGCAGAAAATTCCCATTGTTTTCACCGCACGATTACCAACGGCAAATCCGAAATTGACAATTTTCTCCCGATATGATACCTTAAATACATCCGATTTAAGAAATGAGGTTTCTCTTATGGCATTTTGTATCCAATGCGGCACACAGCTTCCCGATAACGCCGCCTTTTGCAGAGCCTGCGGCGCAAAGCAGTTTCAGCCCCAGCAAACCACTCCCCAGCCCAATAGTGCCATGCCCAACCAGGCCGCAAGCGTCGTTAAAGGCAGCAAGTCTTTTCTGAAATGGCTGATCCCCCTGATCGCCGTGGTCGCTGCAGTGGCTTTGGTGTTTGTATTCTTCCCCAATCTGTTCAAAAGCGACGAGACCTTGATCCGGGAGCGGATCCAGGCCTTGGAGGATGCTTACAACGACGGTGACTACGAGGCAATTCTCGAATGCATGGATTCCCAGACTCAGGCCATGATGGAGGCCACCATGGGTCTGATGGACGGTCTGATGGGCGAAATGAGCGGCATGGACATTGGCATGACGGATCTGTTTGGCTTTGCCGGTGCCATGGGCGATTACTGCACCATCACCATCCAAACTATCAGCATTGACGGCGACTACGCCACAGTGGACGTGACCATGTCGCTGAATATGTACGGCTATCAGCAATCCGAAAGTGCCTCCCTTCCCATGGTCAAGGAGGACGGAGACTGGTTCATCGGCGGCATGGAAAACTTTGCCGGCTCCGACCCCATGGGTCTTCTCACCGGCATTTGACCAATAGCCCTATACAAAGCCGTGTAGGGACCGCCGCGGTCCGATCCGCGAAGCGGCAGTTCATACTCCACAATGTAAAAGGAGCTGTTTCGTGCTTTTCGAAACAGCTCCTTTATTCCTCTGTAAATCTCACAACCTCATTGGGCGTACATGACAGTGCATTGCAGATCTTCTCCAAAGTAAGCAATGTGATGTTTTTCCCTTTCTTCAGGCAGTCCAAAGTCTTATTATCGATCCCCGCCTGTAAAAGACGGTACTGGGATATCCCCTTTGTCTCCATCGTCTGCCACATGGGGCTATAATCCAGCATCTACGCACCGCCCTTCCCTTTTCTGTGACCATTATAGACACAAAACAGGTTTTTCAGTATTGTGGAGTTATTCACAATATGATATACTGTTTGATGGAGGTGGTTGTGTGGATTCAAAAGCCTTTCAGCAAATGCTCAGTGTTTTGGCGCAAAAGTATGATCTTACACCGCAGCAAATATATCGATCAATGGAAATCGCAATTGAAAGTGCGCAAAGCAGTAGCGATCCCGCTATACAGAAAAAATGGAGCAGCATTCCCCATAAAGGAAAAACCGTAACCCCTGAAGATCTGATTTCCTATATTATCGGGAGTCTCTGAAGTAGCCTTACATTTATCGTAAAAAGGCTGTCTCACTGGATCGAAAACGCTTGTGTATACTGTAGGGACACCCGTCCTCGGGTGTCCGGGAGGTAAAAATAGCGCAAAATCTGCAAGAAATATGCAGATTTTGCGCTATTTTTTTATTTTGGTTGCGGTCACCTCAGGAGAGGTGACCCTACAAAAAACGTTTTGAGACAGCCCTTTATTTTATTTGGAAGCCTTGGCAAGCTTTCTCTCTTCTTTGGTCTTGCAGAACTTCTCCAGCTGAGGCACAAACATCAGGCAGATCAGCGCCGCGGTGAAGCCGCCGTTATACAGGCAGAAGCCACCGTGCATATCCGGCACAGCCGTGACCAGCAGATAATGCAGACCTGCCGCCAGCATACCGTAGCCCGCACCGTACTTGCCGGAGATGGGGCTCAAACCATTGGCATAGCAAAGGCCAATGAGGATGGACTGATTGCTGATGGTCAGTGCATAATTCTCAACGCCCAAAAGGCCGCTGATCCAGCCAAAGAGGTAGGAAGTGGCAATATAGCCCGCCATAATGGGCCATACATTTCTGGGGTGAGAGCCGGAGTTGCAGGTTGCCAGCATGCAGAAGACGATGCCGAAGGTCATGCCGGTCCAAACAGTAGAGACCCGGTCCCAACCGCCATCCATCAATGCCGCCAGGTTGTAGTAGCCCACGATCATCAGGCCGAATACACCCACATTCATCAGGAAAGCGGCATTGCCATACTTGGAAGTAAAGCTGACACCGTGACCGGAATCCTTCATAAGATTCCAGTAGTCCTTAACCCTGCAGCCCATACCCAGAGCCACAACGATGCAAGCGCCAAACACCACCAGGCAGAAAATGTTGCAGGCATAGAAGAACTCTGCCTCAGGGGCTGCCAGGGTGGACAGCCCCATGGCTCCGGGGGTAGTACCCAGCATCACATTGTACAGCACTGCCCGGAGGAAGAAGGCGGTAAAGCCGATGGGCACAGCGGCAGAATAATGGTCATAGCCCTTGTGGATATTGGGAGCATGGCCCAGGCCCGCAGGCAGGAAGAAGCCAATGATCAGGCCCACAAACAGGCCCAAAGCAAGGCCCAGCCAGTTGAAGCCCAGGTATTCCGCACCGGGGTAGCGGAACAAAAGCTCAGAGATCAGAGGGGCAATACCGGTAGAATAGAGCATTGCATTGCTCATGGCACCGGGCTTTTCCTTCTTGATCAGGCAGAACAGGCACACGCCCAGCACCGTGGGGATCACGTTCAGAGGATTGATGCCCCAGGAACCGAAGCCAATGGTGAGGATCACACCCAGGGTGGTCACATTATTGGGCTTTGCGCCGGGAAGACTCACCAGTACCGTGCAGAGCAGACCCACCAAGCCCATGTTCAGGAAGGTGGGAGCATAGCCCAGGGCAAAGTAGTTGGTGGAGATCTTGCAAGGGCCGGTCATGATATCCCACAGGCCGGAAAAAGCCTTGGCCCGGTCAGGCATAATAAAGGCTGCGATCACAAAGCAGACAGATAAAGCGGCAAAAAACAGCCGCAAAAAGCTGCTTTCCTGCATTTTTGCAAGTTTTTTCATAATATCACCTCATAGTTTTACAAGTTCCGATTTATCGTTCTGTTATTTCGATGCGCAAAGCCTTCCCCCTCGGGGGAAGGTGCCCCAGTGCGCACACTGGGGCGGATGAGGGGTCTTATCATTTTGTAGCGGTTTGATTGGAGCGTTGCAAAAAAACAGCACCCCACATCAGTCAAAAATCGGTTCTGAAGAGCCGATTTTTGCCAGCTTCTCCCCAAGGAGAAGCCTTGCGCTCCGAAATAACACTGTACGATAAATTGAAGTTTGAAATCTTTTGTCCAAAAAGGGCGATCCCGTGCCATGACAGGATCGCCCAGACGGTCGGCTTTTTCTACGCTTGCACTCCCCGGCAGTAACCTGCCTTGATTCCGTCAGTAGCACAAGCGGAAGCTATCAGATTTTCTCAGCAGCCTCGATCACGTGCTTCATCAGCACAGTGGTGGTAACCGCGCCCACGCCGCCGGGAACGGGAGTAATGGCCTCAACGATGGGCTCAACTTCCTCGTACACAGCGTCACCGGACATGCCGCCCTTACCCTTGGCAGTGATCTTCTCAGGATTCCAGTTCATGGAAACGTCGATGACGATCTGGCCCTCACGGACATAGTCCTTGGTCAGGCTGCCCAGCACACCGGCAGCGGAGATGATGATATCCGCCTCACGGCAGACAGCAGCGGTATCCACGGTCTTGGTATGGCAGACGGTCACGGTGGCATTCTTGCCGATGAGCATCATAGCGGCAGGCTTGCCAACCACCAGGCTGCGGCCAATGACCACAGCGGACTTACCCTTGCAGTCGATGCCATAGTAGTCCAGGATCTCCATGCAGGCAGAGGGGGTGCAGGGAGCATAGCCCAGGTCGTCACGACCCTGGTACACACCGGCGCTGGACAGATCGGTCAGGCAGTCCATATCCTTCTTGGGATCCAGACGGTTGCAGATCTCTCTCTGATACTCACGCAGGTGCTTGGGGAAGGGCTGGAACATGAGAACACCGTGAACCGTGTTGTCAGCGTTGACCTGATCCACCACAGCCAGCACATCCTCACGGGAAGCATCCTCAGGCAGCTCGAACACCTTCACAGCGATACCAACGGTCTCACCCTTCTTGATGGCGCCTCTCTCGTAGGACAGGTCGTCGGGACGGGCGCCCACGCGGATAATGCCCAGGCAGGGCTCAACGCCCTTGGCCTTCAGCGCATTGCTGCGCTCCAGCAGGTTGGCTACCAGGGCTTCGTTTACTTCTTTACCCAAAAGCTGTTTTGCCATAATGATTTCTCCTTATATTCCAGAAATATCTTCGTAAATTTAAGTACTTCTCATAGCTCCCCTCGCAGGGGAGGCTGATTATACGCCGAAGCCGGCCTTGACCGTGTTGAAGATCTCGTCAGCCATGGCGCCGTACTTTGCCAGCATGTCCAGGGCCTTGGTATTCATCTCCTCGGCAACCTCACGGTTCTTCAGAGTCTTGGTGTTGATAAACACATTCAAAGAAGCGGCCTGCAGAGCGCCCTTGCAGCAAACCGCACCGCAGCCGGCATCGGAAACAGCCAAACGGCTGCCCTTGGTGGCAAACACAGCGATGTACTCAATGGCCTGGCAGCACAGCTCCATGATCTTCATGGGGGTGGAGCAGGCAATGATGGTGGCCTCTTCCATGATCTTATCCCGGTTGGGATCGTCCTTGGGAATGCCGTAGGCCTTGGCCAGGGGCAGGAAGTTGATCTCGTCAGCCTCCACCTGGTTCAAAAGCTCCACCTGCAAAGCATCGCACTTGCCCTTCAGTTCGATGATCTCAGCCTCCACATCGGCATACTTCTTCTTGCCCACAGTCAGAGAACCGACCATATTGCCCAGAGCAGTGCCGATGGCACCAACCAGAGCCGCGGCACCGCCGCCACCGGGGGCGGGAGCATCGGAGGCCAGGACTTCCACAAACTTGCGGCAGGATTCCATTGTCATATCCATATGTAATCTCTCCTTAAAATCTAATGTAGGGGCCGATGCCCACATCGGCCCAATGGTTGTTTTCCCGGGCCGATGTGGGCATCGGCCCCTACATTGGAATGTAGTATAAACGCTCCAAAAGCAGAGGCGGTAAACCGCCTCTGCTTATTGGTTTCGTAAGCACCTATTAAGCACTTTTGAGGTAAGTCCAAATTAGAACAGGCCGGATACCTTACCGGTCTCGGTGTCAACGTCAACACGGCGGTATGCGGGGCTGCCGGCAGTACCGGGCATCATGGAGATGGTACCGGCCATGGGGCACAGGAACTTAGCGCCGCCGTACTCCAGAATGTCACGGATGGTCAGCTTCCAGCCGGTGGGCACACCCTTCTTGGTGGGATCATCGG
>SVLB01000003.1 GCA_015068135.1 Oscillospiraceae bacterium | reverse complement strand
AGAGACCTCCTTTTGATGTGGTAGGGGTACTTTCATTTTAAGGCTTTTTGTCTCTATGCTCAACTTTTATTTATGACAATGGGGTCAGGCTCATCGCCTGACCCCAACATTTATTATAGAACCTAAAGAAAACCCTATAGCAAAAGCCCCGGCGGGAATTTCCCGCCGGGGCTTAAGTTTTATAGCAGAAAAGTTGCGTTTGGCCCCTCACTCCCGATCGTTCCCACCAATGCAACGCAAACTGTGCTTTTTCAAAAAAGTGCAACGCTCGGGCGATTTGTGTTGCATTGCATCAAATTGTGTAGTATATGCCAATACAGACGACCCTTTGGGGTCGTCTTTTTTTGGTGCCACTGACCGTGACTTGAACCCATTTTAATGCAAGTGTCCGGTGGACACTTGCTGCCACCAGTTCAAAAACTGGTGGCTACCGCTATTTTTGCCCGTCTCCCGCAAGGGCAAAAATGCAAATCAAGTCCGGCCAGCGATATGATTGACTATATGAACCGCCCAAAATGAGCATAAGAAGGAGGCTGCCTCAAAAAGAATGAGGCAGCCCCGTTTTTATTGTGCCTCCTCCGGGTGGAGGGCGTAATAGCGTTTTCGCTCTTTTTTGGCGATGGCGTACAGAAGCAGGTACAGTCCTGTGATGCCCAAAAGGATCAGGGGAATGATCCGGTAGGCTGGGCTGTACTCGCCGTAGGTATCGTAGCAAAGACTGCTGATGGGGTTGGCAAAAAGGCTGGAGAAAGAGGACAGCCCCAAGAAGATGCCGTTGAGACTCAGGCAGGCTTTGAAGCCGAATACCGGCGCGGCGATCAGGGGGATCATAATGGAGGTCATGCAAAGGCCGGCGGAGAACAGAAGAACCGCCACCATGGAAAGAACCGGGTCGTTACTGAAGCCTAGCATTGCCATTCCGACGGCACCGCAGAGCATACAGGTCACCATAACGGGTTTCGAGCCGAAGCGGTCATATAAGAAGCCGGCCAGCAGCTTTACGGTAGCCAAAGCGAGCATAAACACGCTTTGGTACATCGCGGCCTCGTCGGGGGAGAAGCCCTGGGAGGTGAAGTGGGGGACCATAAAGCTGCTGAGGGTGTAGATGCAGACACAGCTGCCCAAAACGCACAGGCACATCAAATACAGCGACGGCTTGCGCAGCTGCTCCTTCATGGGAAAGCCGGGCCAGTCGTGACTGTCCTGGCGGACCTTTTTGCTGTTTTTGATGGCAGTGCCGAAGCCGAAGGCCTGTAAAGACATTTGCTCCGGGCGGTCCTTCAGAAATACATACAAAAGGGCGGTGACGGCCACGATCACAGCGGCAAGTAAATTGGCGTTGCGCCAGCCACTTTCCTGGATAGAGGCGGTGAGTACAATGGTCATCAGACTGCCGCCCAGGCCGGTGGCCATGGATACCAAGCCCAGGATCAAGCCCTGATGCTTCCAGAACCAGTCCTTAATGATCCGCACCGAACCGGCGGTGAAGCAGGCACCGTAGCCCATGCCGAAGAGGATCTTGCTGATGCAAAATACCGCAAGGCTATTGGCATAGGCGGTAAGTACCAAAGAGCCTGCTACAATGATAAGGGAAACGATGGCGACCTTTTTATAGCCGAACCGGGCAAACAGAAAGCCGGAAAGGCAGGTGCCGATAAAGCAGGTGATGGTGTAGGGCATCATAGCCACAGAGTAGCTGGTGGTGGATACCTCCAAGGTTTCGCTGATGGGAAGGATGAAGATGCTGGCACTGTTGATCAGACCGCCAAAGACGATCATTTCTAAAAACACCAGCACTGCCACTACCCAATGGTAGTGCTTTTTTATGGATCGTAGCATAAAACGGGCCTCTTTTCGCTTATCAGACCTTGAACTGGTTGAAGTAATTGTAAAGGGGTGTTAGCTTCCGGAAGAAGTCAGCTACCCGCAGGGCCAGGTCCGGACCGAAGCTGTCCGGGGAAAAGTCCTCATGACGAATGCAGGAGAAGGCCTTTTTCCAGGCGAAGAACCGCTCCAGCTCCGGGATGGGTGCGGCCTGGGGAGGACGTTTGTAGGTCTCGGCGGTGATGGGAATACCGGTGTCCTTTTCCGTCTTTTTGATCAGCTTCAAAAACTTTTCCGGCTGTGCTGCCCAGGTGGTGCGCATATCCTTCAGTGTCTGCACCCGGGGCTGCCAAAGGAAGAAGCCGTAATCCATACCCTCCGGGTTGATCTCAAAAAACAGGCAGGGATTCTCCGCCCACCAGGCTACATCCTGACGGATGCAGATCCAAAGACTTTCCTTGTAGGGCAGGGGATGGTGAAGACGGGCATCCCGGTAGATCCGGCTGACCTTCAAAAGCTCCCCGGGGACCTCCAGGAAGGGCTGGAACAGTTCCTTTCCCAAAGCCTTCATGGGTTCATATAAATGGTTTACATAATCTTGCTTGTGTTCTAAAAACCATTCCCGGTTGTTATTCAGCCGGATCCCCCAGAGAAAATCTACAGTCTCCGGGACAAAGCCTTCAAACATAATGTACGCCTCGCTTTTCTTTTTTCTATATCATACCCAAAACGACAGAGATTTGCAAGTAGATTCCGCTTTTTCGCTGTGCCTCCCCTACGAGGGGAGTGCGAGAAATTGCAATTTGACTGTAGGGTGTGTTTCTGTTATAATACTATACTGATAAGGTATGGGTCAAGTGCGGCCCGGTGAGGAGGAGATCCAAATGAGAATGAGAAGAATGCGCAATCTGGAACCCCGGATGGAAAAATGCGCCGCATACCGGATCACAGAGCCGGAACTGAAAAAGGGAAGCTGGCGGGAACTGATGCCCGAATGCACCGCTCTTTGGGTGGAAGTGGGCTGCGGCAAAGGTAAATTTACCGCGGAGACTGCCCAGGCAAACCCCACGGTGCTGATGATCGCTGTGGAGCGTTGCCGGGAGGCCATGGTGGTGGCCATGGAAAAGGCCAAAGCTATGGGACTGAAGAATGTATTTTACATTGACATGGATGTTGCCAATATGGAGGAGGTCTTTGCCGCCCAGGAGATCGACCGGTTGTTTATCAACTTCCCTGACCCTTGGCCCCGGAAGAAAAATGCCAAGCGCAGACTCACCCATCGAGGCTTTTTGGACAAGTACTGCCAGGTGGTGCGTACCGGCGGCGAGTTTCACTTCAAGACGGACAACGCTCCGCTCTTTGAATTCTCTGTGGAGGAGTTTGCCGCCTGCGGTCTGCAGGTGAACAACCTGACCCGGGATCTGCACAAGGATGGAATCGTGGGGATCATGACCGGCTATGAGGAAAAATTCCATGCTTTGGGCACGCCCATCAACCGCTGCGAAGTGGTGTGTAAGCCCTTTGTGATGCCCAAGGAAGAAAAGAAGGAAACTGTATGACCTATCACGCAGGAAGCTGTGACGTGGCAGTGATCGGCGCGGGCCATGCCGGTATTGAGGCGGCGTTGGCTGCGGCCCGGCTGGGACTGCATACGATCCTATTTACCATTAATTTGGATTCTGTGGGGAATATGCCCTGTAATCCCGCCATCGGCGGCACCGGCAAGGGCCACTTGGTCCGGGAGCTGGATGCCCTGGGCGGTGAAATGGGACTTGCCGCGGACAAAGCCTGCATCCAGTATCGGATGCTCAACCGGGGCAAGGGCCCTGCGGTCCATTCCCTCCGGGCTCAGGCAGACCGCCGGAAATATCAGGCGGTGATGAAAAATACCCTGGAGCGGCAGGAGGGCTTGGAGCTGAAGCAGGCCATGATCACCCAGGTGCTTACGGAGAATGGACGGGTCACCGGGGTGCAGACCCAGTTGGGGGCCCAATACGGTGCCCGGGCGGTGATCGTTGCCACCGGTACCTATTTGGACAGCACCATTGTTATTGGCACCAGTGTCCAGTCTGCAGGACCGGACGGCATGCATGCGGCGGTGGGTCTGACGGACTGCCTGCGGCAATTGGGTCTTCCCCTGCGCCGGTTCAAGACCGGGACACCGCCCCGGATCAACCGTCGGAGTATCGATTTTTCGAAAATGGAGCTGCAGCCGGGCGACCCGGACCCGGAGCCCTTTTCCTTCCGCACGGAGGAGGCGGTTTATAATCAGGCGGTCTGCTACCTGACCTATACCAATGAAAAGACCCATGAGATCATCCGTCAGAATCTGTACCGCAGTCCCATGTACGACGGCACCATCTCCGGTGTGGGACCCCGGTACTGCCCCAGCATCGAGACCAAGATCGTCCGGTTTGCGGATAAGGAGCGGCATCAGCTGTTCATTGAGCCCTGCGGCCTGGATACGGAAGAAATGTATATCCAGGGCTTTTCCTCCAGTTTGCCTGAGGATGTGCAGCTGCAGATGCTGCGCACCGTTCCCGGCCTTGAGCATGCGGAAATGATGCGCCCGGCATACGCCATCGAATATGAATGCGTGGATCCCACCGCGCTACTGCCCACCCTGGAGACCAAGGCGGTGGAGGGACTCTATGGCGCCGGTCAGTTCAACGGTTCCTCCGGTTATGAGGAGGCGGCGGTCCAGGGCTTGGTGGCAGGTATTAACGCCTCTTTGAAGCTGCTGGGACGGGAGCCTCTGATCCTGACCCGGGACACCAGCTACATCGGCACCCTGATTGACGATTTGGTGACCAAGGGTACGGAAGAACCCTACCGGATCATGACCAGCCGTTCGGAGTATCGGCTTTTACACCGCCAGGACAATGCCGACCAGCGGCTGACCGCCATTGGCGCGGCAGTGGGTCTGGTCAGCCCGGAGCGGGCAAAGCAGGTGGAGGAAAAATATGCCGCTGTGGATCGGGAGATCCGGCGGCTGGAAAGCTGCGGCGTACCGGCAAGCCAGGCACTGGATGCTATGCTGGCCGGACGGGATTCTGCACCCGTTGCCAACTCTGCCCGTCTTGCGGATCTTTTGCGCCGTCCCCAGGTGACCTATGAGGACATTGCGCCCTTTGATGTGGACCGTCCCGATCTTTCCCCGGCGGTGACCCGGGAGGTGGAGATCCAGATCAAATATGCCGGGTATTTGGCCCGGCAGGAAAAGCAGGTTGCGGAGTTCCGCAAGGAGGAGAGCAGAAGCCTGCCGGAGGATATGGACTATGATGCCATCGCGGGCCTGCGGCTGGAGGCGCGGCAGAAGCTGGCGCAGATCCGCCCCATGTCCATTGGACAGGCCAGCCGGATCTCCGGTGTCAGCCCTGCGGATATCGCAGTTCTGCTCATTTGGCTGGAACAAAACAGTACAAAATAATGGATGCCGGGATCAAACGAAGCACGTTTGATCCCGGCATTCATTCTAGAAGATGCAGTTAACCCGGTGCGTGGGGAAGCCCGGGCGTTATGTGTCGGCTCTGCGAAGATTGCCCCTGAGCTTGACCATGAGCTTCTTCAGGGGGTTGAACAGCAGCAGGGCAATCACGAAATTGCCGCCGCAATGGGCCAGATCAAAGCCGATGCCGGAAACCCATTTGCTCAGAGCAAATTCCCAGCCACCCATGAAAATGTCCACCGGTGCGCACAAGGCCCCGAAAGCCAGCCCAAAAGCACCGGAAAGAATGGCCCAGCCCAAAGGATGCTCCATTTTCCGAAAACAGATGGCAAGGATCGCCAAAATGGGCCAGACGTAAAGATAATTGATATTCCAGGTGCCGATGCCGTAGACCAGGATCTCCAAAAGCACGTAGGTATAGATGGGAAACAGTGACCGCAGACCGTAAACGGAGGCCACCACCATGACCATCAGGGAGACCGGCTCAATATTGGGCAGACCGCTCATGACCACCTTCAGAGCAAAGGTCAGGGCGGCCAGCATACCAAATAGGGTAAGCTCGGCAACGGTGAGTGCAGTTTTTCTCATGACCAGGAAGAACCGTCCTCATAGCGCAGCTCGTAGACGGTGCCGTCTTCAATGGGAGTGTCAAAGAGGCCCACAGTGGCGTAACTGCCATTGACATAGAAGCCCCAGTAACAGCCGTTTTCTTCGTAAACGGCCTTTTCTCCGTCGGCATAGGCAAACATGCCGTCATCCACATCGCCGATCTCCACAACACCCTGCTCAACCAGGAAATCTCCCAGGAATTCGGCATTGGTAGTATAATCGAATGCTTTTTGGGTGCCGTCGGAATGTACAACCGTGAGAATAAAGGACTTGCCGCCCTCGGATGTTTCCGGACGGGTCACAAAATAAACAGTGACCAATACGGCGACTGCGACCACCAAGGCAACAACAGCGAGAATCAGGGACTTTTTGCTTTTCATATGAATACCTCCAATAAAAAAGCCGTGGCATCCCAAAAGGAAGCCACGACCGTATTTCCGTAACAAAAAACATCCGCTCTGTATCCACGCAGAGGGAGAAAGCAACATCTTCGTAGGTCTTCTGACTTGTGCCTTCAGAGGATCTCTCAGCGACCACTCCGGCCTTCCCAGGCAGAGCCCAGTGACCGGTTTTCACCATGGAGCAGTCTTGACACTTACAGCGGCGGTACCGTTCGGGAATTGCACCCGATTATCTTGTTCAGCATCCGGGCCATACGCCACAAGATGCCACGCAAACGCTATTTAGTTCATGGGCATCGTAACACAAAAGAAAGTGGTTGTCAAGCCCCAAAGTTTGTAAAAAGTCAGAACGCAGATTTACCCTCTCATCAGAGGAAACCGTGTTTTTGTAGGGTGGGGTCATGACTCCGCCTACGAAATACCGTTTGGATCAGTATTCCCGGACGACGGCTTTGACCAGACCGATCAGCTCTGCTTCAGAGCCGTCGATGGGGGCATAGGCATCGTTTTCTGGCAGAAGCCAAACCTCCCCGTCTCTGCGGCGCAGACGCTTCACGGTGGCCTCGTCGCCGATCCGGGCGACTACGATCTGCCCATCGTCGGCATAGCTTTGAGGACGGACCACCACCAGATCTCCGCTGAGAATACCGGCACCGATCATACTGTCGCCCCGGACCCGGAGACCAAAGCAATCGGGATCCCCATCCCAGGACATGGTACCTTCCTGGTTTTCCACTGCCAAAATGGGAAGACCCGCAGTGACCACACCTACGACAGGGATCTGACCGGGGCGCTGGGCAGTGACCACGGCACGCTTGCGGCCCTTACCGCCGGAGTTGAGCAACAGCCCCTTTTCCTGAAGCTGCTGAAGCTGATAGCTGACAGAAGCGGTGGAGCGCAGACCTACAGCCTCACCGATCTCCCGAATGGAGGGCGCAAAGCCGTTTTCACGGGTAAAGCGATTGACGAACTCAAGGATCAGTTCTGCTTTGTTACTGGTTCTGGGCATACAGACCCCTCCCGATAGTTTTTGTTTATTATAGCACATATGACCGAAAAAGAAAAGGGGGTATTTTGGAAATCTTTTTCCCGATAAATGAATTCTTTTTTCAAAATACTATTGACAAATGGAAGAATGGGGGCTATAATGAGTCATACGATACTGGAGACGAATGGGCGAAGTGTCTAGACTTGCCCAAATCAGTCGTTTAGGAGGTTGCGCAGTGAAGGAGCTTTATGAAACTCCCGAAGCCAAGCTGATAGGGTTTGCACCGATGAAGGCCATCGCTGCGGATTGGGACTGGTCAAAGAGTGTGACCGGCGGCAGCACCGATAGTGATATCGATGCCGACTGGGGCGATAATCCTGAGGGCAGCTTCGGAAAGTAAGTGAAAATAGGACCGAAGGGAAAATTCCCTTCGGCCTTTTTTCGTTTATAGGGCGTTTTCCGGGTGGCGGTACTGTCTGGGGGTCAGACCGGTGAACCGGAGAAACACCCGGTTAAAATTGGCGGTGTTATTAAAGCCGCAGGCCAAAGCGATATCCAGCACGTTCATGGCCTTCGGGCCGGTGAGCAACTGCTTTGCAAGGTCCACCCGTTTCGCCAGCACATAATCCCACAGCTTCATGTGAAAGCATTCATGAAACAGTGCTGTGTAATAATTGGGGGAGAGTCCGCTTTTGGCAGCGATTTCCTCCAGGGTAAGATTCTGAACAAAATGGGCATCAATGTATGCGAGCCCCTGTAAAAGCTTTTCTGCCGCTGTGTGGGTGCCTTCTCCCGGGGAGTAATAGCCATAGCTTCGCATAAGGCAGGCAAACAGAAGATCCATTTGGGCCCGGATACACAGCTCATATTCCGTTTCCTGACCGATAAGCTCTGCCTGGATCCGATCCAGGATGGAATGCAGGGAGGCAGCCTGATCCTTGGGGATCCGGGGACAGAAGCTGCGGGAATGGGCAAACACCAGGTTGGGATACCGGGCGCTGACGGTGCAGGCCTCCCGGAAAAAACTGGGAGAAAAATGCAGATTCACGATCCGAAGTCCCTGGGCACCGATCCGGGAGATCCAATGGGGCTTGTTGCCGGCAAACACAAACACATCCCCCGGCTTTACCGGGAAATGGGTGTTCTCTGCAATATAGGTGCCCTCCCCCTCCACTACCCGGGCGATCTCAAAATTCATGTGCCGGTGATCCTGCAAAAGCCGGGTGGCAGGGGCTACAGAGGTCTGCCACATTTTTAGATAGCAATCTGCCCCCGGAAGGGCCAGCTGTCCGATGGGTGTGATCATATTTCTGCTCCTAAATTCGTAAGATAGTTTGCAAATTCCGTAATATAGTTGATGACAACAGTGCTGTATCTGCCTTATAATGGCATTGTAAAGCAAGACCCAATACTTGTCAATAAGGAGAAGATATATGAATACCTGTTCCAGCCCCTCTGATCTGCGGATCACAGATATGCGCTTTGTGGACATTGACGGCGCTCCCAAGCGCTGCACCATTTTGCGCATCGATACCAACCAGGGGATCAGCGGCTACGGTGAAGTACGGGATGCTTCCTCCAAGACCTATGCCCTGATGCTCAAAAGCCGCATTTTGGGAGAGAATCCCTGCAATGTGGACAAGATCTTCCGCAAGCTGAAGCAGTTCGGCGGTCCTTCCCGTCAGGGCGGCGGCGTCTCCGGCATTGAGATCGCTTTGTGGGACCTGGCCGGTAAGGCC
Organism: Oscillospiraceae bacterium; assembly: GCA_015068135.1. Lineage (GTDB taxonomy): Bacteria > Bacillota > Clostridia > Oscillospirales > Oscillospiraceae > Faecousia. The sequence continues at coordinate 80,299 of SVLB01000003.1, read as the reverse complement.
TTCGGGGTCCCGCTGTACCAAATGCTGGGCGGCAAATTCCGGGATGAGGTCCGGGTATACTGCGACACGGACGTGGATGGCAAGCATACCGGTCATGATATGGGTCTTGCCCTGAAAAAGCGGATGGAGATGGGCTTTACCTTCCTGAAGATGGACCTGGGTATTGGCCTTTTGCTGGATGAGCCGGGGACCCTCAACGCCCCCCTGGGCTTTATTGAGGACATGAAGAAGTATGCCCCCCATATCCTCAATGTCCAGGGCGGTTCTGTGACAGCGGATATGGTGCGCCATCAAAAGAGCTATGCCATTGTCAATACCGCCCATCCCTTCACCGGCATCCATCTGACGGAAAAAGGCTTGGATTTCCTGGAAAACTATGTGAAGGAAGTCCGTGAGGTGATCGGCTATGAGGTTCCCCTGGCGGTGGACCATTTCGGTCATGTCTGCGTGGAGGACTGCATTCGTTTTGCCCGGAGAATGGAGCCTTACAACCTGGCCTGGATCGAGGACATGGTTCCCTGGATGTATACCGACCAGTATGTGCGTCTGCGTAACTCCACCACCATTCCCGTATGCACCGGCGAGGATATCTACCTGAAGGAAGGCTTTGAAACCCTCATTAAGGCCGGTGGTGTTTCTGTGATCCATCCGGACATCCTGACCTGCGGCGGTGCTTTGGAGCTGAAGAAGATCTCCGATATTGCCGACGAGCACGGTGTTGCCACGGTGGTACATATGGCAGAGAGTCCTGTAGCCTGCATGGCAGCGGTGCAGACCGCGGCGGCTATGCACAATGTGCTGGCTTTGGAATTCCACTCGGTGGATGTTCCCTGGTGGGCGGATATGGTCACGGGCATCTCCAACCCCATCTTTGAAAACGGTTTTATCAAAGTGCCGGACAAGCCCGGCCTGGGCTTTGACGACCTGAACGAGGAAGTTCTGCGTCAGCATATCAATCCCAATATCCCCGGCTATTTTGAACCCACGACCCAGTGGGATCGGGAGTTCTCCAACGACAGAATTTGGAGCTGATCAAATGTCTTATATTCGTGATGCTCTGGAACGGAGCAAGGATTATTTTGAAGACCGGTATGACCGGGAACTGGAGAAAAACCGCAAAGGGGACTTTACCGTCAGCTTATATAAGGACGGAAAGCCCTATCCCTGCCAGGTGGCCTATCAGATGCAGCAGATCGACTATGACTTTGGCTGCAATCTGTTTATGCTGGATCAATACGACGATCCCGAGAAGGAACAGCGGTATTTGGAAAACTGGCGCGGTCTTTTCAACACAGCGGTGGTGCCGCTATACTGGGAGGGTACGGAACCCACCCAGGGGCAGCTGCGGTATGATGCGGATTCTGCCAATGATGTATACCGCCGCCCACCGGTGGACCGGGTGGTGAATTACTGCCTGGAGCATGGGATCAAAATGAAGGGTCACCCGCTGTTTTGGCATGAGTTTATCCCTAAGTGGCTGCCGGAGGATTGGGATACCCTGCTTCCCCTCATCGAAAAGCGGTTTCAGGAGATATCCCAGCGATACAGTCAAACGATCCAGGTCTTCGACTGCGTCAATGAGCCCTCCCGGATTTGGGATATGTGCCATGAGCACGCTACAGACGGCTATAAAATGGTAGTTCCCCCTGCCGGGTATATAGAGCAGATATTCGCGTTGGGCAAAAAGTATTTCCCCAATAACCGGCTGATCCTCAATGAGGCCACCGGAGTGGCTCTCAATGAGTTCCGTGGGGATTACGGTGCCTATTATCAGCTGCTTCGGAATCTGCTGGACAAGGGACTGAAGATCGACTATATTGGTCTGCAATGCCATGTGAAGGATGATCCGGTGTTCAAAAATGCCTTTGATGCGGCAAGGCTTTACGGCGTTTTGGATGGCTATGCCCGACTGGGCAAGCCTCTGGTGATCTCCGAGATCGGCTTGAGCTGCGAAGAGGAACAGCTTCAGGCCGAGGCGGCAGAGCGCCTGTATAAGACCTGCTTCTCCCACGGTGCCACCTGCGGCATTTTCTGGTGGAACCTGGATGACAACGGGATCTTCACCTCCAAGGCCCGTCAAGCAGGCGCGGAGAACCTTCCCTATGGCGGTCTGTGCCGAGACGGTCGGCACAAGGCGGCCTATCAGGTCTTGGAGGAGCTGTTCCACCACTGCTGGACCACCCGGGGCACTGCGGCTGCCAGGGAGGGAAGCTTCTCCTTCCGCGGCTTTTACGGCACCTATCAGCTGACAGTGAACGGAAAGACCTACACTGCCGATCTGCGCAAGGGCAGTGACAAGAACATCATCATCGAGGTGTAAAACTATGCATTTTAATGATAAAGAAAGCATTATTGCTCTGACACCCCAGTGGAAGGGAGAGCGGCTTCCCGACGGACGTCCCAAGGTGGCAGATAAGTACCTGGATGCTCTGTATGGTATGACATTGGAGGAGGTTTGGAAGCCCATTTTTGTACTGGGCTACGAAAACCAGTTTGTGGGAGGCGGCCTTGCTCCTTTGCAGACCCTCCATGATGACGGCAGAAAGCTGGTAGGCCGCGCGGTGACCTGCAGCTTCTGCCCCACCCGTCCGGACCTGCATCAGCTCCAGTTTGACCGGGGTGCGGAGGACGGCAGAAAGGGCAACTACAACCAGTGGGTCATCGATAACCTTTATGAACGGGACGTTGTGGTCGCGGATATGTACGATAAGATCTACAAGGGTACCTTTGTGGGCGGCAACCTGACCACAGCCATCAAAAAGCGCACCGTCAGCGGCGGTGCGGTGATTTGGGGCGGTGTTCGGGATGTGGAGCAGATGAGGCAGGTTCCCGATGTCCAGGTCTATTACCGTGGCATCGATCCCACCCCCATCCGGGATTTTGTCATGAAGGACTGGAACGGCATCACCAATTTCGGCGGTGCGGTGTGTCTGCCCGGTGACGTGGTCTTCGGTGCCGGCGGCGGTGTGCTGTTTATTCCCAGCCATTTGGTTGCCGACGTGGTGGAGGGTGCCGCCAAGACCCATGTAAAGGACGATTTCGGTTTTGAGATGATCGGCAAGGGCCTGTTTACCACCGCACAGATCGACCGCAATACCTGGACCGAGGAGATGCTGGATATGCTTACCGAGTGGATCCGCACCGACCCCAGAGGCGAGGCCTATCGGGATCTGGATTGGTCCAAGGAATACGATCTTGCCCGAAACGGCGACCCCAACGACACCCAGACTGCACTGTAAAAACAAAAGGGGCTTGCCCCGCCGGTGATTTGGCACCGGGACATATTTAACAGAACGACAATTCGGAATCAGAAAGGAGATAATAGCATGCTGAACAGTGAACGGGCCAATGGAGTACTGAAATATTTCCGGGAGAATCAGGCATGGATGGAAGACACGGTGAACTCCGGCATAGAAGCCAACCGCAAGGGCTGGATGCGTATTTCGTTTGTAGATGCGGAAGGAAACCCCGTGGAGAATGTCCGGGTAAAGCTGGAACAGACCACCCACGACTTCAAATTCGGCTGTAATTTGTTTATGCTGGGAGAACTGGGCTCTGAGGAGAAGAACGAGACCTTCAAAAAGCTGTATCCCAAGCTGTTTAACCTGGCGACCCTTCCCTTCTACTGGAATGCCATCGAGCCGGAGGAGGGCGTTCTGCGCTTCGGTAAGGACAGCGCTCCCGTGTACCGCAGACCCAACCCGGATCTGTGCCTGGAGTACTGCGCGGAGCATGGCATCGAGCCGAAGCTTCACTGCCTGGTCTACGACCAGTGGAGTCCTGCCTGGGTGCCCAGAAACGATGAGCAAAAAGTACGTTATCTTTTGGACCGTCGGATCCGTCAGATCGCGGAGCGCTATCGGGATGCGATCCCCTCCATGGAGGTCACCAACGAGACGCTCCACAGAAACAGCAACCCGACAATGCTCTTTGGGGCCCCCGATCTGGTGGAGTGGAGCTTCCAACAGGCGAGAAAGTATTTACCCTACACCCGGCTGATCATCAACGAGGCTACCCAGTATATCTGGACATATCCCTTTGTCCATAACCGGGCAGCCTATTATAGTCAGATCCAGCGAGCCATTGCCAATGGTGCCTCCATTGACTCCATCGGCATGCAGTTTCACATGTTCTGGCCCCGGGAGCAGGAGGCGGCGGAGGCCAGGGCGGTCTGCGATCCCAAGCAGCTCTATCGGGTCATGGACCAGTATGCTGACTTTGGAAAGCCCATTCAGGTCACAGAGGTCACGGTACCTGCCTACTCCCAGGAGGCTGAGGATGAGGCCATCCAGGCAGAGATTCTGAAGAACCTCTATAAGGTTTGGTTCAGCCATCCCAATATGGAGGCCATTGTCTACTGGAATATGGTGGACGGCTATGCCCACGGCGCCCAGCCCGGAGATATGACCAAGGGTGAAAACCGCTATCACGGTGCCCTTTTGCGCCACGATATGACTCCCAAGCCCGCGTTCCATGTGCTGGATGAACTGATCAACAAGACCTGGCACACCAGCCTGGAAGCTACCGCCCAGGGTACTTTGGACGCCAAGGGCTTCTACGGCACATATGCCCTGGAGGCGGAAGTGGACGGAAAGAAGATTCAGACCACCGTGCACCTGAGCAAGGGCGCAAAAAATCAGTTTACCGTTGTTGTGTAAAGGAGAGGTCTATGAAACAAGCGCTAGTGACCGGATCTTCCCGGGGCATCGGCAGAGCCATTGCGGTGGCCTTGGCCAGGGAGGGGGTTGCGGTGACCGTGCATTGCACTGCAAATACCCAAAAAGCCCAGCAGGTTTGTGACGAGATCCGGGCTTTTGGTGGCCAGGCCCAGTGGGTGCAGGCGGAGCTTTCTGATCCGGAGCAGGTGGAGCGATTGGCAGAGGTTGCCGCAAAGGCAGATGTGCTGGTGCTCAACGCTTCTGTGCAGATCAAAAAGCAGTGGCAGCAGATCACCAGGGAGGACTGCCAATTGCAGCTGCAGACCAACTTTGTGGCATCCCTTCGGCTGATCCAAAGTGCTGTGCCCCATATGCAGGCACAAAACTGGGGTCGGATCATTACCGTAGGCTCTGTCCAGGAGAAAAAGCCCCATCCCCAAATGCTGGTGTATTCTGCCTCCAAGGCTGCCCAGACCAATATGGCCCTGTCCCTGGCGGGCCAATTGGCGCCCTATGGGATCACGGTAAATAATATCGCTCCCGGTGTGATCTATACAGACCGGAACCGGGAGGCGCTTTCAGATATGGCGTATGCAAAGGTTGTGACAGACAGCATCCCAATGGGCTGTTACGGAACGCCCGAGGATTGCGCCGGGGCGGTGCAGATGCTGTGCAGTGAGGCAGGCCGTTATATTACGGGACAGAGTATCTATATCGACGGCGGAAAGAGCCTGTAGTGGAATGCAAAATGCAAAGTGCAAAACGCAAAATGATGCTTTGCTTACGACACGCAGCGTTATTGCTATGAACGAAAACATGCAGCAAAGCCTTCTCCCGAGGGAGAAGGCTTGCGCATCGAAATGACATTTTCATAACAATGACGCCCCTTTGGGGCGCTAAAAGTGCATTTTCTTTCATAGCAATCTACAGGGCAGATTTCAAGCTTGCTTTTTGGGCAGTGTCACCGTGAAGGTGGTCAGGCCGTTTTCGCTGGAAACAGTGACTTTGCCCCGGTGCAGCTCTGTGATCCGCTTGACCAGGGCCAGGCCGATGCCGTTGCCCTCCGTGCTGTGGGAGCGGTCTGCCTGATAGAATTTATTGAAGATCCGTTTTTGCTGATCTGCGTGGATCGTGGGGCCTGTGTTGGAGATGGATACGGACAGAGATTCTTTTTTCTCCCGGATCTCCAGGGATACGGCACCTCCCTGCGTGGAGAACTTTATGGCGTTGTCTACCAAATTGATCCATACCTGCTTGAGAAGTTCCTCATCGGCCTCGATCCGGTGTTCTTCAAGATCGATCTGCAGATCGATCTCTTTTTTTGTCCATTTTCCTTCCAATAGCAATACACAGCCCCGCAGCTGTTCCGAAAGGTTGAAGCTGTGAACATCGGACAAAATGGTCTGATTTTCCACCCTGGTCATATTCAGCACGTTGGTAGCCATGGCGGACAGCCGCATGGACTCTTCCTCGATCACCGCCAAATACTCCTGCTTTTGGTCTTCCGTCAGGTCGCCCCTGCGCAAGACCTTGGCAAAGCCTGCAATGGATACGATGGGGGTCTTGAACTCATGGGAGAAATTATTTACGAAATCCTGGCGGAGCATTTGGGTTCCCTCCAGCTCCCGGGCTAATGTGTTAAAGCTATCCGCGATACCGGAAAAGGTGGGGTTGGCATCCAAAATCTTGCCGAAGCTGAGCCGGGCCTGATAATCGCCGCCGGAGAGCCGGTTGATGCCGTCTATGATCCGGTTAATGGGCTTGATGGATACCTTGCTGGTCAGCAGGGTGATCACCAGTCCTGCTGCCACACTGATGGCAGCCATAAAGAGAATGACCGTGAGAAAATTGGCTTTCCCACCAAATAGATCGTCGAGAAGGCTCAGCCGTATCAAAAGGTAGACTGCCGCTGTGGCGATGATTACGGCAACGGTCTGCAAAACGAAGAAGACCAGGGCCATGAACATGGTCAGGGCAAAGCGATGCTTTTGTTTTTCCCGTTTCATACCCGCTTCACCGCCTTATAGCCCAGACCTCTTACAGACACGATCTCAAATTCCGGCCAGCCCTCAAAGCGCTTGCGCAGACGCCCGATATGGACGGTTACCGTCTCCCAGCCGGTATCGCTTTCCATGCCCCAGATCTCATCCATCAGCTGAATACGGGTGAAGATCTTCCCGGGGTAGGACAGAAGCTTATACAGCAGGAGAAACTCCTTTTGGGGCAGCTCCTGACGGAGCTCTCCACGGGTAACGGTCAGGGAATCGTGATCCAAAACCACCTCTCCCAAAGTGATTTTCCGCTCACTGGCGATCTGGGCTCTGCGCAGAAGGGCACGGATCCGCAGAAGCATCTCTACTTCGTCAATGGGCTTGGTCATATAGTCATCGGTGCCCACCAAAAAGCCCCTGCGCTTGTCGTCGGGCAGCTGCTTGGCGGACACCATGAGAATGGGCAGATTGCTGTTTCCCTCCCGGAGGGTCTTGGTGAATTCATAGCCGTCCATTCGGGGCATCATCACATCCAAAACCACCAGGTCAATATGCTCCCGGTCCAAAATTGCCAGGGCATCCACTCCGTTTTCCGCGGTGTGGACCCCGTATCCCTCTGCCTTCAGCACAGCCTCCAGCAAAAGCCGGGTATTTTTATCGTCATCTGCTACTAAGATTTGTACCATGACTGCTTCACCTCAACCCTATTGTATTGCACCGGATAACTCCCGTCAAGCCGAAGATTACAGTGCGGTTTATTTCGCATTTTGCACGGCGCACGTTGTGTTGACTGTTCCGGCTCTGCGGTTGGTGGGGTACTGGTCTTTCGGCACATTATTAAAGGGGACCACCGTATGCTCCGGCAGACTGCAGGCTATGGCAGTGATCTGCTCCATCAAATGCTGGCAGATCCGCTTTCGCTCCGCGGCAGGCTCCTGTGTGGCGCAATACCGGATAGGGGAGCCAAAATACATGGTCCTGAGCTTAGGTGCCAAATACATTGGGACAAAGCAGACTTCTTTTCCGGTACGCTTATAATAGAGCTTTGCCACATCGATGAATTTGTCCCGGAATTCGTTGATGATCTGATTTCTGGGGGTATCGTCCTCAGGGAAGATCACAATATTGGCACCTTCTTCCAAACGTGTGACCGTCTTTTTGAAGGTCGCCAGGATCCGGCTGTCGTGGTATACCGGGATGGTATCGGCCCGGGTGAATATGTAGGCGGCCAAAGGGGCAATGAGATAAGAAAAGACCTTGTAAAAAGGACGCAAAAGCTTGGGCTTTTGAGACCAAAAATCCTGATAGGCATAGCTGGGGACTTCTTTTACAAACATCATGTTGCTTACACACCAGGTGGAATGCTCCCCGGGGGTGTATAACTCGCAGGCTATGGGACCGTTCATTTGGGAGTGATTGCCCACAATGATTACCGGTTCATTGGGGATGTTTTCTAGACCCTGATGACCGATCTTTGGATAGACAGCTTTGACACACCGGCGTATAAATCTGAAAAACAGCGGCTTTTTTTGCGCCATGGTCCCACCTCCTTTTTTTCGAATCATACCGCCAAAACCTAAACTGAAGCTAAACCCGGATGGAAAATCTTATGTGATTCTGAGCATTGTAGGGAATTTATATGGCTTGCAATGGTAAAACGATAAAGCTATAATATAGCCGGAGGTGGAGCAATGGCGATTTCTATCCAAAAAAGTGATCATTTACAGAAGATCCACCGCAAATATCTGCGGCGGTCCATACTGGGCTTTTTGGGGGCATTGCTTTGCTTCTCGGTATTTCTTTTGACCATGAACCTGGGAAAGCCTGCTTTGCTATACGGATCGCTTGGGGCGTTACTGCTGTGTATGGCCTTGGGCGGTGCCATGTGGAAAAAGGCCAATATTTACGCTGCCGGAGTCAGGGGAGAATACACCCTCCTTCACATTTTGGAAGCACTTCCCGACAGCTGGCATCTGTTTTCCAATGTGAAGCTGACCTGGAAGGATCAGACCTGTGAAATGGACATGGTGGCAGTGGGCCCCACAGGGGTATTCGTGATCGAGAATAAAAACCAAAAAGGGACCGTTTGGGCGAGCCCGGAGAGCCGGAACTGGAACCGGCAAAAAAATGACCGGCGGGATAGCTTTTACAGCCCCGTCCGGCAGGTGAAGACCCATATTTATGTGCTTGCCAATGTCCTGCGCAGTCAGGGACTGGGGACCTATGTGGAGGGTGCGGTGTTTTTCTCCCACCCCCAGACAGAGGTGAAGGGCGCAGAGAGCTGTACCGCCATCCCGGTATTCTGCCTCAATGCACAGGGCGATAAAGCCCTGCTTTCCCACCTGAAAAACCGCCCCAAAGCCCTGCCCCCGGCACAGCTTCAAAAAATTTGCAATATCATGGACGGATCCCACAGTCGGTAGAAAACGGCAAATGTGCTTGCAATGGAGAAGCGATGGAGATATAATAAACTGGGAGTTGATAAATTATGAAACGTATTTTTGCCTTCCTGCTGGTGTTTAGCCTGATGCTCAGTGGCTGTGGGACATCCCGATCGGGTACCGCCATCCAAACCGCAATCGGTGAGACCCTGGAAGAATCGGTGCCCACCACACAGTACCAAAAACCGGAACAGCGTTCCCTTTCTGCCCAGGAGCAGGCACTTGTTTTGGAACAGACCGAGTTTTCTCTGCTGGCGGCGGCATTTTTGTACGATGCCTATGCCTATTCCTTTACCGATGAGGGATATAGCACATATGACCGCTTTGCACATATAGCAGATATGGACCGGGACGGTCAGACAGAGATGTACTACTCCCAGTCTTTGCTGTATTTTGATCCCACCGATGGAAGAAGCTGTACGTATAGCTATTCTCCCTCCGGTGATCATCGACTGTTTCTCAGCGCAGATGGCTGTGTCTATTACAGCTTTTACGATGAGGGGATGGAGCAGGCTCATGGTGAGCATTGGGATTCCGGGAATCCTATTTGTTATTACTCTCCGGATCCCGATGCACAGGCGTTTAAGGTTTGCAGTTTGTACTGCCCCGACCTGGGAGCAAGAACAGAGGGGTTTGTCCGGCTGGATGACCGGGATCTGTCTGTAGAGGAATCCAAAGCGTTTTTGGATCAGCTTGGCTTAACACCGGTTAAGACGACCTTGCGGGACTATACCTCCTTTACTTACGATGGGGCCTATACAGACAGCATCGCTGCGGCGTTGGAAAACGCGTTTGGCTCTTACAAGGGCACATATACCCTGGATATTGACCGGGACGGCCAGGACGAGCAGGTATTTATATACACGGATTTTGTAAATCCCTGGTTTCCGGATGAGGCTCTGCGACCGTCCAGTGACCCCTACTTCGGAGATATGCACCAGGCGTTTTACTTTGACTATCCTAACATAGATCCTACTGATAACCGCACAGGGCTGATCGTTGCGGATCCGCAGGGGGAAGAACTGGTTTTGAAGGCATATTCCATCCCGGAAAAGCTTTGGGACGGATGCAACGCAGAAAAAGACTACATAGACGGTTCCACAATGCACATAGGTGGCATCGATTGGCTTGTTCCCCAGGGGATTGCCGGTCAGAATGCTGAGGTTTCTTACATAGAAGAGAGATTGCAGGAAAGCGGATACCGGGAGTTGTTCTTTGCCAGGGCAGACATCTCTGACCTGGAGGATGAGGAGATCCTCTGCTTTGGAAAACGGGATGGGAAATGGGTCCTGCTGGTAATACAACTGCGCTATGGCATTCCCGGGTCCATAGAACGGATCGACCTTTCCGATTCTGCTTGTTATCTGTCGACTTTCGAAGGCAAGAATTATCTTATGGTATATAGCCAAACCAAGACAAATAATGCGGAAGGCCTCTATACCTCCTATCGGTATCGGTTGTGGCGGTTTGACCTGGATCTGATTTTCTATGGGATCCATGATGAGTCGGTGGGCCATTATAATGACCAGGAGGATGCCACGAATGTCGCGGAGTTCTTTGACCGGATGAACCGCTATATGATGAATGTGGTGGTTTTGTATGATCCATTCTGTCTCCACGGACAGCAATGGGCATCTCCGGAGACGGTTATCCGCGGGCAGACACCTCAGGAGCCGGAAGATACAGAGCAGACGCAGACCGATACTTCGGAATCGGTGATCGGCTTTGTGGATATTCTGGACCCGAGTTCCTGGCTGAATCTGCGGGAAGGCCCGGGAAGAAGCTATCCGTGTATCCTGACCGATCCCCAGGATCCCGGCAGTATCGTCAAGCAGGCCAAGGGCTCACCGGTAACGGTTTTGGAAACCGTTGCGTCCGAGGATCCTGAATTTCCTGAGTGGTACAAGGTCCGTATCCGCTACCAGGACCATGAGATCGTCGGTTACTCCGCAAAAGAATACATCCGGCTGAGCCAGTGATTTGCTCCATAGAAAAAGGGCGTGTTGCATCTTTATTGTGCAACACGCCCTTCGTGGTATTCTTTTGCAAGAGAAACGATTTATTTGGTTCCGTCGATCAAGGCATCATAGGTAGTATGCAAGGCCTCTTTGATGGCTTGCAGTTGGGATGCCTGGATATGTTGCGTACAACGCTCGATCTTTACCAAACATTCCCGGGTCATATCACACCCATTGATTTGCAGAATCCGAACAAGATCAGTCTGTCCCAGTTTCTTGCTTTTGCGGATTTTCTGATATTCTCACCAATGTGGAGATCCTGCTTGATTTTCTGTTCTGTATTCAATCGTTCCGTTATATGGCTTATCTCTGGACACGGCCGGATGCGTTGCCGCCGGCCAGGGCCATGACTTCGGAAACAGTGACCTGGTTGAAGTCGCCCTCGATGGTCTGCTTCAGGCAGCTGGCTGCCACAGCGTACTCAATGGTCTGCTGGGCATCAAAGCCGTTGAGCAGGCCGTAAATGAGACCTGCGCCGAAGCTGTCGCCGCCGCCCACACGGTCAACGATGTGGATGCGGTAGCTGCGGCTGAAGTAGCACTCCTTGCCGTCATAGAGCATGGCGGCCCAATCATTATCGTTGGCGGAGATGGAGCCACGGAGGGTAATGGCGACGTACTTGAAGCCGAAGCGGTCAGCCAACTGCTTGGCAACATCCTTGTAGCCCTCGTGATCCAGCTTGCCGCTGTTGATGTCGGTGCCTGCGGCATGGATGCCGAACACATCGGCGGCATCCTCCTCATTGGCGATGCACACATCCACATACTTGCATAGCTTGTCCATGACCTGACCGGCCTTCTCCCGGGTCCACAGCTTCTTGCGGTAGTTCAGGTCACAGCTGATGGTCAGACCCTTTTCCTTGGCCTTGCGGCAGGCGGTCTCGGTGATGGCGGCCATGGAGTCGCTCAGTGCCGGGGTAATGCCGGTGAAGTGGAACCACTCAGCACCCTCGAAAATGGCATCCCAGTCAAAATCCTCAGGCTGAGCCAGGGAGATGGCAGACCAGGCGCGGTCATAGATGACCTTGGAGGGACGCTGGCTGGCACCCTTTTCCACAAAGTAGATGCCCAGACGCTCACCGCCCCGGGTGACCTTGGTGGTGTCTACGCCGTAGTAGCGCAGGGTGTTCAGGCAGTGACGGCCGATGTCGTTGTCGGGAATCTTGGACACGAAGCCTGCGTCAATGCCGTAATTGCACAAAGACACTGCCACGTTGGCCTCAGCACCGCCAAAGGTTGCCAGATACTTCTCGGCCTGGCTGATGCGGTAGTAGTTCTCGGGGGCAAGGCGAAGCATCAGTTCGCCAAAGCATACAACTTTCATAATGTTACCTCTTTCCTAATATACTGGCAGCCTGTTTCAGACTGCCGGATTTACTGATCAGTTTGCCTGCGCGGATATCTTCCTCGGTGATCCGGGCATACAACAAGGCCCGGGCATGATTGCTGTAATCCACCTCAGCATGATACTGGGCGCCCCGCTGGAAATCATAGGCGATATAGATCGTACCGTCTTCGGCCTGTTTCACATCGGGATAGGATACAGGGGTACGTTCATCCAAAAGCAGCTCGTAGGGCCAGGTTTTGCCGTCATCCTCGGAAAGAAGGGCGGTCAGGTTGTTTCTGCCCACAAAATGCCGGTGATTCACCAGAAGTAGGTTGCCGGACTGCAATCTTCCAATATAGAACCGGGAATTTGGGCCGCCCAGACCTGCGTCCACACCCTCCGTCCAGGTAGTGCCTCCGTCGGTGGAGACAGCTTTGGCAATGCCAAATCGGGTACGGATAAACATGGAAAGGTCTCCGTCTTTCTGCTCCAAAAGCATGTGCTCATCAAACCAGCGATCCTTGGCAATGGCCGTACCCAAAAGGGAGAAGGTCTCGCCCCGGTCCCGGCTTACAAATACGTGCGAACCCACGGGGTTGCCGTCATTGCCCCAGCCGCAGGAGAGCAGTCCGTCCCTCCACACGGCGCAGGGGAACAGCCAGTCTCCGTTTTTGGTCACAATGGGCTTATTGAGCATGATATCGAACCCCAGTTTTTTTACCTCGGACCAGGTAGTCAAATCCCCGTCCGGGTCATCCAAACGGACAAATTCCACCCGGTTTTGGGGTGCGGTGGCCCAAATAAACCAAAGTCGTCCCAAAGGATCGATCCACAAGGTGGGGTCATAGGTTCGGCCCTCCGGGCCGGGATCTGCCACCGCCAGCTCCTGAAAGGTCTTGCCGCCGTCGGTACTGCACAGCAAAAAGGCAAAGTTTCCTGCCCCTTCCGTGATACCGCCGCTGTAGGCGCAGTAAAAAATACGCCCACCCTTGCTCACTTCAATGCCCGGAATGCCTTGCCACATCCGCTTTTCAGCGGTATAGGGGGCCAGGGCTGCTCCCGTAATGAATTTTGTTTTCATACCTTTGCAATTGCCTCGATATAGTTCCTGGCAAGAGCAGTGATCCCGGCATAATCCTCTTCTGCCAGCATTTTCTTGTTGATAATATTAGAGCCAACGCCAACGCCCACAGCACCGGCCTTCAAAAAGTCAGCCACGTTCAGGTGGTCCACACCGCCCACGGCGATGAAATCAATATGGGACAGCGGTGCGCAGATGGCCTTGAAATACTTGGGTCCCAGGGTATCGGAGGGGAAGATCTTCACGAAATCCGCACCCCATTGGGTGGCCTGGACCGCCTCGCTGGGGGTGATACAGCCGGGCATGGAAACCACACCGGACCGGACGGCATATTCGATCACTTCCCGGTCATAATTGGGGGAGATCAAAAACTTTGCACCGGCCTGGACGGCAAGCTCTGCCTGACGGACCGTCAGCACGGTTCCGGCGCCGATGAGCATTTTTCCGGCAAAGGCCTGGACCATCTGACCGATCTGCCGGGCGGTGGTCTCAGCGGTGGTCACGCCCTTGGCATCGAAGGTGATCTCAGCCAGGCGAATGCCGCCGTCATACAGTGCCTGCAAAAGCTTGGGAAGCTTTTCCTCGGCAACACCACGGATGATGGCGACGATCTTTTCCTTTCGGATTGCGGAAATGGTTTCGGTTTTCATGAAATTGCTCCTTTCAGAACAAAGAATTTCTGTCATAGCCCAGGCTGTGGGAAATGGCCAGGGCGGTTTGGGTCAGCAAAGCACCCAGCTGATCCGGGTCCTGCTGCTGAAAATCGGAGGCCAGCATGGAGGTGCTGATGGCCGCAATACATTCGCCGTCTGCCTGACGGACGGGAACTGCCAGACAGCGCAATAGAGCATTGTCCTCTCCCAGGTCCAGGGCATACCCACGCGTTCGGGTAAGAGCCAGGTCCGCAAGGAGGGCATCCATGGTGGTCAGGGTGGTTTCTGTGCGGAAGGGAAGGGGCTCCCCGATCAAAGAACGGACTTCGGCTTCTTCCCGGCAGGATAAAATGGCCTTTCCCAGGCCGGTGCAGTACATGGGGTTTTTGTTGCCGGCACGCATGGTAAACCGGATGGGAGAATCCGACTCCAACTTGTCCACATATACCACATGATCCCCTTCGGGGACTGCCAGATAGACCGTCTGCCCCAGCTGACGGCACAGCGCCGCCAAAAGACCGTGGGCGGCGGTGTACAGATCCATGCGCCCAATATAGGCCATTCCCACCCGGTAGGCGCTGATGCCCAGAGAATAGGTCTTGGCCTTGGGATCATCCATGCGCAAAAAGCCCTTTTGGGAAAGGGCGGCAAGGATATCGAAGGCACTGGACTTGGGAATATCCAGGGCGCGGGCAACTTCACTGACAGTCAGGCTTTCCGCAGAGGCGGCAAACAGCTCCAAAATATCAGCGGCACGAAGAACGGAATGGTTCATAGGCAACTCCTGTTCGTATATGCGGACAACGTTCGGGGATTTCTGCTAACTAAAGTGTAGCACGTTTTTTGGGGAATGTCAAATGGAAACTGGCGTATCGATCCGCGTAAACCCAACGCCGCAAACGAAAAGCTACCGACAACGGCTTCTCCCTGGGGAGAAGGCTTGCACGCTTGGTTTATTGCAAAGACGAAAAAACCGGCAGGAGAACAATCCTGCCGGTTAGGGGATCACTTTTCGTTTTTGTAGATTTCCTTGAAGTACTTGTAGGTATCCACCTTCAGCTCACCGCAGGCGGCCTCGTCGCAGGCGACAATGCCATCGGGATGCAGCTGCAGGGCACTGATGGTCCAGGCGTGATCCACGCCGCCCTCTACGCAGTGGCGCAGGGCACGGGCCTTGCTGTGACCGGAGATCAGAAGCAAAACCTGCTTGGAATCGCAGACGGTACCCACGCCCACAGAAAGAGCGGTCTTGGGGACCTTCTCGGGGTCGCCGCCGAAGAACCGGGAGTTGACGATCAGGGTATCTTCGGTCAGGGCACGGACACCGGTCCGGGACACCAGGGAGGTGAAGGGCTCATTGAAGGCAATGTGACCGTCCACACCGCTGCCGCCCAGGAACAGATCAATGCCGCCGTAGGAGGCGATCTTGGCTTCGTAGCGGGCGCACTCGGCTTCCAGATCCTCAGCCATGCCGTTGAGGATGTTCACATTCTCAGCGGGAATGTCGATATGGTTGAAGAAATTATCGTGCATGAAGTACCAGTAGCTCTGGTCGTGCTCTCTGGGAAGGCCTACGTACTCGTCCATGTTAAAGGTCACAACGTTTTGGAAGGTAACCTTACCTTCCTTATTCATCTGAGCCAGACGCTTATACACGCCCAGAGGAGAAGAACCGGTGGGCAGGCCCAGTACAAAGGGACGCTCTTCCTTGTGGTTGTTGATGGCATCAGCGATATGCTGGGCAGCCCAGTCACTCATGGCATCGTAGTTGTCTTTGATGATCAGTTTCATTACAGGTCACGCTCCTGTTCAGTATAGGAGACGGTCTTTCCGCTCCATAGCCATTATACAACTTTTTTGGCATTTGTCTACTGGGAAATTCTATATCACTCTTTCCCTTATTCCACGACCTTCACAGGATAGTAGTTTTGCTCAGGCTTATCCACCATCACGGAAGGATTGCCGCTGCGGATCAGGGTCACATCATAGTGCTGGGCGGAATTGTCGCTGTAAATGGTCAGATAAAGACCTCCCTCGATGGTGCAGTCTTCAAAGAGGGTGGGAATGTACAGATTGGCGGAGGCCAGGTTCTGCAGACGGACTGTCCGGGCATTGCCGGCACCGCCCTGGAATACGCATCTGCGGAAGGTCAGAGTGGGAGCATGCCAGGGATCGGAGGAGCCGGACTCGTGGGTATAGAAGGCGGAATTTTTGTCACCGCCCTTAAAGACAAAGGTGCAGTCCTCAAACAGGAAGGTGGTACCCTGGGCCATGCCGTTGCCGATGGTGTTGTTGAAGCCCAGGCGCTGACCGTTGGCGCCGTAATCGCTCATCTGATAGGTGCAGCGCACGTTCTTATAGTAGTGGGTGCTGTCCTGGAAGTCATTATGGGAGTCGTCGTGGATGCAGTAACGTCCGTTTTTGCAGAAGATCTCCAGGTTTTCAATGTAGCACTCGCCCAACACATTCAGGGGGGACCAGGTACGGCTTTCTCCGTAGGTGATCTCAAAGGGACCGGGATTGAATTCCAGTCGCACATTGCCCACGCCGATGAGACGGGTATTGATGGGCAAAAAAGCATTGTAATCGAAGTAGTCGGGAGACTCCACATCATCGGGAGGAGAGGGGATCCCGGCATCCTTGTATTCCCGGAAGATATCATAGGTGCCCTCGTCCACAAAAATGGTTTTGGGAAGATAATTGTCCTTCAGGTCCAAAAACAGCTGGGTCAGGCTCTTATGCTCCCGTTCGGGTCCTACATAATAGATGTTTTCCGGATCCACACCCTCGGTGGGGTCAATGGGCTCGGTGGTAGGCTGGGTGGGGGCTTCGGTGGCAGCGACAGTAGTGACCTCGGTGGTTGCTGCCGTTGTCGGGGCCTGGGTGGCAGGAGCCTCCTCCTTGCCGCATCCGACAAAGCAGGAAAGCAGTAATGTGGCAGTCAGCAACAGAACAAAGCTTTTTTTCATGTAATATCCTCCTTTAGTTCTTTGAGCATTTCCACAAAGGTATCTGCCACCATTTCGCCGGTACCGGGCTGGAAACGGGTGGTGCATACCTCATAGCTGCCGTATTTATAGGCTGCCATGGAGGGCAAATAGAACATATGGTGATAGCAGTAGCCGAAAAGTAGGGTGGTTTGGAAGGGAGAATTGTCCTCCATCCGCACAGACAGACTGTCAAACAGCTCACCGGGATAGGTCACAAAGGCCAGCTCCTGGCCCAACATCACCGCGTTGAGGATCAGACCGCCGTCTGCCTCTTTGGTGCGCCGGGAATTGGCATAGATCGCCCAGGCATGATAAACGCTGGTGATGCCAAGGGGCTTTGCCTCCTTGTTACACAGCTCCCGGTCATAGGTTTCCAGCCAAAGATCCCAGATCCGTTTACCCTCTGCCGCCAAATGATCCATGGTGTGGTTGATCTCTGCGTAAACTTTCAGCTGCTTGGTTTTGATGGGGGCGAAGGTGACTTCCTTCATGTAACGGCCCAGGCACTCCAGGGCGGCGGCTGCCAGGGCGGCACCGTAGCTGCGGCAGGTGGTATACAGCCGGTCGCCGGACATCCGGGAAGAGGAATTGATATTGCCGCTGGCGCCCTGGAAGTAGATGGCGTGGCAGTCATACATGGCTTCCAGTGCCATGCGGAACGCTCCGATATAGTCCGAGGACAGGTCATGCTTATCGTAGCCGCCGGTGAAATGGGGATGGGCCCGGAAATTGGCCAGCACCACATCCTTACCGCCTTCTCTGGCAAACCGGAGCACGTGGAGGGTGGGGTCGGCCTTGGTCATATGGTCCACATAGATCTTGCCGACTTCCGTGCCGTATTGGTCACCGATGCAGGAGACCTCGCCGGTTACCCGGTCCCGCATCTTATAGTGCTTTACAAAGTTCAGCTTTTCCGTTTCGATGGAGCCTGCAAACAGCTTGGCAGGCTTTAAGTCTGCCATCGCTTCCCGGGCGGCATCCTCCAGATCCTTACAGAACTTTGCCATATACTCCCGGACACTTTCAAACTGATCGCAGTAAAGCCCCGGGCCGGAGTGGGTATGGGTAGCGGCAATGAAGATCCGCTCCTCCGGAAGGCCGGTAGCCTTGCTGACCAGCTCCCGGAACAAGGTGGAGAACTGATCCCGGAGGGTGCAAATATCCAGGCTGATGACCATAATGGTGGTAATGCAGTCGGAAATGGCTACGCAGGAAATGCAGATATCCTCCGTAATGGCGGTATGCAGCCGCACCGCCTCATTGCTGAAGCCCGTCAGCGGGATCGGAGCATTGGGATGGCTCGTCCTGCGGCAATAGCCTGCCTGATACTGCATGATCATTCCTCCTTAGTTGAGATACGGCTCGTCCCACAGCTTCAGGGTCTGACCCAGGCCCATCTTCACTGCGTTCTGATAGATCTCGTAGGACCAGCCCACGTCCCACACGGGCAGACCGCCGGTGACGAAGCAGATCCGCTCCTCATCGGACTCACGTCCGGGACGGGTTCCGTTGATCACGTCGCCCAGGCTGGTGGCCTCGGTGATGGGGGGCAGCTTGCCCTCGTACATCATCCGGTAGATCTGCACGCCGATGCCGTTGATGAACCGCTCATTCTCGGGCAGAAGCAGATGCTCGTCGTAATAAACCTCGTGCATACCGGCATGGTCCCAAATGACCTTGGAGGACAGATAGTAGGGCTCATCGATGTTACAGCGGCCGGTGAACATGATCAGGCTGCCGGCCTTGAGCCACTCATTGGGGATGTTGATGGGCTTGACGGAGGAGGCGGCAACGCTGATAATATCGGCGGCCTTCACAGCCTCCTCCAGGCAGGTGGTACCGCGGGCCTTCAGATGCAGCTTCTGCGTTACTTCGGCGGCAAAGGCATCGGCCTTCTCCTGGAACAGATCGCAGATGATGACCTCCTCCAGCTCCTTGGCTTCCAGTGCGATGGCCTCGAAACAGGCCTTGCTCACGGGTCCGGCGCCGATGCAGGTACAGACCTTTGCACCCTTCCGGGCCAGATACCGGGTAGCAACACCGGGAACACAGCCGGTACGCACAGAGCTGACCAGGTTGCCGGACATGAGGGCGATGGGCTCGCAGGTGTCGGCATCGTTGAGCATGATCATAAGGATGGAACGGGGCAGACCTCTCTGGGGATTGATGATATTGGAGCCGTACCACTTCTGACCGGCAACGTTGAAGCGACCGCCCACGTATGCGGGCATCGCCATAAACCGACGGTCGGGGGCATCCAGGGGCATATTGGGGAAGGGGCTTTCCTTGGGGAACTTCAGGGCAATGCCGTGGGCATTGTGCTTGTCGCCGCCCATCACATAGTCGCCCTTGCTCAGAAGGCCGAAAAGCTCTTCCTCCACATCGATACAGCGTGCAGAATCCAAAACGCCTGCTTTGATCATATCTTCCTCATTCAAATAGAGGAACTGTGTATGCTTACCCATTGCGAATACATCCTTTCGAAAATGTAGTGTTTCCTTTTTTGGATACTTGGATTATAGTCCACACATATATGGATGTCAAGTTTATTTTCGGGGGCAACAGTGCAGTAAGTGCAATTGAAAAATGTAGTAAATAATACATTCTGACCATTGACAATTTTTCTGTTTTGCCGTATGCTTGTACAAAGAAAAAAGGAGGGGCAACAGCTATGTCCATTGCCGCGCAGATCACCAATCAATTGGATACACTGACCCGTTCTGAAGCCCGGGTGGCGGCCCATGTGCTGGAGCAGCAGCAGGAGGTGGCCTTTTATACTTTGGAGCTGTTTGCCCAGCGGGTGGATGTCAGTACGACCACCGTACTGCGCTTTTGCCGGAGACTGGGCTTTTCCGGTTTTTCCGACTTTCAGCAGGCGGTCCGAAAGGAACTGCGCTCCCAACCGGACCTGATGGAAAAGCTGCAGCGGACCGCAGGAAGCCACGAGGATGAGACCCTGATCGCCAACACGGTCAATCAGGGGCTTGACTGCATCCGGCAGACCTTCCGGGATCTTCCCGGAGCCCAGATCCGGGAGGCGGTGGAGCGGATCGCGAAGGCCCAAAGGGTGTTTACTTTTGGGATGCGGGAGTCCTTTGCTTTGGCCCATTATGCCTATACCCGGTTTTTGACCGTGCGGGAAAATGTATTTATGCTGTGCAACGGCTATTCCGCAGATGCCGAAGCGGTGCTGAGTCTGACGGCGGCAGATGTCTGTGTGGTATATCTGTTTCACCGGTATACCCGGCAGGCCCTGCGGATCCTGGAGCTTTTGAAGGACCGGGGCGTGCAGGTGATCCTGATCACCTCAGAACCTTGCGACCGGGTCAGCGCCTTTGCCACAGTCCTGCTTGTATGCCAGGTGGATGCGGGGGGCATCAAAAACTCGGCACTGGCGCCGGTGTGCCTGGCGGACCTTTTGTGCAATGCCGTTGCCATGACCGATACCGAGAAAACCATGCGCCGTATGAAACAGTGTGAGACACTGTTTCAGCGGGCAGAAATTCTGTAAGGGGGATTATCCGTGAATAAGAAACTGTACTGGGGCTATGCGATGGTGATCACCAGCGCGATTTTGTATGGCTGTATGGGCCTGATCACTACCCATATTTATCAGCAGGATATCACCCGGGAAACAGCGGTATTTATGCGAAACTTCCTGGCGATCCCTTTTTTGGCGGTGCTGGCCTGGAAACAGCACGGTTTTAAGGCATCCGCGTTCCGGATCTGCTGGAAGACACTGCCCATGACCTCTGCCATTGCGTTGCTTGGTTGTTGTATCACACCGCTGCTTCTGTTCTCTGCCTACAATAGCATCGGTACCGGTCCCACCACGGTGTTTCATTTCATTTACCCCGCTCTGGTGGTGCTGCTCAGCTGGCTGTTCCTGCGAAAAACCATCAATGGCAAAACCGTTTTGGCACTGGTCATCTGCATCGGTGGCATTGCCCTGTTCTATAACCCTGCGGATCCTTTGAACCTGACCGGCTGCGGCCTGGCGCTGCTTTCCGGCCTGACCTATGCGGTGTATGTGGTTTTGCTGTCCGTATTTAAGAATAAGGATGTTTCCAGCTTTAAGCTGAGCTTCTATGTTTCTGTTATTTGTGCTGCGGCTATGCTGGCGATCTGCTTGGTGACCGATACCCTCACCCTTCCCACCAATGCCACCGGATGGCTCCTTTGTATTCTGCTGGCTTTGGTGGTCAACGTGGGAGCCATGGTGCTGTTCCAGCAGGGAACCGCCATCGCAGGCGGTGAGCGTGCCTCCATCCTCTCCACCGCAGAGCCTCTGACCAGTATGATCACGGGATATCTGTTTTTAGGGGAAACGGGAAATCTCAATCCCAGAAGCATCATCGGCTCCGTACTGGTGATCGCCGCCAGCATCCTCATTGCCGTTGCCGATAAGGGCAAGGCAGAATAAATCCAGATAAAGGCCCTCCTGCAGTCGCTTTGCAGGAGGGCTGTTCACTGTTAGGAAAGTGTTCCTGAGGGGCATCCGTAGATCCGCTTCTTTTTATGTGCGTTCGGCTAACAGCCGCTTGCGGTACTGGGATGGGGTGATCCCATAACGCTGTTTGAATCGGCGGGAGAAATAAAACTGGTCACAAAAGCCCAGCTGACTGCTGATCTGTTCGATGCTCAGCCGGGATTGGAGCAACTGCTTGGCTTGGCGGAATACGCACCGGTCAATATAGTCCCCAATGGTGGTATCCAGCTCTTTTTTGAAGGCGTTGCGCAGCTTGCTTTCCGAAATAAACAGATGGCTTGCGATGCTTTTGCCTGTGTGCTTCAGCGATGGCGCGGCCTGGATATAAGAGATGGCTTGGGTGACGGTTTCTGAATAGGTTTTGATGGGAAGCTGGGGGAGGGTGTAAGCTTCTGCAAAACGGCAGATCACTTGCTGTAAAAGCATCTGCAGCCGCAAAAGCCCATAAAGCTCCGTGCCTTCCCGGCATCCCAGCAGAGCCTGGAGGAGCTCCGGCTCATAGGGCAGCTTCAGTATCCTGCCGATCCCCGACAGCAGGTCCTTTTGCTCCACGGAGGAGATGCGGATATGAAAATACAGCTTTTTCAGTCCGCTGCAGCCATAGCCAAAGTGAAGGTAGGAGGGGATCAGGTACACATACCCGGGCTCCAGGGGGATGATCCCGTCAGGGGTCTGCAAATAGCCGCTTCCGGACTCTACAAAGTATAATCGGGTCATGCTAAGATAGGCATCCGGATCCCGCCAGCGGCTGGTCAGCTGCACGTAATCACTGCGCATAATGGAAAGCTGCAAAAGACTTTCGTTCTGATAGAACAACAACATAATGAGATCTCCATATTTTGTAATATCACATACATTTTTCACTTGTTGGAGAAATGCTATAATTAAGCTGAAAACTTGACGTTCTATCATAAAGAATATCATGATTTTTAGAAAAATCAACAGTCGGTGGATAAAAAATCCATATTTGAAAGGTGTGGCGCGAATGAAACGGGCAAACAGACTCCTGAGCCTTCTGATGCTGGTGGCGTTACTGCTGCCTATGACGGCTATTTTAGTAAGTGGAGAGGAGGAAATTGCTGTGAAGGAAAAACAGTACCGAATTTGGTTCGATGAGGAAGCACCCCAGACCATGCTGGGCTTTGAGGAATGGTCCTTGCCCATCGGAAACGGCTATATGGGACTGAATGTCTTCGGTGGCGTGGAAACGGAGCTGATCTCCGTTACGGAAAACAGCCTCTTTAATCCCTATGTGGATGGTAATGCCACCACTCCCGGCGGTGAGGAGCGCTGCAAGTCCGCTACCGGCGGCTTGGGTCTGCTGGCGAAGACCTATATTGACTTTGGTCACAGCAATGTCAGCAATTATCAAAGAGATCTGAATTTGGGGGATGCTGTTGCTTCTGTTAGCTATGATGCAGAGGGTGTCCACTATACCCGTGAGTATTTTTCTACATATCCGGACAAGGTCTCCGTTATGCGGCTGACCGCCTCCCAAAGCGGTGCGCTGTCCTTTACCTTACGCCCCATTGCGCCCTATGTCCATGACTATCTCAACACGCCCGGTGACGGCATGGGTAAGACCGGAAAAACCGTGGCAAACGGCGATACGGTGATCGTCAGCGGCATGATGGACTGGTATGATATCAACTACGAGGGCATGTACAAGGTCATCCCCCAGGGCGGTACCATGGTGGCTGCCAATGACGAAAAGGGCGAAAACGGAACGATCACCGTCACCGGCGCGGACAGTGCCCTGATCCTGCTGGCAGTGGGGACCAATTACCACATGGTGCCGGAGAGCTTTGTTTCCGGCAATACGGGCGTGAAGATGGATGCCGGCGAGTACCCCCATGAAAAGGTACTGGGCTATATCAATGCTGCCGCAGAGAAGACCTATGATCAGCTTTTGCAGGCCCATCTTGCAGACCATAAATCCTTCTTTGACAGGGCGGCCCTGGATCTGGGCGGCGTATGCTCCGAGACCCTGACCACCGACCAGCTGCTTGCCAATTATAAAAACGGCAGCTGCGACCCCTATTTGGAAGAACTGCTGTTCCAGTATGGCCGGTATTTGCTGATCGCCTCCTCCCGGGAGGGGTGTTTGCCCTCCAACCTGCAGGGCGTTTGGAACTTCGGAGATACGGCGGCCTGGTCCGGCGGCTACTGGCATAATATCAATGTGCAGATGAATTATTGGCCTGCCTTTAATACCAACCTTGCCGAGCTGTTCCAAAGCTATGTGGACTTCAATGAGACCTTCCGCTCCACCACCCAAAAGAACGCGGATACCTATCTGAAAAACATCGGTTCGGAAACCATGGACCCGGCAGGAACGGGGCAGAACGGCTGGGCGGTGGGCACCAATGTCAACCCCTACCGGGCAGGCGCACCCGGAACTACCGGGCACTCCGGCCCCGGTACCGGCGCGTTTACCTCCCTGCTATTCTGGGACTATTATGATTTTACCCGGGATGAGACCATTTTGGCACAGCATACCTACCCGGCAGTGGAGGGTATGGCCAATTTCCTGAGTAAGACTCTGAAGGAATACGAGGACGGCAAGTGGCTGGTCGCCAGCTCCGCTTCCCCGGAAAACGCCAACAGCTACCGCACCGTAGGCACGGCCTTTGACCAGCAGATGGTGTACGAAAACCACCTGGTCACCCTGAAATCTGCGGAGCTCCTGGGCTACACCGAGGCCGATCACCCCCTCCTTGCAACTCTGGCAGAGCAGATCGATCATCTGGACCCGGTGAACATCGGTTACTCCGGTCAGGTGAAGGAGTATCGGGAGGAGAATTACTACAGCGATATCGGTGATCCCAAGCACCGGCATATCTCCCAGCTTGTGGGCCTGTATCCCGGCACCGCCATCAACGGCACCACGGAGGCCTGGCTGGATGCGGCAAGAACCACTTTGGATCTTCGGGGCGACGGTACCACCGGCTGGTCCATCTGCCACCGTCTGCTGGCATGGGCACGGCTTTTGGACGGAGAGCGCGCCTATCAGCTGATCCAAAGGCTGATGACCACCCGTACCAACGCCAATCTGTGGACCACCCATCCTCCCTTCCAGATCGACAGCAACTTCGGCTACACCGCCGGTGTGGCGGAAATGCTGGTGCAGGGCCACGCGGGCTATGTGGAATTTTTGCCCGCTCTGCCCTCTGCCTGGGCAACCGGCAGCTTTACGGGTCTGACCACCCGGGGCGCGTTTGAAGTGGATGCGGCCTGGGAAAACGGCCAGGCGACCAAGTTTGTGATCCATTCCAAGGCAGGGGAAGCCTGCAGTGTAAAGTATCAGAACATCGCTACCGCCACGGTGGTAGACTCCCAGGGCAATCCTGTTTCCGTGACCGCGGAGGGGACGGATCGGATCCGCTTTGCGACCTCCGAAGGAGAAACCTATACCATTACCGGCATTTCTCCTACGGTGAAGGTGGCGGCTCCCAGTGGCCTGACCATTGCCGCTGCCGGCAGCACCATGGATATGAGCTGGACTGCCAGCGCCGATGCTGTGTCCTATAATATCTACAGAGCCGTAAACGATGCGCCTACCTACGAGCAGGTGGCCACCGGTATCACCAGCACTTCCTACACCTATACCGCCGATGACATTACCGGCGCGGACCGGGTCACCATGCGTATTACCGCAGTGGGCGCGAGCGGACGGGAGAGTGTGGGCAGCCTGGCCTACAGTCTGCCGGTTACCGCACCGGAAGCGGTGTCCGGGCAATTTTATGGAGCAGATCTTCAGCTGGAGATCACCGGCGGATCCGGCAGCAGCTATAAGGTATACCAAAACGGAAGCCTGATCCTGGAGACACCCTACCGTGTGGCAATCGTAGAAAACGCGGAGAGCACCAAGACCTATACGGTCAGCGCCGTATCTGAGGGTCGGGAGAGTGTGGCAGTTGCGGCGCAGCTGTTTGCGGGGGAGAATATCCTTTTGGGAAAGCCCCTGACCCTTTCAGACAATGTTTCCATTATCAGCAATAAATACCCCTTGTCTTTGGGTGTGGATGGGGTCATCGAGACCAACACCTCCTCCACTAAGCGTTGGGCGGTTACCGACAAGCAGGAAGCCTACAGCGTTACTGCAGACCTGCAGGGTACTTACAAGCTGGATACCTTTACCTTCTGGGAGTGGCTGCCCAACGAGAAGACCACCCGTTCCGACAACACGAAGCTGGAAGTGCTGACTCCCCAGGGACAGTGGGTAACGGTAAAAGCCGGGTTCTCTTTGAATCCCGGTGGGGCGACCCAGGTGGATATGGGCGGCATCGTGGCAAAGCAGATCCGGATGACCTTTGAAAATACCAAGGCCGCCAAATCTGCCTCCATTACGGAGATCACCTGCTCTGCGGTCCCCATGGGCAGTGTGGACAAGACGGAGCTTGTCAAGCTTCTGCAGACCTATGACAGCGCAGCCTTTGGGGTAAAGCTGGCATATCTGACCGCAAAGGCCCCGGCAGAGGCAGTGCTGCAAAATGCCGATGCCACCCAAACGGCGGTGGATCTTGCGGTGCGGGATCTGAATAACGCCCTGCAGGGAACCAACATTTTCAAAAAGCAAACGGTGACCACAGATGTCCCCGCCTATAACAACAATACCTCTAAATATGGTCCGGCGCTCATGGTGGATGAGAACTACTCCACCCGGTTTGCCGCCAACGACACCGGCCCTTCCGTGACCGCAACGGTGAGCTTGGACGGGATGTACCATATCGAGGCGGTATTTGTCCAGGAGTACTTAAACAAAAACACCCTTACCCGGGGTAAGGATGTGAAGATCGAAGTGTACGACGGTACCCAGTGGATCACGGCGGTATCCGGCGCGAGCCTGACCTCCACCCCGGACAAGCCCGGAACCTACCCGGCAACCACAGCCTTCGTGTTTGACCAGTCCGTCACCGGCAATCAGGTGCGGCTGACCTTTGTGAACAACGAGAATAAGCGCATTACCATTTACGAGCTGCAGGCCTACGGTCAAAAGGTCAATACCACCGGCGTGAGCCTCTCTGCCTCGGTTCTGAAGGCCACTGCCGGAAAAGCTGTAAACCTCACTGCCACCGGCACGGTCAGCAGCTGGACCTCCTCTGACAGTACCGTGTTGTCCGTGGACGGTAACGGTGATCTTACCGCCCTTTCTGCCGGAACGGCTGTGGTTACCGTTACCGGAACCGACGGAAGTACCGCCTCCTGCTTTGTCACCGTGCAGGATCATCATAGCCACTGCGAATGCGGCGGCAGCCAGGACCATACCCCCATTACCTGGACCGCCTGGGGTGATACGCAGTCGGAGCGGACGACCCTTCCCACAGCCAGCGGCGATTATTATTTGGTCGGCGATATTGCCCTGACCGGGGAGCAGACTGTGGCGGAAGGCCAAAATATCCGGCTGTGCCTGAACGGCTATCATGTATCCTGCCCGGATAACAATGTGTATTCCGTATTCGGCACCCTGGGCATTTGTGACTGCACGGAAATGCCGGGAACGGTCAGCGGTGGTGACACCACCAACGGCGGTACCTTCTATATCGGTGCAAACGGCACGGTCAAGCTGTATGGCGGCGTGTTTACCGCAAGCAGTACAGCCACCAGCGGCGGCGTTATGTATGTGGCAGGCAAGGGCACGGCGCAGATCTACGGCGGCGTGATCACCGGCGGCAACGCAGCGGAATATGGCGGCAATATCACAAACTACGGCAGTTTGGAGATCCATGGCGGTACTGTGGAAGCCGGCAGTGCCGCAAACGGCGGTAATCTCTGCAACCGCGGCACGATGACCGTCACTGATGGCCGGATCCAGGCACCTGCCAAGGGAGCCAACCTGCTCATTACCAGCGGTACGACTACCACCGTTTCCGGCGGTACGCTTCAGGGCAACACCTCCCACAATATCCGCATTTGGGACTCCGGCAAGCTGCATGTTACCGGCGGTCAGATCCTCAGCGGCAGCTATACCGGCCAGGGCGGCGGCGTCTACGCCGATAAGGGCGCGGCGGTGACCGTCACCGGCGGCACGCTTTCTGATGTGGCGATCAACATGGTGGCAGAAACAGCGGGCGCAAGCAACAATGCCAAAAATGCCGCTACTTTGACGGTGGAAAATGCCACCATCCATGCGCTGTATCTGACCGATGCAAACAATACCTACGATCCGTTGGTTACCATTGGCGGAAACACGGTCATCGAAAAGCTTGTCAGCAAAAATGTGACTGTTACCTTCGATACTCAGGATTTTGGCGCATCCCTGGAGGGAACCGGTACGCTGTATCTGGACAGTGAAAAGGGATACTGGAAGCTTTTGAGCGATGTGACCGGTGATCTGACCGTCAGCAAGGCAGTGTACCTGGATCTGAATGGCTGTGACCTTACCGGCAATGTATCCGGCGCGGGAATCCTCTTTGGCATGGATTCTGCCACCAATGGGTTCACCACGGATACTATGGGCCGGATCACGGGTACGGTCAGCTGTGTGGCAGCGCCCCAGTTTAAGACCGATGTGACCGGAAACACCCTGCGGTATATGGCAATTGCCGATGAAAACGGCTATACCTTCCACCGGTTCTATGTGGGCATTACCAAGCTGAGCCTGCGCCCCGGCGACACCGGCTTTGGCTATAAGGCCCGGTTCTGCGCAGATCCGGATGTTCTGGCACAGATCGACAGCTTCGGCTTTACCCTCCGGCTTTCCGGCATGGATAAGGTGGTCACTGAGTCTTTGACGGGCAGCACCCTGGACAGCAGCCGGGAATACTCCCTGCTTCTGAAGGGATTTGACGTAGAGAACCATGGTCAGACACCCGTAAACGCAGAGGCTTTCCTGAAGCTGAAGGACGGAACTACCGTTACCAGTGCAACCTGCTCCTACAGCCTCAGAACCATGCTGGAACGGATCAATGCCCAGTTTGATACCTTCAGCCAGGCCCAAAAGGAAGCGGTCCTTTCCCTGGTGACCCGTTATGAAGCCATCATGAAAAACTGGGCCATCGGGAACATCCGATGAGCCATCTCCCAACCGAGCTGACATCCTTATGTTTTTAGGGCTGCCTCACTTTTCTTAGTGAGACAGCCCCTTTTCATGGTTGCGGAGGCAGGACTCGAATCTACGACCTCCGGGTTATGAGTAAACGCGCTCCGCGCGTATTTGTGCTTTTTCTTTGGGTTTCTCAATGCTTTTCTCCAGTTTTCTCGCTTTTAAGAAACATTTAACACTATGACATATAGGCAATTTGAAGCACGTTAGTGTCAGCGTTGGCGTCAATCCCCTATATAGAAAACAGCGGCAGAATATTCTGCCGCTGTTTTTAGGGTTCGTCAACAATGTAATCAAAGCCTTTACAGGTAACAAACAACCGTTTCCGGATTTTCAGTAAGGCATAAATCAGTTCATACTTTTGGAGGCACAAAATAGAATATTCGGAACACGACGGTACACACTTGCACCTTCTTCTTGTTGCTTCTGGTGCATAATGCTGATAGCATTCCACAATTTTTACTCCTAACAGCCGACCGTATGTTTCTGCCACACAGATAACATATAGTATTGAAATAAGGGCATTCAGCCACATTACCAAAGCAGAAACTGCAAGCAGCATCGCAACGCCTCCAAAAAGTATCACCAACAGACCTGCCACATATAGGACAACCGTTAGCTTCGTCGTTTTGGGTTTTGGAAGCACACGCTCCTGTTGATACCTTTCCAACCTCTTTTGTTCATAGTAAGCACAGAGATAGGCTTGCCATTCCGGTGAACTCATAGCATCACCACAATGAATGAGGGTCTCTAATTACTTCGCCACAGAAATACATCCCGCCTTGCTGGGCATTGTATAGTTCGGCTCTACCTTCTGGATTTTCGCTGCATAATCCTCCGCCCGAGCACCCTGATACTTGTAGGCGTGGAATTGTTGCTGGATGGACACGCCTTCCTTCCATGCCTCCGCTGCCTGCTTCATTGTCTCAGGATTTGCACCAAATGCATTCTTAATCGCATCACCTAAAGCATACAAACCCAGCACGCCGGTCTCGATGGTGCTACTGGAGGTAGAAATGCGTCTGGTATACAAATAACGGGTAACAGGTACATAAGCTTGTACCATTGCAGTTACAATAAGAATCTTCCCAATCTCCTCTTCGTCAGATGCCTTCACACATTTAACGGCATTTTCCACACATGCTGCCATAGCCCTAAACGCATTGACGGCAGATGCTGTATCGTTTTCTGCCAGCAAGCTTTGGTATCCCATATAAGCTTCAAAGAATTCGGCCTCTGCCACCTCTCCAGGATGGTCTTGCGAAACCTTGGCGTAATGGACACATGCTTTATCCATTTCTCCAAGTACGAGAAAACTTCTGGCGGTTTTAAGATACTGATATTCCTTCTGTGACATGTTCTTTTCCTCCTTATTTTCAAGACTATGTGTCTTTTTTATTTTTTTATCTCTGCTTTTGCGCTAAATACTCTATTTTTATCTTCTGGGTGTAAAGCCGGTGCAATTGTACGCACCATCATAATACTGTTGTCTGCACGTTGATCTATGTGCACACCAAACACATCTTTTCTGACTTTGACGCTCTTTGTCCGCACGCAACTTTTCGTCCCGGGCCTGCTGCTCGCGCTGTTTCATATCTTCCTGATGGTGACGTTCCTCGTCCCGGCGCCGCTGTTCTTCCTCATATCTCCGCTGTCGTTCTTGACTCTCGCGGAACTGCATTTCCTCTTTGTGGCGGCGCTCCTCATCCTGACGGCGCTGTTCTTCCTCCCGTCTTCTCTGCTCTTCCTGTTCCCGCTGCAGCTGCAGCTGTCTTTCACGGTATACCAATTCTTCGTATAGGTTAATGGCTTCTTTCAGGTCATCCGCTCTCTTGCTTTTCAGCAGATCGATGATCACCTTCAGATTCGGCAGATACTCTTCTGAAACCAGATCATTGCATTCATTCAGCGCTGCCTCCGCAGGAAGATACCGCTCCTCATAGATTTTCTCTACCGCAGCTTTTCTGTCAGCTTCCAGCTTCTCAGCAATCTGCGCTTCTTCTTTCACGCTTTGGATAAAAATTTCCCGCCAAGCCAGATAGTCCTCCAGGAAACTTTTCAGTGTGACCTCATACTCTGTGCATTCGCCTTCATAAACCTTCATCTTTTTGGCATATTCTGCCATAATTTCTTCCTTTTGACGGTTATAGGCAGCAAGTGCCTCGGCTTCTTTCTTTGCTTCCTCGGCTTTTAGCTGCTTAACCATATATCCGAAGAACAAAAATGCCGCGGCCGCAAGCACCGTGATGATAATCAATGTAGGCAAGACGGAATACTCATCATTGAGGTTTAACAATGTGCCGAGGAAAAAGAAAATAGCAATACCCGCAAAAAGCTTGGATAAACCGTTAAACTTCGTTTGCTTATTGCGTAGTTCACGATCTTCCGGCTTTTCAAAATCTTTGATTTTTGGTTTTTCTGGTTTTTTAGGGCCATAGAACCGCCGATGGGCCTGCTCCGCAACCTCTGGGGCTTCCGCACCAGTGTGGTCAAGACGGTCTGTCCAAACCGCCCGCTCCTCTTCTGTCTGAAAATCTCCGGGAAACGCAGGCACAATTACTTCCCTTTTGTAGTGATCATCCGGCACGAATTCGTCCATTTCAGTCCGGATCGCCACAGTCGCCTTATACAACCCTGAAATCTTTTCCAGTTTTCCTATAAGTTCATTCTGCGTCAACTCCACAAATCATCAACCTTTCTTTAATCTGTAAAATCACAGTTTTATTTCTACTTAGAAGATAGATAATTACATTATATTCTTATAGGACTATTTTGTCAACCTTATCTAACTAATATTGTTATTGGTTTTCTGCTAAAATAATCCTTATAAGACTATTTTAGAGGTGATACTATGGATATCAGTAAACGCCTGATCAGTTTAAGAAAACAATGCGGCTATACGCAGAACGGTCTGGCAGAACGTGCCGGCGTTTCGCAGTCACATCTGCGCCGGGTCGAGTTAGGAGAATCTGATATTACCATCGGTCATTTGCAACTGCTATGCGATGCGATGAATATCTCACTGAAGGAGTTCTTTGACGAAGCAACAAGCGAAGACGAGATCTCCGTTGCGCTTTCCAAGCTGTCCCCCAAGCAAAAGAAGCTATTACTGGATTTTTTGGACAATCTTTAATTTAAGATACTACAAAAAAATTTTTCTTTCATTTGCTGTCAGTATCTTGATTTTTTTGAGAGAATATGTTATAGTACTGCGATTTTGCAAAAGGAGGTGGGTTTCCATCTCCTTTGTTGCATTTTAAGGAATATCGTGCTATAAATATAAAAAAGCAAGGGGATGCGTTTTATGCAGAAGGACACATCAGAAATTGTAAAGCAGCTGCAGCTTTCTTCGGATTTTCAAAGCTTTTATCAGGACAACAAGGAATATATGGTAGATAAATCCTTGTCACAGCTTTTGATGCAGCTTTTGAAACAAACCGGCATCAGCAAAGCTGCCGCCATCAAGAATGCGGAAATGAGTGAAGTCTACGGTTACCATATTTTTGCCGGCAGCCGGATTCCGGAACGGGGAAAAGTATTGGCTTTGGCCATCGGTATGGGACTGAATCTAGAGCAGGTTCAGCAGCTTTTAAAAACTGCCGGCTATAGTACTTTGTATGTGAAGCGCCCCTTTGACAGTATTGTTCTTTACGGTATTTGCAAAAAAATGTCTGTGGTGCAGATCAACGAGCTTTTATATGACTACGGTATGGAAACGTTAGGACAGAATACGACATGAAACTATGCCCTAATTGCAAGGCAGAGCTGGACGAAAATGCCCATTTTTGCCTGCGCTGTATGACCTCTTTGGAGGAAAAAGAACAAATCCAGCCACCGGTGTACAAAACCCGCCGGTGGCCGCTGGTGGTGCTTTGCTCCCTGCTTTTGGTGGCACTGGTGCTTGTGATTGTCTGTTCAGATTCTGCCATATCGGAGAACGCATCTCAGTCCGGCACAGCGGAAGCTTCCTCGGCGGCTGCACAAACCACGGAAGTATCCCGGGAGCCCATTACCACGGTTACCCAGACAGTGGACGGTGTACGCTATACATTTCGCCCGGCTACCGGGGAGGATCACCCCACGGCGGTGAATTTGCATAACTGTTATGTGCTGATCCGGGTGGAAGGAACACCGCCGGATGGCGTATACCGGGTTCCATCCTTTGTAAACGACAACACCAACACACTGGTGACCGTTATCGCAGACGGCGCTTTTTCCGGCACAGATGCACGGGTCATTGACCTGGGGTACAATGTGTGCTTTGTGTGGGGGGATGCCTTTGGCGGATATCCTTTGACGGATTTGCACCTGCATGAGGATGTTTTTATTGACTTGATGGCATTTTCCGGTTGCACAGAACACTTCATCATCCATTGCCCGGACTATCTGGAAAACAAAGAAGGAAGCCTGTGGTCTGATTTAGCGGCAGACTACGGTTTTCGCTGGCAGGATGCGCTGATCTAACCAATTCATCTGGAGGGGAATATGACGAGAGAAGCGTATATCAGCAGCTTGAGAAACACCCTTGCGCTGGTGGAAGTACTCAGCACCAAGAACGGCTGTAAGGTGTTACAGCTGCGTCACCGGGAACTGGGCAGAGACCTGGTTTTGCGCAGTTACCCTCGTCAATTGGATGGCTACGAACGTTTGGCAAAGATCCGATGCGAAAACTTGCCGGAAATCTTTGACACGATCTTGGTAGACGATGGGCAAATTGTTTTGGAAGAATATATTCCCGGCATGACCGTTGCCCAGATCATGGAATCCAACCGTTACCACAAACAAGGTGCGCAACGCATTATGATTGCGCTATGTCACGCAATGGAAGTGCTCCATAGCCGTGGCCTGGTACATCGGGATATCAAGCCGGAAAACGTGATCATCTCAGATAAGGGCAGAGTGGTGCTGATTGATTTTAATGCCTCCCGGTGCGTGAAGGAATGCAACCGTGACACCGTGATTATGGGTACTGTAGGTTTTGTGTCACCGGAACAGCTGGGTCTTTCTCAGACTGATGCCCGAACCGACATTTATGCCGCCGGTGTCCTGTACAATGTTATGTTAACCGGCCAGCACCCAAGTGTGACCATGGCCTCCGGAAAGGCCGGCCGAATCGTCCGCAAATGCACCTCAGTAAATCCGGATGAACGCTACCAAACTGCTGCCGAACTGCGGGCAGCATTATAAGGACCGCAACCTGTATTTCAATACTGTTCCAAACAGAAAATGCCCAGCCTGGAAAAGGATCCAAGCTGGGTATTTTTGATAAGAATATTGGATTAAACCACTTAAATGGATGGTTAGTGATACATGGACATGTATTCGCCATGTGCTTCGATCAGCTCCAGGACCATTTTCTCGATATCATCGATAGAAAGCTCTGCGGCGGTGTGGGGGTCGAGCATGGCTGCGTGAAGAATATCCTCAACGCGTTTGGTTCTTGCCGCTTCGATGGTCAGCAGCTGCACGTTGATATTGGTCATATTCATGGCGGCCAGGACCGGAGGCAGTGCGCCTACATAGGTAGGATGGATGCCTGCCCCGTCCACAAGGCAGGGAACCTCCACACATGCCTGTTCGGGGAAATCGGAGATCAGATGCCCGGTATTGAGAACGTTACCGCCAATACGGATGGGGGTATCCGTACACATGGCTTCCATGATGTAGGATGCGTATTCATGAGACCGGGTATGGGTCAGGCTGCTGTCCGACACCAGTTTTTCGCTCAGCTCTTTCCATTCCTTGATCTGATTGACACAGCGTCTGGGATACTCGTCCAGAGGAATGTTGTACCGCTCGATCAGCTCAGGGTACTTTTCTTTGATGTAGAAAGGATTGTATTCGGCGTTATGCTCGCTGGATTCCGTGCAGTAATAACCGAACCGGTTGATATAGTCAAAGCGGACCATATCATCATGCTTTCCGGCCTGATTCTTTTCCCTGGCTCTTTTGCGGATCTCGGGATACAGGTCGTTTCCGTCCTTGTCCCGGATCTCCAGCAGCCAACCCATGTGGTTAATGCCTGCGATCAGCTCCTGATGGTTTTCCAGCTTGTCAAGCATATCCACTCTTTCCAAAATCCACTTGGCACAGACCTGCACACTGTGGCAAAGTCCTACGGTTTTGATATTGGTATAGCGCTGCATGTAGCCCGTGAGCATACCCATGGGGTTGGTATAATTGAGCAGCCACGCATCCGGGCATACCGCTTCCATATCCCGGGCAAATTCCTCCATGACCGGGATGGTGCGCAGGGCACGCATGATGCCGCCAATGCCCAGGGTATCTGCAATGGTCTGACGAAGGCCGTACTTTTTGGGGATCTCGAAATCAATGACGGTGCAGGGCTCATAACCGCCGATATGAACTGCGTTGACCACAAAACGGGCACCCCGAAGGGCTTCCTTGCGGTTCTCCGGTCCCAGGTAGGACTTGATCACCGCCCGGCTCTCATTGACGTTTTTGTTGATGGTCTGCAAGATCTTTTCGCTTTCCTTCAGCCGTGTTTCGTCAATGTCATACAGCGCGATCTCGCATTGGCACAGCGCCGGGGTGCACATGACATCACCAAGAACATTGCGGGCAAAGATGGTACTGCCTGCGCCCAAAAAGGTAATTTTCAGCATGGTATTTCCCTCCGTGATATTTTTATTTTGATTATAACATGGAGCAACGAAAAAACTATTGCAAAATGGAGGTGATATTTGGTAAAATGGAATATAATGAAGGGGGCGTATGAACGTGAGAGATCATTTTATTATCCCTGGGATCTGGCATACGGTCGCACCGGTCAACTACGGCTACCAGGAATGTTTGCCGGGACACTGCCATGGTCCGGCAGTGCGGGAATATTACCTGCTCCACTATGTCTTCTCGGGAAACGGTTATTTTGAGCGGGAAGGGGTTACCTACCCCCTTACACAAGGGGATATTTTTGTGATCCCTCCCGGTCAGATCACCACCTATTATGCAAGCGACCGTGATCCCTGGCGGTACGCATGGATCGGGTTTACCGCTTCGGGGGAATTTGATTTTTTGTCCACTCCCGTGATTCGTCAGAGCCAGGCACTGGGCGTTTTTCAGAGGATCCGGGACCGCTGTGATCAGGACGGCCTGGACGCGGAGATCTTTGGGCTTACCTTCCAACTGCTGTGCATTCTGTCCCGGGACAGTAAAGAGGGCAATCTGTCTGTTTCAGATTATGCAGTCAAAGCCAAGACCTGTCTGGACAATACCTATATGCAAAAGGTCAGTATTGCCCAGATCGCCAAATCCCTTCATATTGACAGACGGTATTTGACGGCACTTTTTTCCAAAACCTACGGGTGTTCACCCCAGGAATATCTGACCCGTTTCAGACTGGAAAAAGCAAGAGACTTTCTGCTGCAGGGCCACAGCGTAACGAGTGTGGCGTCTTTGACCGGGTTTTCTGACCTGTGCAATTTTTCCAGAAAGTTCAAGGCTTATTATGGCTATCCTCCCAGTTCGCTCCGTAGGGGAAAATGACAGCTTTTTACGTATTTTCTCCCTTTACAAGAGTAGCTTTTGTTGCTATAGTTTGCTGTACATATGATAATAAATATGGGAGGAATACCTATGAAAAAGATCCTTGTGGAAGGTCACAGAGGCTTTTGTGCCAAGTATCCTGAAAATACCATGATCTCTTTTCAGGCGGCCCTGGAAATGGGCGTGGATGCCATCGAGTTTGATGTGTGGCTGACTGCCGATAAAGTGCCGGTTCTGATCCATGACGGCAACTGCCGCCGGACCTGCGGTGAGGATGTCCATGTCCGTGACCTTACCTTAAGCCAGGTAAAGCAGCTGCGGGCCACCTATGAGGAAAAGTTCGGCGATACCTTTCAGGGGCAGGATATCCAGATCCCCACTCTGGAGGAGCTTCTGATTTTGTGCAAGCAGAAGTATCCGAATATCAAGCTGGGCGTGGAGATCAAGGAATTCACCGAGGAGAATGTGGATATCACCGTTGCGCTGCTGAAAAAGTACGGCTTCTTTGATACCTGCTATTTCTATGCCTTCAACGGCCGGATCATTAAGTACCTGAAGACGAAGTATAACGGACGCACCATGGGCTATCCGGACTTTTTGATGGGAGAGTATGCCCCCGATACCTATGAATACTATTGCGAGCTGGGCCTTGGACTGAACATTGTTCGCTCTGAGATCCTGCCCATCTACCTGGCAAAGGGCTGGCCGATCCACATGTACTGCGCAGACACGGAAGAAGATGTCCGTATGTGCATCGAAAAGGGCGCGGATCTGATCACCGCCAACGATCCCACCGCACTGATGAAGGTGCTGGGCAGACTGTAAAAAAGCTTTCGGGGCCGGTTGAGGCACATTGGCGCTTTCGTAAATAACGAAAATAGCACAGAATCTGCGTATTATCTGCAGGTTTTGTGCTATTTTTACGTGCCGGACACCCAAGGACGGGTGTCCCTGCAGCGGATAGGATTGGGTTTACAGCCCCTTATTAACCGATGAAAGACAATACCGTTTCTTCGTCGGGGATGCTGGGGATACCGCCGGATTTTTCGGTGGAGAGGCTGGCGGCGGCAGAGGCGAAGCTGCCAATGGCATACAACTGCTCCGGAGTCAGTTCCGCCGGGTGGATGCCCAGCTTCAAAAGACGGCTCAGGGCACTGCCGCCAAAGATGTCACCGGCACCGGTGGTATCGATGGGGGTGACCTTGGGACATGTGACATAGGTGCTGCCCTTGCTGTTTTTCAGGTATGCACCCCTGGGTCCCAGGGTGACCATGGCCAGGCTGACACCGTATTCTGCCAAAAGCTTGTCCGCGCCCATTTCGGGGGCACAGCCGAACAGGAATTCCACTTCTTCGTCGCTGATCTTCACCACATCGGCTTGCGCCAATCCCCACAGAAGCTGCTTTTTGCAGTTTTCCATATCGTTCCAAAGGGGCTTTCGCAAATTGGGGTCGTAGGTGATCAGCTTGCCCTTGGCTTTGGCATAGGCCACCGCTTGCCGGGTGGCTTCGCGCGCGGGCGCATCGGTGAGGGACAGCGTGCCGAAATGGAACACCTGCGCTTCGTCGATCAGGCGCAGATCCAGCTCCTCATAGGTAATGCAGGTGTCTGCACCGGGCTTTCGGGAGAAGGCAAATTCCCGGTCACCGGTATCGTCAAAGGTGACGAAGGCCAGGGTGGTAAATACATCCTCCGCCTGCACCAGACCGCGGGTTTCGATCCCCGCTTTTTCCATGGTTTGCAGCAACAGCTTGCCAAAGGTATCGGCGCCTACCTTGCCGAGCAGTGCCGTGCCGAAGCCGTATTTGCTCAGGGCCGCCAGGAAATTGGCAGGGGCGCCGCCGGGATGGGCTGCCATAGTGGGATAGCCGTCGGCATCCGTGGAGACGGTGGCAAAATCAATGAGCAGTTCCCCCAGGGCTACCACATGGACCGGTTGATTTTTCTTAGGATTCATGGCTGATTCACACCCTTTTGTAAGTATTACTTTCCGATCTTTACCACAGCCTTAACGATGTTTGCCTTATCCTGCACGCTCTTGTCCATGGCTTCCTGGATATTATCAAAGTCGAAAAGGTCGGTAACGATACCCTTCAGGTTTACCTTGCCGGCGGCTACAGCCTCAATGGCCATGGGATAGATATGGCGATAGCGGAATATGGTCTTGAAGGTTAGCTCCTTATCCAGCGCAAGGCTTAGCGGCAGGGTCATTTCACCGCTCTTGGAGTAGCCCACCAGCACGATGGTAGCGCCCTTTTTGGTCATGTGGATGCACTGACGGGTGGTGATCTCCGTTCCGGCAGTTTCAATGGCAAGATCACAGCCGGCACCGTTGGTCAGCTCCATGATGGCCTTCACAACATCCTGGTCCTTGCTGTTGATCACACCGTCCGCACCCAGCTCCAAAGCCTTATCCAGACGCTTCTGCATAATATCTACCACATAGACCTTGCTGACACCCTCCGCCTTCAGCGCCATCATGCTCACAAGGCCGATACAGCCTGCACCCATGACAACAGCGGTCTGTCCGGCATGGGCACCGCCCTGGTTTGCGGCGTGGAAGCCAACGGCCAAAGGCTCGATCAGGGCACCTTCCAGGGTGGAGACGTTTTCGGGCAGCTTGAAGCACAGGTCTGCCTCATGGGCAACGTACTCCTGGAAAACACCGTCCACAGGCGGGGTGGCAAAGAATATCACATCGGGGCAGAGGTTATAGCGCCCGGTCTTGCAGAACTCGCAATGACCGCAGGTTTTGCCGGGCTCCAGTGCCACCCGGTCGCCCACCTTCAGGTGCTTGACGTCTTCACCCACAGCCACCACAACACCGCCGGGTTCGTGACCCAATACGAAGGGGGGCTCTACCACATAATCACCGATGGCACCGGTTTCGTAGTAGTGCATATCGCTTCCGCAGATGCCTACATACTCCAGCTTTACCAGCGCCTCGTTTGCCTTGGGCGTAGGAATGGGGCGCTGGATATACCCCATTTTGCCGATGCCCTCCATAACTGCTACTTTCATAAGGTCCTTCACTTTGTTATCCTCCTGTAAATTACGTTCATAATGATATATTTAAGTGTTTGGATCCAAACACAGCGATCCGTCAGTTCCGTTGAAGCCTACCGGGAGAAAAATGCTGAGATGCTACCCTTTTTATCAAAAATTGGGCGATTTTATCAATTCCATTTCCGGGGGATTTTGTATATAATAGCAGGTACGACCAAAAGACTTCCCACAGCAAAGGAGAATGGATATGAGACCGTCAACCACCATAGGGGTCGCCTTGCGCAGCTTCGGCAACCCGCTTTTGAACGACTATGAGGAAACCGTCCGCAGACTGTATGACGCAGGCTACCGTGTACTGGATTTCGCCTTCGTTTGCCACAATTATCCCAACTACATCCTCCGGGCCGACGACTGGCAGCAGCGCATCGACAGGATCGCGAACCTGGCACAGAAGCTGGGTGTGACCTTCTCCCAAAGCCACCTGCCCTATATCACAGATACCATGTACTGCACCGATGCCAATTTCCAGAAGCCCGGCTATGCGGAGTATTTTGACGAGTGTATGCGCAGGGCCTATATCGGAAGCGCCATGCTGGGTGTCCGCTATGCCACTGCCCACCCCATGAGCTTTCCGGAGTATAATTTTGAGGAGCAGCCCCAGCTGGAAGAAAACCGCAAATACTACGATCGGTTTGTGGAGCTTGGTATTCAAAACGGCGTGGGCACCGCATTTGAAAACATGCTGCCCAGTCTGAACCGCTCCTGGCCGGACCGGTACTGTACCCGCTATGAGGAATTGATCCGTCTGGTAGACAGCTACAACGACCCCATGGTGGGCATTTGCTGGGATACGGGCCACGCCAACCAAATGCGCTTTGACCAGGTACGGGCACTGCGCGCTGTGGGACACCGTCTGAAAAATACCCACATTAACGACAATCATTACGGTACCCGGGATGAGCATCT
Organism: Oscillospiraceae bacterium; assembly: GCA_015068135.1. Lineage (GTDB taxonomy): Bacteria > Bacillota > Clostridia > Oscillospirales > Oscillospiraceae > Faecousia. Next base: position 40,129 of record SVLB01000003.1, on the reverse strand, counting down.
GCAGCCATTCATGGGCACCATCGATTGGTTTCAGCTGATCCCTGTGCTGGCAGAGATCGGTTATGACGGCGACCTGGCCTATGAGACCAATCAGGTAGGCATCAAGGCCGAGGGGACCCTTCAGGATGCCATCCTGCGGCTGACCTACGAAAACGGCTGCTACCTTGTAAAGATCTACGAAGATGCGCTGGCACAGCGCAAAGAGAACGCCACTGTTTGAAAAGGGGAATAGAATATGGAATTAAAAGGGAAAAAGGTCGTATTTCTGGGCGACAGCATTACAGACGGCTGCGGTACATCCGCTGAGGAGTTTATCTACTGGAATCAGTTTGCAAAGCGTACCGGCGCCCAGGTTTTTGCAAACGGCATCGGCGGCAGCCGTATCACGCCCCAGCGGTTTCCCGGCACGGAGCGTCCCTGGGAGGAGCGTTATTTTGCCAGCCGGGTAGAGGAGCTGATCCCGGATGCGGATATCGTGGTGGTATTTGGCGGCACCAATGATTTCGGTACCGGTGATGCTGCCCTTGGCACCATCAGCGATCAAACCAATGACACCTTCTACGGTGCCTGCCATCTGCTGGTACAGAAGCTTTATGAAAAATATCCGAAGGCCACGGTGGTCCTGATGACCCCTCTGCACCGGATGTCCGAGGACGAGGTGCTGTATAATGAGCTGGGCGTCCGCCGGGTCGGCCCCCTCCGTGTCTATGTGCAGGCCCTGCGGGAGATCGCGGAGTTTTACGGACTGCCGCTGGTGGACCTGTTTGCCGACTGCCCGATCCAGCCCCGTGTGGAGTCCCTTCGCCAAATGTATATGCCCGACGGCCTGCATCCCAACGATGCCGGCGCCGGCTTGGTGGCGGAGTGCCTGCAAAGGGTTTTGGAGGCACTGTAACTGTTTGGCAACAAAATGAAATGAATGTTAGGACCTGTTGCGGCCATTTCGCAACAGGCCCTTTTTATTGTTCGGATTCCCTGCGGAACTTGCTGGGGGATACCCCCACTTTTTTCTTAAAATACTTTGAAAAATAATTGTGATCCATGAAGCCGGTTTGGGTGGCGATCTCCTCAATGCTCAAAGTGGAGTTTTGCAGCAGCTGCTTTGCCGTCAGGATCCGCCGCTGATTGAGGTATTCGTAGGGAGTTACGCCGTAAGCACTGCGGAAGCGGCGGATAGTTTGGGATATGGACAGGAAGGTGATCTCACTGCACTTTTCCAGGGTCAGCCGTTCTTCCAGATGGATATCCAGATATTCCTTCAGCAAAGAGATGTTCCGGGGAACAGGCTTTTCCAGTTCGCCGGCATTCAGATTGCTCCGGATATACTGACACAGCTCCAAAAAAACCTGACAGCAGCGGTCCATTGCATCGCTCACGTCGATATCGTCAGGGGAGGCGATATCGTGAATGCGCTTCAGGAAATCGTAAAGGTTCATTTTGGGCAGATACATACTGTGGGTCAGGCCGTAGGCGTCCAAAATGGGGGTGATCAGCTTGCCCTGGAGATTTACCCAGATCTTCACCCAAGGGAGCTTGGGGTCGGCATAGTATTTGTGGGGCTCGTTAGCGCGCAGCAAATAGGCGTCTCCGGCAGAGGGGCGGAAGGTGCCCTTGGGGGATTCTACGGTGCCGGTTCCGCTGATCACATACTCGATGACGGTCAGGTGAGCGCAATTGCGTTCCATGTAATAGCTTTCGTCACAGTATGAGGTGCCAAAACATTCCATGGCAAAAGGCATATTTTCATAATCGATGCCCGGGAAATCTTTTTTGTCTTCTATCATGCGCACATTCTCCCTTTTGATGCGAGGAATCTCCATTGTTGTCACAATAACCGGAATGATACAATGTAAATATACACCTGATTCGATCCGAATGCCATTGGAAAAAAGTGGCGGAATTACCACAAACCAACAAAAAATATGATTCGAATCGCTGTAACAGATGTATATTTTGCACATGTATATTTTACAACACTTATGCAATGAAGAAAAAGGATGATTATGCGCATTCTTGTACCCGAAATGAGCGAAAACGTGTCAGATCGGGCCGAAATCTCCTGAGGGAAAAACGGTGCCGGTAAAAAAACGATATTTGGGGATCGGGTGCGCAGAATGGAGGAACTATGCTGAATATTCCCAGACCGGAATATCCCCGGCCTCAAATGCAAAGAGATTGCTGGCAGAATCTCAATGGCCGGTGGGAGTTCGAGATCGATAACAGTTTTAGCGGAAAAGAACGGGGCTTACCCAATGCCGCTTCCTTAAAAGACAGGATCACAGTCCCTTTCTGTCCGGAAAGCGAGCTGTCCGGCGTTGGCTTTCGGGACTTTATGGGCTGCGTCTGGTACCGCAGGGAAGTGAAGCTTTCTCCCCAATGGCAGGTGGCGATCGCGGCAGGGGAGCGAGTGATCCTGCACTTTGGTGCCGTGGATTATCAGGCGACGGTCTACGTAGGAGGCAAAGAGGTTTGCGTACATAAGGGCGGCTACAGCGGCTTCAGTGTGGATATCACCGAATATATAGAAGGAGAAACAGTGGTGATCACCCTTTGCGCGGAGGACGACCTGCGCAGCCATAAGCAGCCTGCCGGTAAGCAGAGCGATAAGCTTCACTCCTATGGCTGCTACTATACCAGAACCACCGGTATCTGGCAGACCGTATGGATGGAAAGAGTCCCCCAAAGCTATATTACCGGCTACCGGGTATATCCGGATCCGGAAAATTCCGCTGTGCGCATCAGCGTAAGGACCTCCGGCGATGGCCCGCTGACGGTAAAAGCCTTCTATGAGGGAAGGCTCATGGCACAAAAGACGGTGGCGGCATTTCACGATCAGACCGATATATACCTGGAGCTGGCGGAGAAGCATCTGTGGGAGCTGGGCGCCGGCAGACTGTATGATCTGGAGTTTTCCTTTGGGCAGGACCGGGTGACAGGCTACTTTGGCCTGCGCAGTGTCCGCATGGAGGGGCTCAAGTTCCTGCTCAACGGCAAAAGTGTTTTCCAGCGCCTGGTGCTGGACCAGGGCTTCTACCCCGATGGCATCTACACCGCTCCCGATGAGGAAGCTCTGATCCACGATATTGAGCTGTCCCTGGCAGCGGGCTTTAACGGGGCAAGACTCCACGAGAAGGCCTTTGAACCCCGGTTTTTATACCATTGTGACCGGATGGGCTATATGGTATGGGGCGAGCATGCCAACTGGAATTTGGATGTGACCCATTATGAGGCTTTGGACTGTTTCCTGCCGGAATGGATGGAACTGGTGGAACGGGATTTCAATCATCCGTCTGTTGTGGGCTGGTGTCCCCTCAATGAGACCTGGGATTTTGAGGGACGGCAGCAGTGCAACAAGGTTCATGCCATGATCTACCGGGTGACCAAGGCTATGGATCCCACCCGCCCCTGCATCGATACCAGCGGTAACTACCATGTGATCACGGATATTTTCGATGTCCACGACTACGACCAGAACCCCGAGACCTTCAAGGCCCGTTATGATGAGCTGAAGGAAACGGGAGCGTTCGATGTTTCCTTTAACTGCGGCAAGGGTCCCGGAGACACCTTGCGCCACACCTACAAGGGCGAGCCGGTATTCATCAGCGAATACGGCGGCATCAAGTGGGATATGAGCAACCGCAAAGAAAACTGGGGCTACGGTACCGGTCCTCAGACGAAGGAAGAATTTATAAGTCGGTATGAGGGCCTGACCAAGGCGCTTTTGGACAATGATAAGATCTGCGGCTTCTGCTATACCCAGCTTTATGATGTGGAGCAGGAGACCAACGGCCTTTATACCTATCACCGTGTCCCCAAGTTTGATATGGAGATCTTCAGAAAAATCAATACGGCTAAGGCAGCCATTGAAGACGAAGGAGGATGTGTATGAAAAACAGTTGGAAATGCTTACTGCTCACACTCCTGACCGCGGCAGCTTTGTGGGGCTGCGATTCTGAGGCCGCGGTAGAGGTAACCACCCAGCCCACGGAAACTGAGGTGACCTACCCCTATGACTTTACTTCAGAGGACTTCTTCTATATGAAAGATTGCCTGAACTACATTCCCTTGGCGACCCTGAGCGGCGTGCAGGATGACGGCACCTTCTTTGCCCTGGACATTTACGAACACGAGTCCACCAGCGGCGGCTTCTATGTGATGCAGGGCGGCTGTACCGACGGGCAGTATGCGTATTTTGTGCTGGAAGGCAGCAATGTGCTCATCGATGGCGAAAACTATAAAAAGGGCCATGTGATCAGCAAGGTGGATATGACCACCTGGCAGGTGGTGGCGGTTTCCGAGCCCATGTCCCTGGGCCACGGCAACGGCATGTGCTACAACCCTAAGCGCAACCAACTGGTGGTTGCCATGTGTAACGATGTGGAAAACACTGCCGACCTGGATGAAACCAAATGTGTGGCCTTTGTGGATGCGGATACCCTGGAGTTGGCGGAGGTCCGGGAATTGGCCCTGGCCCTCAACGCCATCGACTATAACCCCAAGCGGGACCTGTATGTAGCGGGCATCAAGGGCAACTCGGCAGCCTTCGCTGTCTTGGATGCCGACTTTGTGGAGCTTGGCTGGTATCCCGGCAACAACTGCGGGCTGGGAAGTCAGGATGTGGACTGTGATGACAACTACATCTATGTGGGCAACAGCGGCGTCGGTGTTATGCCCGGTATGGAAGTGGTGAAGGTCTACGACTGGAACGGCGAATATGTGGGGATCTTCCGGGTGGACAGCGTTTCTGAGCAGGAAGCTCTGTTTAACCATAACGGCGAGTATTATATCACCTTCTATGCCGGCAACGGCGGCCGTGCCTATAAGATCCATTATGATTTCAGCCTTTTGGGCGATATTAGTGAGTAATGTTTTCAAAGAAAACAATTATAAAAAAGGAGCGTATTATCATGAAGTATAATTGGAAGAAATTCGTTGCGGCAATGCTTTGCGTTGTGATGCTGCTGAGCCTCTGCGCCTGCGGTTCCGATTCCGGTTCCAAGACAGACAAGGAAGGCGATTCCGGCGAAGCTGTATCTGTCAGCGGTCCTGTCACCATTGAGTTTTGGCATACCCGTGCCGGTGAGCATGGCAAGCTGCTCGATGAGCAGATCAAGCAGTTTAACGAGACCAACGGCCTGGGCATCACTGTGGTAGGCACCTATCAGGGCAGCTACTATGACGTTCTGTCCAAGATCAAGACCGCCTATGGCACAGACACTGCGCCTGTTCTGGCACTGGTCGGTGCAGGCGGCATTGAAGAGCTTGCCGAAAACGGCGCGCTGAAGGATATGTCCGCTTATGTGACCAAGGACAACTGGGATGTCGCAAACATCCCCGAAAGCCTGCGCTACTACATGGAGCACTACGAGAATCAGATCATTGAGTTCCCCTATCTGGTTTCTTCTGCCATCATCTACTACAACAAGGACTATTATACCGCTGAGCCCACCAGCCTGGAAAACTTTGCCGAAATGGCTGAGCAGATCACTGCCAACAACCCTGACATTATGGGTATGGGCATTGGCCTGGATACCGGCTTTATTCAAAGACCCATTTTGCGCTCCCTTGGCGCACCCGGCCTGACCCTGGGCGGCGGTGACAAGCCCGCACTGCTGGATGACGATTACCTCGTTACCCACATGAACGACTGGAAGAGCTGGATCGATGGCGGCTACTGTGCCACTGTGGATGCTGTGGATTCCATCACCAAGATGAAGAACTCCTTCCTCTCCGGCAAGCTGGCGGCTTATGTTGCGTCCAGCGCTGACCTGAAGCAGGTGATCGAAGACTGCAAGGCCAATAATATCAACCTGGGCGTTGCCAAGTTCGTTGGCTACGGCGGCTACTGCGCACCCATCGGCGGTGGCGGCATCGTTGCTCTGGACACCGCTTCTGCTCAGGAAGCCGCGGCAGCCTGGGAGTTCATCAAGTTCCTGTTTGAAGACAAGCAGGTGGTGGACAATGCCATCCGTACCGGCTATCTGCCCTACACCATCAGCGCAGGCACCAATGCCGACATGGTAGCCTACTGGGACGAGAATCCCCAGACGAAGGTCGCCTATGATCAGCTGGAGTATGCCACTTACAACGAGTGGTCCGTATATCTGGAGCAGTGGCGTGATAAGATCGCCGCAGCCTTTGCCTTTGTCATTACCGATGAGTCTATGACTCCTGAGCAGGCGGTGAACTTCCTGCGCACCCAGGCTGAGGCAATCTTCTCTTAAAAAAAGATAGGGCAACTGCATACACGGCGGTTGCCCTATTGCCGCATACGATATGGCTCCGTCCACGGTGAGCGCATAGGACCCTATGTGCCGATGGGGCGGGACCGGATACAGAAAGGAATGAATACTTATGGGCGAGATCGTATTTAAGAATATATGTAAGTCCTTTGGTGAAACCAAGATCATTGACGATTTGGATCTTACCATTAAGGACGGAGAATTTACTGTTCTTGTAGGACCTTCCGGCTGCGGCAAGACGACCCTGCTGCGCATGATCGCAGGTATCGGCCCTGCTACCTCCGGCGAGCTCTACATTGACGATGAGGAGATCAGCGATGTGCCTCCCGGAAAGCGGGGCATCGCAATGGTCTTCCAGAACTACGCAATTTATCCCACCATGACCGTTTACGGCAATATCGAGTTTGGCCTGAAGAATAAGAAAGTCCCCAAGGCTGAGCGGAAAAAGCTGATCGCGGAAGTGGCGGAGACTGTCGGCCTGACCCCCTACCTGGACAGAAAGCCCTCTGAGCTGTCCGGCGGTCAGCGCCAGCGTGTGGCCTTGGCCCGTGCCATGGTCAAAAAGCCCAAGGTATTTTTGCTGGATGAGCCCCTGAGTAACCTGGATGCCAAGCTGCGTGTATCCATGCGTACGGAGCTGATCGAGCTGCACCACAAGCTGAAGACCACTTTCGTCTATGTTACCCATGACCAGACCGAGGCTATGAGTATGGCCGATACCATCATTTTGATGGACCACGGTGAGATCCAGCAGCTGGCACCTCCCGAGGTCATCTATAATGATCCCAACAATGTGTTTACGGCCCAGTTTATCGGTACACCGCCTATGAATATCCACCTGATGAAGGACGGCAAGACCCAGATCGGCTACCGTCCCGAGAAGATTCAGCTGTCCCGGGAGCAGGGCCAGTGGATGTACTGCCGCAGGGCAAAGATCATGACCCGTGAAATGCTGGGCTCCGAGACCCTCTATAAGCTCCAGATAAAGGTTATGGACAAAGAGGTTACGGTTATGTCTAAGTCTTTGAATATGGACTTTGCCGTGGATGATGAGATCTATGTGGGCGTTGAGAAAGAGGATCTGTACTATTTTGATGCCGAAGGTCTGCGCATCCGCGATGCATCTGTCTTGACCGGCTGTTATGAGATGACAAAGGAGGGGGAGCTCCATGACTAAGGCAAAAGTGGATGTCCCCGCCAACGCGCTTTCCAACCCGAAACGCAAGAAGGTCTATATTGGCAGGCTCGTGCTTCCTTATGCCATGGTATTACCCACCGTACTTCTGCTGGCTGTGTTTACCTTCTATCCGGCCATTGATATGATCATCAACAGCTTTTACGATATCAATGTGTTCAAGGGCAATACCTTTGTGGGGTTTGACAATTATGTCCGGCTGTTCAACCACCCAGACTTTTGGCCCGCTGTGCGCAATACCCTGATCTACACCCTCGGATCTGTGTTCTTCTTGATCGTTTTGGGTCTGATCTTCGCACTGTGGCTGCAAAGAAGCACCTTTATCAACGGCATCGTCCAGAGATTTATGTTTTTGCCTCATATCTGCGCGCTTTTGAGCGTGGCGATGATCTTCCAGTGGCTGATGGATGATGAGGGCTTGTTCAACTTTGTGCTGAGCTGGTTTAATCTGCCCGGTCTGAAGTGGTTTAACAGCTCCGATACGGCAATGATCTCCATTATGATCGTTTCTATTTGGAAGGGCATTGGCTACTATGCGCTGATCCTGCTGTCTGCGGTGAAATCCATTCCCACGGAGCTGCTGGAAGCGGCGGACCTGGATGATTCCGGCAAGCTGCGGACCTTCTTCAAGATCTCTCTGCCCATGCTGTCTCCGCAGATCTTTTTCCTGCTCATCACCATTACCATCAATTCCTTCAAGGTGTTTGACTCGGTACGTATCCTGACCAACGGTTTGTGCGACACAAACGTGCTGGTGTTCCTGATCTATACGCTGAACAAGACCTCCGGTCAGGCCGGTGTGGCAGCTGCAGCCGGCACGGTGCTTCTGATCATTCTGATGATCTTTACCGTTATCTATTTCCGCGTTCTTGGCAAGCGGGTCCACTACCAATAATAAGGGGGGCGAAGAATTATGGCAATGTCAAAACAACAAGTCCGGCGGCTTCGCAAGGCCCGTAAGATCTCCGGTACCATCATTGGAACCATCATGAAGGTAGTGGTGTGCGTTTTCTTTGGCTTCCCGTTTTTGTGGATGGTCGCCACCTCCTTCAAAACCAATGCCGAAGCAATCCAATTCCCGCCTACGCTGCTGCCTGTGAAGGCCACGATCGAAGCCTACATATCGGTGTTCAGCGAATTGAACCTGGGCAGATACATCGGAAACTCTTTGCTGATCCTTGTGGCAACCACCGTCGGACAGTTCCTGGTGATGGTTCCCGCGGCCTATGCCTTTGCAAAATATAAGTTTAAGGGCAACGGATTTTTCTTCGGTTTGCTGATGGTGGCATTTATGGTGCCTACTGTCATCACCTATCCCAGCGTATCCAAAATGTTTATGGAAGCAGGGATGATCAAAACTTTGATCCCGCAGATCGTGCCCTGCCTTTGCAATGCCTTTGGCATTTTCCTGCTGCGTCAGAATTTTATGCAGGTTCCCGAGGAGCTGCTGGAGTCTGCCCGGCTGGATGAGGCAAGTGAACTGCAGATCATTACCAAGATCATGCTGCCCATGTCCAAGGCGACCCTGTCAAACGTTATGATGCTCAGCGTGATCGGTACCTGGAACTCCTATTTCTGGCCTCTGGTCATGACCTATCACGATGAGGTCCGTCCCATTACCATTGCCATTGAGAGCATGAAGACCCTGGAAGGCGGACTGCAGTGGCCCATTATTATGGCAGGCAACTGCATCCTGGTGCTGCCCGTCCTGCTTCTGTTCCTTGCGGCAAGTAAGAAGATCATTGCGGCAATGGCATACCGTGGCGTGAAGTGATGCGGTCTTTCTGTAGGCCGCCAGGCTTCCGAAACTTTACGAGAAGGGTAAAGCTATGATAAGAAAAAAGGCAATTTCGAAAAATAAACTGCTTCTGATGATTGCCGCCATTATTTTGGTGATCGCCTGTATCGCGGGCTACCTGATCTTTGCGGGTATGCGCGATCAGTCAGAAGCCGCGACAGAGGACGACCTCCGGGAAAAAATGGCGGATGCCTCTGTTACGAAGATCGCTGTGAAGGGAGATCTGGTCCTGAAGGCTCCTTTGGAGGTAAAGGGGACCAAGATCCTTTATGGAGATGGCTCCATCACAGCCGGCGGTGACGGTTGGGCAGGGGACGAGTATATGATCGTTATCCCCTCCGGCGCACAGCTGACAGTAAAAGACGCGGTTACCATTGACGCAGACGGCGTTGCCGGCGGCATCCACGCAGCCGAGGGTGCCGTTTGGAGCATTGAGCAGACCGCTTCTGTGAAAAATGCTTCTGCCGGGGCGGCAAATACCCTGGTCGAAGGCGTGTTCCACATGAATGGCGGCACCATGTCCGGCGCAATGGGACACAATATTTACAATAAGGGCGAAATGACCCTTTCCGAAGGCGAGATCGCCGGAAGCGGAGAAAAATATGCCGGTATTTACAGCGAGGGCACCCTCACCCAAAACGGCGGCACCGTCCGGGATGCCTATCATAATGTAACGGTCATTTCCGGCGAGTTTTCCTTTAACGGCGGTAACAATCAGAAGAGTGTCCGTGACGGTATCTATGTTGCGGAAGGGGCGAAGCTGTTTGTTACGGCCAAGAGTGCCACCGTTACCGGCTCCGGTGTCAGAGGCATTTATCTGTGCGGTGAGGCCACTGTGGATGGGATCACCCTCAATAACAGCGGTGACACCCTGCTGAAGGTCAGCAAGACGGGAACGCTGAACCTGCATGGCGGAGCATTGGCGGATTCCGGCTATCACAGCATTGAAAATGCCGGTAAGCTGGTGATGACCGGCGGCTCTGTCAGCAATAGCTACAACTGCGGCATCGTCAATACGGGCGAGCTGGAGATCACCGGCGGCAGCTTCCTGGACAATGTGAAAAATAAAGCAGTTCTCAATAAGCACAACGGCACGGCTCTGATTTCCGGCCAAAAGGTTATGTTCAGCGGCAACCGCTTTGCCATTGCCAATGAAGATACGGCATCCCTGGAGCTGACCGGGGCAGAGGTCCTTCTGACCACGGTGACCAATGTCTACGCCTATGACGGCAAGGTGAATATTCACGATATTTCCCTGGGTGCGTCGGGCAGTAACAATGTGCGCATTTATAAAGCGGAAGTGACCATGAACAATGTGCAGGTTTTGGGCAATTCCAGTGCCGGTTCTGCTTCCACCCACGGCATTTTGCTGGAGGGCGGTAAGCTGGAGGTGGCAGATGTCACTGTCAAAAATGCCACCGGCTACGGCATCCGCAACAAGGGCGGTGCGGTCACAGCGGAAAACCTGGTGATCAGCAAATCCACCAAGGCAGGCGGCATCAACAATACGCTCCAGGACCATACCGGGGTCCCCGGTGTGATGGAGGTCAAAAACCTGACCGTTGAGAATATCCGCTACAATAATATCGTTGTGGACGGCGGAAGCTTAAGCATCACCGACGGTCAGCTGCTGGAATCCGGCACCAACAATACCAAGATCACCGCAGGTACCCTGACTCTGAAAAATGTGGATATTTTGGGCAACCTGGCGGATACCGACGGCAGAAACCATGCGGTCTACGCCACCGGCGGCACCATCGAGGCCGAGAATGTAAAAATCTCCAACGGCAAATTCAGCGGTCTGCGTGTGGATGGTGACACAGCAGTGATCAACGGCAGCAAGGTCACCATTTCCGATTGCGGCGAGTATGCCATCGACCAGTCCCGGGGTCAGATCAGCTTTGACGGCCTGACCACGGAAAACAACCATTATAATATCGGCAACCATGGCGGTACCATCAAACTGCGCAATTCCACCATGGGTGCCACGGTCAGTAACAATGTGCGCGTGAACGGCGGCGAAGTGGACCTGCAGAATGTTGTGGTCAACGGACATACCGAGGACCATGTGAGCGATGTCCATGCCCTGTTTGTCAGCGGCGGTACCCTGACCGGCGGCAATATTACCGTTCAGAATGTTTCCAATGCGGGCCTTCGTGTAAAAACCGGTACGGCGAATATTCAAGGCTTAACGGTGAACGATGCCGGCGCAGACGGTGTGTGGATCAGTGAGGGCAATGCTGCCATTTCCAATCTTGTGATCAAGAAGGCGAAGTCTGCCGGTGTTTCTGCCACGGGAACCGGTAATATCACGGTAAACGGCGGCAGTATCAGCAATACCACGAGCCACGGTGCCAAGAGCGAAAACAGCGCAAAGCTGACACTGCAAAATATTTCCGTTGCCATTTCCCTGACCAAGGATCGCCACGGCGTTTTGGCCCAGGGCGGTGATGTACACCTGGAAAACGTGAAGATCACAGGCCATACAGCCAATACCGACGGTGCCGGTATCCGGATCAACAAGGATACCAGCCATGTTTCCGGCAAAGGTGTGCAGATCACCGGTGTGCCGGTAGCCATCAAGGCCGAGGCGGGCACTTCTGATCTTTCCAATGTGCGTACCGAAAACATCACCAATCAAACGGTGCTGGCAACCCATACCGCAAACCTGGTGCTCTCGGATTCCGAGTTTGGCATCTCCGGAACCAACAGTGTGAAAGCAGAGGAAAAGGGTACGATCACCCTGAAGGATTCCACTGTTTTGGGCACGAAGACCAATCACGGCATTATCGTGGAGAATGACGGCAGGATCTACGGCGAGAATCTGACTGTGAAGGACACCAAGGGCAGTGCTGTCCGCGTGGTGTGCAGTGCGGATGGAAGCCATGTGGAAATTGACGGTCTGACCACGGAGAATATCGGTGAGCAGAACATCTATATCAACAGCAAGGAAAATGCCGGAAATGTAGGCAGTATTGTGATCAAAAACGGCGACCTGGGCCTTACTGCCAAGCACAGCGTACAGGCCGATGCCGGTGAGCTGACCTTGCAGAACACAAAGATCCGGGGACATAAGAGCGGCACTGCCGATAATATCCACACGATCTTTGTCTGCCAAAAGGCTCCGAAGGTCAAGCTGGAGAAGGTGACGGTTCTGAATGCGGCCGGTGATGCCCTGCGCATTGCTGCCGGTGAAGTTGCGGCAACCGACTTTACCTCCGAGCAGACCGGTCGCTACGGCATTTGGGCAGACGGCGGAAAACTGACCGCCCAAAATACCACCCTCAGCAACAGCCGGATCGGTGTATATGTAACCGGCGGCACTATGGTGCTGAAGGGTGCCCATATTTCCGGTTGTGCCAATAGCATCCATGCTTCCAATGTGGAATTGACCGTCAATGGCTATGCTGACGGCAATCTGTCCCAGATCGGTACTTCCACGGAGGACAATATCCGAGCCACCGGAACGGGTGTGGTTCGGCTGAATGATGTAAATGTTTTGGCATCTGCCAAGAATAATGTGGTAGCCATTGACGGCGGTACGGTTTACATGACCGATTCTGCGGTTACCGGCGGCAATCACAGCGTACTGGCAGACAAAAACGGCAAGGTCTACCTGCAGAATGTGTCCATTGGGGATTCCCTTAGCTCCGGTATTCGCGCAAATACCGAAGGAAGTGTTGTGGATGCGGCGGATGTGGTGATCGACGGGGCAAAAACCGGCTTGAGCATCAAGTGCGGAACGGTTCAGATCCGCAATATCACCGTTCGCAATACCAAAGAAGCAGGCGTTGACCTGCGGCAGGCAGATGCTGTCGCCAACGTAACCCTGAGCAACCTGATTACAGAAAACTGCGGGACCCATGCCATCTACACCTCCGGTGCAGATGCAAAGCTTACGGTTAACGGTGCAAAGCTTGCCAATGACGGCTCTGACCATGTAATCAACCTCAATGGCGGCCCCATGACCCTCAATGACGTGACGGTGAATGCCGCCGCAGGTCAGCGGGAGCTTTACAGCGGTGCAGGCTGGCTGACCATTGGCGGTGAAATGGATGTGGAGATTTACATCGCCACCGCTCCCGGCAGAGTGATCAAGGTAAACAAGGCGCTCACCGGCGATCAGCTGGTGGTGGACTGGAAAAACGCACCCACCGGCAATGCGATAGAGTTTACCGATGAAGCTATGCTCAATGCCTCCAAAGACCGTATTACCCTGGGCAGTGTTCAGGGCGCAAACAAGGTGCTGAGCTTTGCAGGCAAGGCGGCAACCCTGGAAGAGGTGGAAACCTACATTGCGGTGACCAGCTGGAGCGAGTTGTGCGCAAAGGTTAGCGCCATGACCGCCGACAGCTTTGCCGAATACCGGGTGGAAGGCAATGCCGACGATTGGAAAGCCGATACGTCCCTGACGGTCCCCGAGGGGGTCAAGGTCAAGGTGTCGGCAGACTCCGGCGCACCTGCCATTTCGGTAGCTTCCGGTGTTTCCCCGTTTACATTCGAAGGCAACACGGAACTGACCCTGGAAAACCTGACGGTAGGTGGCACTTCTGCCGCAAAGGCGGCCCATATCATTGTTCCCAAGACTGCGACTTTGACCCTGAAGAATACAACATTACAGTATTTTGAAGGTCAAAGAGGCGGTGCGGTACACGTAAACTGCGGTACGTTGATCGCCGTTGGTTCTACCTTCGCCAATAACAGCAACGCTACCAACTGGGGCGGCGCCATTGGCATTTGGGGCGGCAGTGCGGCGATCAGCGGCAGCCGGTTTACCGGGAATACCGCCAAGTTTAGCGGCGGCGCGATTATGAATTACATGGCCGACAGCGGTAGCTTTGGCGGAACGAAGGATAATTCCGTAGGTAAGCTGGAGCTGACCGATTGTGTATTTACCGGCAATACCACCCAGGAGCACGGCGGTGCGGTAGCCTCCTGGAGCGGCGGCACCACGACCATCACCGGCTGTGTGTTTGGTGATGAGCAGGATGCCTCCAAGGGCAACTCCGTGACAAAGAACGGCGGTGCCATCCATGTGCAGGACGACCACAAGATGACCGTTACGGGCAGTAAATTCTTCCATAATTCCACCGCTACCAATGCAAACAATCTGGGCGGTGCCATCTATGCCAAGAGCTCTGTCCCGGTGCAGGTAAGCGGTTGTACCTTCCAAAAGAATTCTTCCAAATTCGGCGGTGCCATCAATGTGGAGACCAAGGCCGGCGGCGGAATGTCCTTGGATCAGTGTGTATTCCGGGACAATAAGGCCCAGGTCAGCGGCGGAGAGGCCGGTGCTCTGCGGATCGCTGAGCAGACCTCTGTGACCAATTGCAGCTTCGAGGGCAATGCTGCTACCGGCAACGGTGGTGCGGTTTTGGTGCTGGCCACTGCGCAGATCCGGGATACCGTCTTTATCGGCAACTCCGGCGGCCAGGGCGGCGCGGTGTCGGTGGCTACGGGAAAATCCCTGACACTGCATAATATCCAGTGCACCAATAACAAGACTACCCAGGTAAATGCCGCCCAGACCACCAACGGTTACGGAGATATCCGGATCGCGGACAGCCGAAATGGCGGTGAGGTCAAGATCTCCGGAAAGATCGTAGCGACCATTTGGAACAATCAGGCCCATAGTGTCACCGTTGACGGTGCTTTGACAGCCGACAGTGCGGTGATCATCGATTGGCGGCTGGATAAGTGCGGAGAAATGGCCGGCAAGACGGGTATCGTGTTTGGCAGCCAAGCGGTTATGAACGCCAGCCGGGGCTATATCGAGCTGGGTGTGGATGCGGCAAAGACCCTGAAGCTTCAGTATTCCACTGCGGCTCCCTGGCAGGCGACCCTCGTAAAAGAGCAGTAAAGGAGTGACAAAGCAATGAAACAGAAGAGATTTGTGATATGGATCGCCTTGCTTGTGGCATTTGCTCTGTGCGCTGCTGCCTGCTCTGAGAAGTCAGCATCCCCGGATGCTCCCTCCGGGGAAAAGACGCAGACCCTGGAAGAACGCCTTGCCCCCCAGCGCTCTCAGCTACTGGATCGGGGGCAGACCCTTCAGCTGTATCTTCCTGAGAATGCAACCTTCACCTCCAGCAACGAAAACGTGGCCACTGTAGATCAAAACGGCCTTGTGACCGCTGTGGGGAAGGGAATGGCGATGATCACCGTTTCCGACGGCAGAGAATCTGCCCTTTGCGGTGTCCTGGTCAGAGGAGAGGAAAGCTTCATTGACGTGACCAAGCTGTCTGCCAAAGAAGTGTTTACCGACTTGGCGCTTCATTCCGCCACAGAGATCACGGGCATGACCATGGATGGGGAAAACGGAGTGGTGTATCTGTCCCAGGGCTACGGTACCAGCAGCTATGTGCCCCTGAATTCCGACATTCTGATCAATAAAGTGGAACGAAAGGAAGATACCTGGGAGCTTGGCAGCTGGATGCGCTTCAGCGGCAGCGGAAAGGGTACCGTCTGCGTTGACAATGACGGCGCCACCTCCCGGCTTTGGATGGAGGCCGGCGGAGACTATATGGGCTACGGCAAGGCGGTTTCCCTGATGGAGTGGAGCGACGGCGGCTATGGCCTGGATTCCTACGGTCAGACCTTTCAGCTGCAGGGCATCCGGGGCGGCATGACGGTCACGGCAGATACCGAAAACAATATGGTGCTGGCCTATGACCGCACCGAAAAATGCTACCGGATATACGATCGGGCAGAAATGCTCGCGGGAGAAACGGCACCCAGCTATGTGTATTCCTTTGCCTGCAAGGCCAATCAGACCCCCGTGGCAGGGGAGGACGACAGCCAGGGGCGGTACAATGCCTCTGTGCGCGGCTACGCGCTGTATAACGGCTACCTCTATCAGTTCAGCGGCAACTCCAGTATTTACCTGAGTGTGTTTGACTTGGAAGGAACACTGCAGTACTGCCACCGGCTGGAGAACCTGCCGGATACGGACTACTATGTGCCTGCCGCGATCTGCGTTTCCGAGGGTAAGCTCTATGTAACCATCGCCTCCGGAAACAGCGAATACAATCTTGCTAATTTGCTGGTGTTTGAGTAATACAAACGAAGACCCGCATTCGCCAGGCGGATGCGGGTCTTCGGGACTTTGTTAGGAGAATAGACTATGTGCGCAAAGATCAATATTTCCACCTCTACCAATATCTGCAACCATATCCTTTGGGACTGGGACCGGGATTATTATACCAGCGAGGATGCCATCCGCATGATCGCGGAGGGCGGCTATGACAGCATCGACCTGGACCTTGCCTTCTGGCGTCAGCAGGAGGATCCCATGGCCGGGAAGAACTGGAGGCAGTGGCTGGACCGGCAGATCCAAACGGCCGGGGAGGTCGGTCTGCCCATGACCCAGGGCCATGCCCATTTTTACAATGTGGAGCATTGTGAGCGCTTATCCCAGGAGGAGCAGGCGCACCGGGATCAGGCGATCCTCAGGGATATTGAAGCGGCAGGACTGTGCGGCATCCGCTGGCTGGTGGTACATCCCCAATCTTATTGCGATGAAGTGTATTACTCCCCAAAGCTCTCTTTGGAAAAGAATTTGGAGATGTTTCGGCGTTTGGGTGATGCGGCGGCAAAGCACGGTGTGGGCATCGCCATTGAAAATATGTTTATTCGCACCATGCCGAAATTTGGCGCATCCAGTGACGATCTGATCGAGCTTGTGGATCTTCTGGGAGATGACAAGCTGTTTGGTATCTGCTGGGATACCGGTCACGGAAACCTGAACCGTGTGGATCAGGCTGCGGCAGTCCGGCAAATGGGCAAGCGGCTGGTGTGCCTGCATGTCAACGACAATAAAGAGCAGTGGGATGACCATATCCTGCCCTACCAGGGCACCATCCAATGGGAGAAATTTATGAAAGCCTTGGGACAGATCGGCTATCAGGGAGAATTTACCTATGAGATCCACAATTTCTCCAAGGGCTTCGATGCGGGCTTCCATCAGGAGGCGGTCACCTTTGCAAGAAAACTGGGACAGTATATGGTTACACTCATGTGAGGATCGTTCCGGGAGTGATTTTATGGACAGAAACGATCGTTTTCGCTGGGCGGTACGGCCTTTGGCGGAAAAAGAAAATATGGTGCAGGGAACGCGCTTTCGGTTTACGGTACTGACCTCACGGCTAATCCGTTTGGAGTATTCTCCCGGCGGATGCTTTGAAGACCGAGCCAGTCAGTCGGTATTCTACCGGGATCTTCCGCCAGTACCCTTTACAATTGATCGGGAAAAGGGTGAAATGATACTGGAAACGGAGCATCTTGTCCTTACTTACCGGGAAGATGCGCCCTTCCGTGCAGATACCCTTTGCCTGCGCCTGAAGCAGGAGCCGGCATCGGCATGGCATTTCGGCGAGGATTTTGAGGATCTTGGGGGGACGCTCAAGACCCTGGATACGGTGAACGGCGCATGTCCCGTGGAACGGGGCGTGGTATCCCGTAACGGCTTCTCCGTGCTGGACGATAGCAATACCCTGATATTGGAGGCCGACGGTTGGGTGGGTGTCCGTGAGGAAAACACTGTCGATACCTATTTCTTTGGCTACGGCTTTGATTATGTGGCTGCGGTCCGGGACTTTTACAGTCTGACCGGTGTTCCGCCTATGCTCCCTGCTTATGCGCTGGGTAACTGGTGGAGCAGGTATCATGCGTATACGCAGGAGGAATATCTGGCACTGATCCATCGGTTCCGTGAGGAAGATATTCCCTTTTCTGTGGGCGTTGTGGATATGGACTGGCATTTGGTGGATATCGATGTGCCAAGTCCGCTTCCAAACGATCTTCCCGGCTGGACGGGCTACACATGGAATGAAGAACTGTTCCCGGACTATAAGGCTTTTATCCGGGAGCTTCATGCCTGTGGCTTGAAAACAGCCTTGAATCTGCATCCGGCGGCCGGTGTCCGGCATCACGAGGTGATGTATGAAAAAATGGCCAGAGCCGCCGGGATCGATCCCGCAACCGGGGAACGGGTACCTTTGGATATCCTCTCTCCGGAACGTATGGCGGATTATTTTGACATTATCCACCATCCCTATGAAGAAGATGGTGTGGACTTTTGGTGGATGGACTGGCAGCAGGGGACCGACTACGCATGGATTCATGCCCCCAACAAGCCAGGACAGTATCCAGATCCCAGAGAACGGCTGGACCCTCTGTGGATGCTGAACCACCTGCATATTCTGGACATTTCCCGAAACGGCAAGCGGCCCATGTTCTTTTCCCGTTATGCCGGTCCCGGAAGCCAGCGCTACCCGGTGGGCTTTTCCGGGGATACCTTTGTTACCTGGGAATCCCTCCGGTTCCAGCCGGAGTTTACCGCAAAGGCCTCCAATATCGGCTACGCCTGGTGGAGCCATGATATTGGCGGTCATATGGGCGGCTACCGGGATGATGAGCTGTTTGTCCGCTGGCTGCAGCTGGGTGTTCTGTCGCCCATCAACCGTTTGCACAGCTCCAACAGTGAATTTACCCGGAAAGAGCCCTGGTCCTATGGACCGGAGGCCGAGCAGATCGTGGGGCAGTGGCTGCGGCTGCGGCACAGCCTGTTCCCCTATTTATACACCATGAACTATCGCACCCATACCCAGCGGCTGCCCTTGGTGCAGCCCATGTATTACAGCCATCCCAAATGTCAGGCGGCCTATGAAGTGCCCAACCAGTACTGGTTCGGCAGTGAGCTTGTGGTGGCACCGATCACCCAGCCTGCAGATGAGAACAGCCGTTTGGCAAGGGTGGAGGCATGGCTGCCTGCAGGCAGCTGGTTCGATCTGTTTACCGGACTGCATTATGCCAGTAAAAAGGGCAGAAAGCTGCAGCTGCACAGGGGTTTGGACACAGTGCCGGTCCTTGCCAGGGCCGGTGCCATCGTCCCTATGGCAAACTATGAAAAGCACGACAACCGCCTGGGCAACGCGCCCCGGATGGATGTTTTGGTATTTCCCGGTGCAAGCAATGTTTTCGAGCTGTATGAGGATAGTGGCGACTACAGCGACTATCAGAAGGGCGCCTTAGCTAAGACCCGTATGGAACTGGTGTGGGGCGACAGGGCTACGTTTACCATTGCCCCTGCCGCCGGTGACCGTTCTCTGATCCCTCAAAAGCGCAGCTGGAATATGAAGCTGCGTGGGTTCCATAAGGATATCCGTGTGCGTGTCCTGGTGAACGGAGAAGAAGTGGCAGCCCAAAGCACCCGGGAGGGGAATACCACCTGTATTGCGGTTACGGCGGCGGTAGCAGACCGGGTGGAGCTTCTCATATCCGGAAATAAGCTGATCCACGACAATGCCGATGTGCCGGAGCGGATCAACCGCCTGTTACAGCGCAGCTATATCGGCACCGGGGAGAAGGAGACCCTTGCAAGGATCTGCGCCTCCCAGGAGCCCCTGCACAAGAAAACCACCCTCATGTATTGGCAGGCAAGGCAGACCGTTGCGGTATCAGATGCCCTGAAGGAACTGCTGAGCCTGACCGAGTGCGAATACCTTGGCAGTCAGCTTTCATAATGACATTTTTACAGTAAGGAGAGATCGTTGTGATAAATTATTTGGGATCACCGGAGTGTTCCTGCGGGAAAACACATACCGTTGCTATCGATGATGTTGTGGTGGGAAAGGGCGCGGTTGCCCGTCTGCCGGAATTTGTGGAAAAGTACGGAGCAAAGAAGCCCTTTGTTTTGGCTGACCGCAATACCTACCAGGCCGCCGGAGAAAGGGTGGCACAGCTTCTTCGAGATACGGGCATTGCTTTCTCTGCCTATATTTTCCAGGCGGATGCCCTGGAGCCCGATGAGGAGGCTGTGGGCTCTGCAGTTATGCATTTTGACGCAAGCTGTGACCTGATCATCGGTGTGGGCAGTGGTGTGATCAACGATATCGGCAAGATTTTGAGCAATGTGACCGGCAGAAAGTATATCATTGTGGGCACTGCCCCCTCCATGGACGGCTATGCCTCCGCCACCTCCTCCATGTCCATGGACGGTCTGAAGGTGTCCCTGAACAGCCGTTGCGCGGATGTGATCATCGGTGACACCGATATTCTTAAGCAGGCACCGGAGCATATGCTCAAGGCCGGCTTGGGAGATATGCTTGCAAAATATGTGTCCATTGCCGAATGGCGCATCGCCCACCTGATTACGGGCGAATACTACTGCGAGCGGGTGGCCCAGCTGATCCGCGGGGCCCTGAAAAAATGCGTGGATAACGCAGAGGGCCTTTTGAAACGGGACGAAACTGCTGTGGAGGCGGTGTTTGAGGGCCTGGTTATTGGCGGCGTTGCCATGGCCTATGCAGGGGTATCCCGTCCTGCCTCCGGGGTGGAGCATTATTTTTCCCATGTGTGGGATATGCGTGGGCTGGAATTTGGCACACCGGTGGATCTGCACGGCATTCAGTGCGCCATGGGTACTTTGAAGGCGGTACAGCTTTATGAGGCGGTCAAGGGGATGACGCCCGACCGGGAAAAGGCCTTTGCCGCTGTGGAGGCTTTTGATTACGAAGCCTGGAGCGAACAGCTTCGCAGCTTCCTGGGGACAAGCGGCGAGACCATGATCGCCCAGGAGAAAAAAGAGCGTAAGTACGATAAATCCACCCACCCGGCAAGATATCAAAAAATTGCGGACAATTGGGAGAACATTTTGCAGATCCTGGATCAGGAATTGCCCTCTGCAGCGGAGCTGTCCCGGATCCTGGAGGTGATCGGCATTTCCGCAGATCTCAATACCATCGGCGTGGATGCCCAATGCGCAAAGCTTACCTTTCAGGCGACCAAGGATATCCGGGATAAATATGTCCTTTCCCGGCTGGCCTGGGATCTGGGAATTTTAGAGGAACTGGCAGAAAAGCTCTGATTTGAGGGGATATACAAGGGTATTGGAGGAAAAACCGCCGGTTTTTTGCCCATGCTTATATGTTCCCTTTAGATGCGAGGAATCTCCATTGTTGATAGGATAAACCCAATGATATAATACAAAAAAATAAACTTATGGAGGTAAAAAGTATGAAAAACAGTCCCGTAAAGAGATTGCTGGCTATGGCACTTTGCTTGAGCATGCTGCTGAGCTTTTATGTGCCGTCTGCCAGCGCTGAAGCTGTGAGTTACCATGACATGACCATGGGACAGCTCCTCGACCTGGATGAGGATCTGACCTGGGTGTTTGCCGGTGACTCCATCACCCACAACGGCACTTATACCAACGGCGATAACGACTATGCCGCTTGGTTTGAGAAATATCTGTATGATATTGGCCGTGGTGGCGACGTCCTGATCAACACTGCCTGGGGCGGTGCGGACATTCAGGACTTCCAGTACTATGCCAATACCGCCAACGGCCAGGGCGCAAAGGCCGATGCGGGTATGGGCCTGGAGCAGTTTGTGACCAAGTATGACCCCGATGTGGTGTTCATTAAGCTTGGCATGAACAACCGTGGTATGAGCAATGCCAACTTTACTTCCCTGTATAACGCAATGCTCGACGGCATCTATGCCGAGGGCGCAAAGAACGGCAAGACCCCCAAGGTCATTTTGCTGTCTCCCACCCCTCTGTCCGGTGAATTCGGCATCAGCTCCGGCGAGTTCGGTTCCGATTCCACCGATGAAGCCTTCACAGATTCCGTCAAGCGCTTCTCCACCATGCTGGACGGCATCGCCCGGGAGCGTGGACTGGAGTTTGTGGATCTGCGGCAGGCAATGATCGACGAGTCCATCAATTTGGGCGACCGTTACCACTATACCTTCTTCACCGATGGCTCTGACGGCAAGATCCACCCCAATGCCGCCGGTCAGTACTTTATGTTCCAAACCATCTGTAAGGAACTGGGCCTGTATGATGCTTCTATGCCCATCTTCCAGGTATCCTACGATGATCTTACCGATGCGGCCCTGTATGGCGACAACACCGCTATCAGCTATACCGGCTCTTACGGCGTGAACCATCCTGATTCTTATGACGAGCATGCCAGTGAGATGGATAAGGTCATGCCCGAGCTGGAGATCCAGGAGGTACAGGACAATGGTCCTGAGCTGCTGGCTGCCATCGACTTTAACTCCACCAACGGCAGCTTCGTGGGCGGCTCTACCTACGATGGCGCTACCCGTGTGGATCTGACCAATGCGGAAATTATGGACGATGCCCTGACCCTGGCAGAGGCACAGAGCCTGGAGCGGGAGTACACCCTGGTGTTCCGTGCCCGGCTGGATCCGTCCCACCAGAAGAATCAGCCCGTGCTGTGGATCACTGCTGTCGGTGATCAGAAGACATGGGATGGTGCTGTGGCTCTGGGTGCCCAGGGTAACGGCGATCAGATCTATTATAGCATCAAGAGTGGAAGCACATCTGTCCTGAGTAATACAAACGCTACACCTGCGATTGATACCAACAAGACCGCTTCCAACGGTGCCTGGCACACCATTGCTTATGTTCAGACCACTGCCGGTCTTGAATACTATGTGGACGGTGCAAAGGTCAACACCCTGGCTTACTATGTGAAGGAAGGCAACACCATTGGACAGGTCTTTGCCAATCCCAGCCTCTTCGCTGCCCATATCGGTTCCTATGGCACGATTGCCAGTTCCTATCATCTCGACGGCGACCTGGACTACTATCAGCTGTATAAGGGCGCTTTGAGCGCGGACGATATCAAGGCCCTGGCAGACAGCGACGGTACTGCAGTGGACGATGGGGCTGAGATGAACAAGACCATGCCCAGCGTCATTTCCGATGCGACCCCCCTGGCTTCCGTGGACTTTGATTCCACCACCGGTAACTTCCCCTACGCGGAAAGCTTTGGCAAGGCCAAGCTGGTGGATCTGACCGATGCAGAGGTCGTGGATGATGTGCTGACCCTGGAGGAGGCCCAGGCACTGGATCGGGAGTTCTCCATCGTGCTCCGTGCGAAACTGGCTTCCACCAGCTTCCGGCCCCATCAGGCCTTGCTGATGCTGACACCCGGCGCGGATTCCGTGAATTGGAACAATGCGATTGCTGTGGGTGGCCCCGGCAATGGTAACAACCTCTATTACGAGGTTCGCCAGGGCGGCGCTGAGAAAACCAGTTCCCCCAATACCATCAGCCTGAAAAACACCCCCACTACCAATGTGAGAAATGATTGGCACACCATCGCTATCGTTCAGAGAACCGATGGCCTGGATTACTACATTGACGGTGTGCTGGCAGAAACCTGGGCCTACAAGCTCAATGACGGCGTGACCATGGGCAGTGTGTTTGCCAATGCCACGGATATCATGGCACATTTCGGCAGCTTTGCGCGGGACAGTGCCGGTACCTATTGCCTGCAGGCAAATATGGACTACTACCAGCTTTACGGCAAGGCTCTGACTGCTGAGCAGGTTGCGACCCTGGGTAATGGCTCCAATACTGCCGCCCAGATGAACAGCACCATGCCTCAGGCACCTGCCGAGGAAGTCAGACAGACACCCGAGCTGCTGGCAAGTGTGGATTTCGATGCCACCAACGGCACCTTCGTGGGCGGCAGTGACTACGCCAAGGCCACCCGTGTGGACCTGACCGATGCCAATGTTATGGACGATGCTCTGACCCTGGAAGAAGCTCAGGCAATGGGCAGAGAGTTCTCCCTGGTGTTCCGCGGCCGCCTGGATTCTACTACCCATCAGGTGCATCAGGCCCTGCTGATGATGACTCCCGGCACCGATAACGACTGGAACAATGCCATTTCTGTGGGTGGCCCCGGTAAGGCCAACAACCTTTACTATGAGGTCCGTAAGGACGGCAAGGAGAATGTTCCTTACGCCAATGTGGCAGCCCTGGCAACCGATACTGCCAACGTGACCGACGGATGGCATACCATTGCCATCGTACAGAGAACCGACGGTATGGATTACTATATCGACGGCGTGCTGGCCCAAACCCTGGACCACAAGCTGAATGACGGCGTGACCCTGGGCAGCCTGTTTGCAGATGCCACCGAGATCACCGCCCATGTGGGTTCCTTTGCCAAGAACAGCGCAGGTACCTACAACCTGAAGGCAAAGATGGACTTCTATCAGCTTTACAGCGGTGCGCTGAATGCCGATGAGGTCAAGGCTATTGCCGACAATGCCGGTATGGCTGACGATCGGGTGCAGATGAACAAGACCATGACCAGCGCCTCCGGCGCAACACCCCTGGCCAGCGTGGAGTTCACCGGTGAAAACGGCTATCTGGACTTTGGCAATGCCGCAGGTCTGCGGATCGATACCGCAACCGAGGGCTATACCATCGACACCCTGACCCAGGCTGAGGCGGCAACTCTGAAGAATAGCTTCTCCGTTGTTTTCCGCGCCAAGCTGGACGGCACCTACAACACCAATCAGCCCATTGTGTTCATCTCTGCCAATGGCACCGATAACTGGGATAACGCACTGGTGCTTGGTGTGCCTGCCAAGAGCAATCAGCTGTACTTTAACTGCCATGACGGCAAGGCAGCCGTTTCCGGTGTGCCTGCAGTAGAGGGTACAAACGTCAATGGCGATGGCCAGTTCCATACCGTGGCGGTTACCTATGATAACGGTACCCTGACCTACTATGTGGACGGCGTTCAGATGGGTCAGACGGCGGGCTTCGGCATGAAGACCGGCTATACCACCTTCGGTGATCTGTTTGCCAACAGTGAAAACTTTGCCGTTCAGATCGGCCGTTACGGCACGGTATCTGACGGTACCTCCTACAAGCTCAAGGGCGACTTCGACTTCTGGCAGTTCTACGGCAGTGCGCTGACTGCACAGCAGATCCGTGAGCTCAGCGGCCTGGGCGAGACTGCCCAGTGGACCGACACCGTTGCGGTCAATAACCTTTGGGCTGTGATCGGTGCGGATCAGATGTCCGGCTACCTGGGCCAGACGCCCAACTTCTCTTTGTTCCGTTTGCTCAATAACGGTATGCGCGGCGGCGCCAACGAGCCCGGCTCTTACCGTGATATCCGTATGATGAACCTGGCAAAGCCCGGTCAGACTGTGGCCCAGTACAGTGCCGCTCTGAGCGGTTACCGGTACGATGTGCTGATGGTCCTGCCTGAGCTGCCCGAGGTTCACGCCGCCGGCTATGTCCACAGTGAGGACAAGGTTGCCGCCTACAAGGCCAATCTCCTGAGCCTGATCGAAGAAAATGCCGGTAAGCCCATTGTTCTGTGGACTCCCCTGGCATCTGTGGATGCAACCGTCAACGGCTACATCGATGACTATGCAGAGGCGGTTCGTCAGATCGCAACTGCAGATCCCTCTGTCTTGTTCTTCGATGCCAACCGGTTCATGAACGAGCGTATGGCAACTGTCGGTACCAACTGGT
Source organism: Oscillospiraceae bacterium (assembly GCA_015068135.1). GTDB lineage: Bacteria > Bacillota > Clostridia > Oscillospirales > Oscillospiraceae > Faecousia. The sequence goes on along the minus strand of SVLB01000003.1, from coordinate 14,576 downwards.
TCGACGACAGCATGCATATTTCTCCCTTGTGCGCAACAGACCTGGCATATGCGTTCTTCGTCAATGCCAACTACCCCTACTATACCAGCGGCACCGCCAGCAAGAATCCCACCCACATGGGCGAGCTGGCAAGCCACAACCTGCGCCTGAGCTCCGACAAGCGTCTGTACAAGAGCGGTGTGATCAAGGAAAACCTCAGCTACGGTGTTTCCGTCAGCGGCGGCAACCTGACTGTGGATGCTTCCGCCATTGCCGCTCAGGGCTACACCAACCTGCGGGTGGCTGTGATCCCTGCCATCGGCATCGGCTCTGTGATCAACCCCTGGATCCTGGGCGATGCAGGCCAGAGCCTGGAAGCACCTCACTCCAATCCCTGCATCACCGTCTACGGTGAGAAGGATGGCGTTACTTACCGCTTCAAGGACGTGCAGGTCACGCTGACCACCAGCAACAACTACACCGAGCCTTACTTCGAGACCAATGATCTGACCGCACTGAGAGTGGTCGGCGCACCGGCCATCGGCTTCGATCCCAGCAAGACCACCTATGATGTGGAGCTGTATCAGTACCAGCGCCAGGTCCGGCTCGTGGCAGAGGGCGGCAGTAACCTGACCATCCAGGTCAACGGCAAGACGGTGAAGTCCGGCGAGTTCTCCCAGTACATTGCTGTGGAAGACAATACCACCGTCACGGTCACCGTTACCGGCGGCACTGCTGACAAGACCTATACCCTGAACCTGACCAAACCCGATTATGCCGATATTATCATTACCGAGATCATGACCGACGGTTATGACGGCTATCACAAGAAGGGCGCCGATAACTACGAGCTCATCGAGATCTACAACGCCTCCGGTGAGGACCTGAACCTGCTGGATTACTCCATCGGCTATATCCGTGAGTATCCCTACGAAAATGACATCGGTGACAACAGCAACTACCCCTACTACTTCACCGGCAACGATCAGATCTTCTACGGTCAGTCCTATCTGGGCATCAACCAGATCACCAAGTACTCCTCCTACTGGAGCGATAAGGTGGACCAGGAGCCCGAGGAAGTGATCTTCCCCGCTGACTCCACCATGGTCATTTGGGTGAAGTTCTCCAAGGATGCCGGTACGGACTACGGCTCTTCCCTGACCTATGAGACCCTGATCAGCGCATTGGAGGCCCATTCCGGTACCCACACCCTGACGGTGGACGTGGAAGAAAACGGTGAGACTGTCACCAAGACCATCGTCCCCAACCAGGATCAGCTGGTGGTTGCGGAGATCCCCTACGGGGCTGCCCAGTCCAATGTGACCCAGAATATTACCACCACCGCTACCAACTTCTACATGGATGGCTTCCAGGTACAGCAGGACTACGATAACCGCCGTGGCTGGCTGTTTGTGCTGGATGACAGCGCGGTTCGTGACTACTACGGCGCGCTGACCGAGGCTGGCGACGACATCATCTCCGCTGCAAGATTTGTCCGTCCCGGCTATACCCATAAGCTTTCCAGCGTTATGTACTACGATGTGGAAAGAGGTCTGTCTATGGTGAAGAATGCAGGTACCTGGGATACCAGCTACTCCACCGGTCACACCTCTGACCAGCAGGGCTACGCCAACAAGACCTCCTTCGGTGCTGTTGAGTACTGGCAGAAGCCCTACGACTTCGGCGATACCACTGCCGCGGTCATTGCAAACAACACCCAGGCCGCTGTTTTGAAGGACAATGCGGCTACGATCCGGCTGGCGATCACCGATGATCAGGATATCCGCTATGTGGAACTGCACGTGGATGCCGACAACGACGGCACCTACGAGACCGTGGTCAAGAAGGACGTTACCCTGATCACCTCCGCCTCCAATGCCGGTAAGGCAGCCGATGTGAAGGCCTTTGAACTGAACTATGCAGTGGAAAATGTGCAAAGCGAGGTTCACTACTACGGCTTCGTTCTGGACGGCAACAACAATAAGACCGAGCTGGCTCCCGCAACCATCCGTTTCGTTTCTGCCTGCGAGCATAGCTGGGACAATGGCGTTGTTACCGCGCCTACCTGCACAGAGGACGGCTATACCACCTATACCTGCACGGTCTGCTGCCTGACCAGGACCGAAAATGTAGTGCCCGCAAACGGCGAGCATAACTACGACGACGGTGTCGTAACCAAGGCTCCCACCTATGGCGAAGACGGTGAAATGACCTACACCTGCTCCGTGTGCGGCCATTCCTACACTGAGGCGATCGACGCACTGACTGGAATCGCAACGGTCAATGGTCAGACCTACGATTCTCTGACAGAGGCTGTGGAAAATGCCAACGGTAATGTGATCGCTCTGCTGACCGATGTTACCGACAGCACCTCCATCGCCGCCAATGTCACCATTGACCTGGCGGGCAAGACTCTGAAGAATGTGACCGTTGCCGAGGGCTATACCCTGACCCTCATCGATACGGAAAACGATGATTACGCAGGCAACGGCTACGCAGAGGTCAACGGCGATGTCAACACCTACGCCAATGTAAACGGCAAGGATTATATTGTCGTCAGCGACAACGGTAAGCTGTCCGCCCACCGCTATGCAGTGGTGATCGACTACATCTCCCTGAAGCCTGATGCGGATGCTTTGGGCTACAGAGCAACGGTGATGGGTGACGAGACTGTGCAAAGCGCGGTTACCGGCTATGGCTTCGATATGAGCGTGGCTGATGGCAAGGTGGTGACCTACGAGAAGGATGTGGCGCCCACCAACGGTAAGTTCACTCTGCGGCTGAAGAGCATTATGGCATCTGATGGCGGTGAGAAGTCCATCAATGCCGTGGCCTTTGTAAAATTCGGCACTCAGACCGTCGAGAGCAAGATGCAGACCACTACCATGAAGGCTACCATCCTGGCGGTCAACGGTATGACGACCCTGACCGAGACCCAGAAGGCGGCTGTGGGTCAGTACTATGACACCTTCCGTGCAGTGATGGCACCCTGGTTTGCCCAGGTTGGAACGAACAATATCGACGCCTGGTACACTGAGGAAGCATAACAATTTTCTGCAGGGGCTGTTGCAGTATTCTGCAACAGCCCCATAGAAATAAAGGAGTATACTATGAAAAAAGTATTGTCCCTGATGATCGCAATTGCGTTGGTAGCAATGATTTTGCCCTTTGCATTATCTACCAATGTATTGGCACAGGAGGTTACATTGACTTCCGGCGGCTCTCTGTCCGAAGCACTCACCCAGGTCGCCGACGGCGGCAGGATCGTGGTTGACGGCACCGTGGCAGTGACCGCAGCCCTCGGTACCCACGGAAAGACCGTCACCATCACCGGCGGCGAGCTGGATCTTACCGGTCTTACCGGAGATATCAATTTGGGGGACCATATTACCTTCGAGAATATTACCCTGAATTTTACCGACAATGCCGCAGTTTTTGCCTGCGGCTACAAGGTGAAGATCGGAGAAGACGTAACCATGCCCAACCCCATCCGGATCTTTGCCGGCAAAAGAGGTGCCGCGGTGGAATCCACCGATCTGACGGTGCTGGGCGGTCAGTACTATCAGATCTTTGGCGGCGGCAATAATGGCGAGGTTCTTGGCGATACCCATCTGTATGTGGGCGGCAATGTGAATCCTCAGGCCGATCCGTCCAGCCATAGCGCCACGTATTGCATCTATGGCGGTGGATATATCCACGAAGGCAAAACCGCAAACATTGGCGGCACAGCTTACACGGTGTATACCGGAAATGCCCAGGCAAATTATCTTTTCGGTGCCAACGGCGGTCCCGGCACCGGAGAAATCAAGGGCGGTACCAATGTGACAGTCTCCGGCGGTGCGGTGATGAGTGTCTACGGCGGAAGCTGTTATGGCAGTTATACCGGCAATACAAAGCTGATGGTCAGCGGCGGTACCATGGAGCAGGTCTTTGGCGGCTGTGAGAAAGTTAGTATGACCGGCAATGTGACCGTGGATATCTTTGGCGGCACCATCAAGCGCCGTATCTACGGCGGCTGCTATAACGAGACCTCCGGTACTGGCTTTGCTACCTCCAATTATGTTACCGGCGAGATCCTTTTGACTTTGCACAGCGGTGCAAATATTGATTACAGCTATGACGGCAACGATCTGGCAATTTATGCCCACAGCCGTCAGAGCACTCTGTCTGCAGCCGAGGTATCCCATCTTGTATATGGGGATGCTACCGCATACGCAAACTACAAGAGTAAGGTTAAGGCACAGGACTTTGCCATGAGCCTGATTATGGGCTCTACCAGTGCGGCGGATCATATCCACTACCATACCTACACCGCATCCGGCGCGGTCATCACCCAAAACTGTATCGACAGCAGCTGCTCTGCCACCGCTGCCCTGGCGGTAGAGGGTACACCCGCGTATGCAGGTGAGCCTGTGGAGCCTGCAAAGCTCACCTATACCGGTAACTGGTTCGGCGGCGACCTGCAGATCGCCTATGCCAACAACACAGCCGCCGGTACCGGTATGGCCTCCATCACCTGCGGCGGTGCTACTGCCTCTGTAGACTTTGCGATCGTGGAGGCCGATGTGGCTATGAACGGTAAGGGCTTTGCCAGCCTGGAGCAGGCCCTTGCCGCGGCAAAGGAAACTCCTGACGCTGACACCATCACCCTGCTGCAGGATATGGAAGTTTCCGACTGGACGGTGATCAATACCGATGTGACCCTCACCAGCGATCAGGCCATTACCATTACGGCAGCGGACAGCCAGACCGGCGGTATGTTCCGGATCGTTGGCGGCAGCTTCTGTATCGAAGGCGCGTCCGAAGATGCCAAGATCACCCTTGCCGCAGGCAAGAACACCACCCATATTATTTCCAATAACGGCGGCAATGTGGTGCTTACCAACGTGATCCTGGAAGGTAACGAAAATACCGTCCATACCCAAAATACTAAGACCCACGGCATCTTCAATGATGCCGGAACGGTTACCGCCAAGAGTGTAGACATTGTCAAGATCGTAAAGGGCGACAGCATCTACGTGATGGATGGCACCACTGTGAATCTGGACAACGTAAGCATTTCCGGGTCCGGCAGATACGGTATCAAGGTCAAGGGAACGCTGAACATTTCCAACACCGTTTGCAATGACCATGCCCTGTCCGTCAGCGGCTCCGGTGATCACGCCATCGATGTGGAAAAGGGCGGCAAGGTCGTCTGTGACTTTGCCGATGTCCCCGAAGGCAGCTCTGTGATCCTGCTCTTTGATAACCTGAGAAAGGGCCTGAATGTCCGCAAAGGCGGCAACGCCATCCTTTCCTATGTCAGCGAAGAGAACTAAAGTGAAATAACAGCCCACAAACAGAAACCCCCGGAGCAGACTCTGCGAGTCTGCTCCGGGGGTTTATACGCAGATATTTTTACATATTTTGATCTGTAAGCCAGGTCAAAAAGCTTTTTGCCAGCCTTAGCTGACCCTTGCTCATCCCTCGCATCAACTCTGCCACATTTCTCCATTCTTCGCTTTCGTAACGGGCACTGCCGATCAAAAATTCGTCCGGCGTGGTATCCAGCGCCAACGCCAGCTTCATAATGACCTCCAAGGACGGAATGGAGGTGGCGCGCTCAATGCAGGACAGGTACTTATCGTGGATACCGGCACGATCGCAAACCTCTACCTGCCGCAAGCCAAGCTCCCGCCGCCGTCTGGCGATCCGTCTGCCAATTTCCGTATAATCCAATTCCATAGTTGATCGCCTCCTGACATATATTCTATCCACAGAATACAGTCTGGAAAACAACCTGTAAGCAGAAAAACGACTTGACATAAGAATAATGGCGATTTATAATGAGAATAGTCTGTGTACAAGTCGAATTTCTGATCTTGTGGCAGGAGAGATTTGCGTTTTACATTGTCAAGGAGGTAATTATGAGAGGATTTAAACGTGCGATTACGGCATTTCTGACACTGCTTTTGCTGCTGACAGCAGTGACTGCAATGTTCCCAACCGCCAAAGCTGTTATCAGTACATCCACTTTTGAAACAAAGGTACAAGCATTTCTAAGTGACGCCCGCTGGAAAAATGGCATTGCCTGGGGCGACAGTCAAACCCCTAAGCTGTCCAAATGGTCCAGCACGGGCTGCTGTGCCTATGCAGCAGATTTTGCGGCTTACGTATATGGATCCACCAGTGCAGCATGGACAGGCTCCGGTTTCACCAAATTTACTGATCTGAACGAGATTCGTACCGGTGACATCATTCATACCAGCAACCACTGGTTTGTGGTCCTGTCCCGCACAGGCAACACCTTCTACACCGCAGAAGGCAATTTTGACGACAAGGTACGGGTTTCCAAAGACGGTTGGGGCATCAAAAACGGGAAGATCTACAATCTGAAGGCATCTGACGGGGAGCGCACCTTTGTTTATGGCTATCACTACAGCTTCTCCGATAGCACGGTATCCTCCGGATCTGCCAGTCAGATCTATTATAATATCGATTTGTCCTCCCAAGTGCTGAAGTCCCGCATCAACCAGCAAGTATCCGGTGACTGTGCCGTGGTATCTATGGCGACCACTGAGGCATATCTGCACGGAGCTACCACCACAGAGGAAAAGAATTTGGTATATAACGCTCTGGTCAGTAAAAACGGGGATAATGATTATGCCTATTGGAGCAACTGCGGTTATGTGAGCCACAGCTCCATCAACTGGGATACAGTATATGACCAGCTTTCGAGGGGATATCCTGTCCTTGTTCACCGGCCTGCCGTTGGCTCCAAAGCCCAGCATTGGGCAGTGGTTGCTGGCTACAAGGGCTCAACGACCACCCTGGAAAAGGGTAAGTTTGTGATCGTGGACGTGTATCGCGGCAACAACGGCACGGATATTTACACCTCTGCTTCCTGGGCAAGCGGCACCTCCATAGACCGGATGGTGACACGAAAGAACGGTCTGGCTTTGACTTCTCTTTCCGGGATCCGGATGGCTATCAACCATCCAGCAACCGTGCACCCCTACGGTGAGGGACACGGTGTTTACGGCTACATCACCAGCAACACAAATCTGACCTCTGTACAGCTGATGATCACTAATCTGACCACCGGCTCCAATATGTATAACAAGACCGTGACACCCAATGCAAAAAGTTATTTGCTGTATAATTTGGATTCCGAGGTCACGTTTGCAAAATGGCCGGAGGGTGAGTATTACTACACCGTGATCGCCAAAACAGCCACCGGCTCCAAAAGTTATCAAAAGTATTTTACCATCGACGCTACCTGGCCTGCCAATGCTCCTGCCCGGAAGCTTACCATTGCCTTTGACCTGACCGGCGGTACCGGTACAGTTCCGGCCCAGACCGTAAACCACGGCAGCACGCTGACGATTCCCTCTGCTGTTCCCACTAAAACCGGCTACACCTTTAAGGGCTGGAATGTGCAGCGTGACAAAGACAACTTATGGTTCTGCCTGGATATTGGCTGGTGCACCGAAGCGAAGATGAAAGAATACAGCTATTCTCCCAAACTGTACCTCGGCGGCGATGTCTATGTGATGGACTACACCTGGCTCCGGGCATGCTTCACCAATCAGAAGTATACCTTCTATGCTGTTTGGGAGAAGAATGATCCGGTTTCCACGCCCACCGATGCTGCCTTTGCTGTATCCGGCGCCACCGGTACGGCTGGCTCTAAAGTGGAGGTCTATGTATCCATCCGCAATAACCCCGGCATTATTTCGTTGAGAAATTCTGTCAGCTATGATGCTTCTGCCCTGGAACTGATTCAGGTGGAAGATACAGGTCTGCTGAATGGCTATACCACACCCTCTGCCACCGTCACCTCACCCTATACCCTGCGGTGGGCAGATTCTCTGGCTACTGTCAACAATACCGCCAACGGAAACATTATCAAATTGGTATTCCGGATCAAGGATACTGCAGCTGCCGGCAGCTATGAGGTGTCTGTTTCCCCGGTGGAAGCAAGAAATACTGCCGGAGAAAAGCTGGAGTTTGCTGCTGGCGCAGGAAGTGTTACTGTGTTGGACTGTCTGATCGGCGATACGGACGGTGACGGCGAGGTATCCGATTGGGATGCGATTATACTGAACCGGTATTTGGCTGGCTGGAGCGTAGCGATGGAAGCTGCGACCGCAGATACCGACGGTGACGGCGAGGTATCCGACTGGGACGCCATTGTGCTGGAGCGTTATCTGGCTGGCTGGAATGTAGAATTAGGAGGTTAATATGAAAAAGAGAATCCTTTGCTTTTTGCTGATAGTACTGCTTGCAGTCAGTTTGCTGCCAATTTCCGGTGTTGCTGCTGGCTCTCCCCGATACAGTATTTCGGGAAAGACTGTGCAGACTGGAGATGTGTTTACAGTGGATGTTGCCATTTCGGATAATCCCGGCATTATTTCTCTGCGCTTTCGGGTGGTATATGATGCCAGTGTCCTGCAGCTGCAAAGCGTTGCGGACACAAGACTTCTGAACGGCTACACAACACCTGCACCCACCGTTACCTCTCCTTATACCTTGCGGTGGGCAGATTCCCTTGCCACCACGGATAATACGGCCCAGGGCACGGTAGTGACCCTAACCTTTAAGGCGCTAAAAGCGGCGTCTGCCTGCTCTGTGAGCATCGAGCATGGCGAGGCTAGAAACGCCAGCGGCACAAAGGTGACCTTTTCCGGGGCATCCGCCGCGGTAACTGTTGCATGTAATCACAGCTACGGTGACTGGACGAATGCCGGTGCCGAGCATCAGAAGGTTTGCTCCGATTGCGGCGACCTGGTAACCGCAAGCCATACTTGGAATAGCGGCACTGTGACAAAGCCTGCTACCTGCAAGGAAACAGGTGAAAAAACATATACCTGTACAGACTGCGGCGCTACCAAGACAGAAACGGTGGCAAAAACCGATAGTCACAGCTACGGCGGCTGGATACAGGCGAACGATACCACCCATAAGCATATCTGCTCTGTGTGCCAGAAAGAGGAGTCTGAGAACCACACGTGGGATAAGGGTACTACCGTCAAGCAGGCAAACTGCAAAGAGGGTGGACAGATCCAATACACCTGCTCCGGCTGTAAGGCAACAAAACTGGAAGATACAGATAAGACCACGACTCACACCTATGCTGCTTGGATTAAGGTGAATGATACCACGCACAAGCACACCTGCTCCGTTTGCTCTAAGGAGGAAACCGCAAACCACACCTGGAACAGTGGCAGTGTGACGAAGCAGCCCACCTGCAAGGAAGAGGGCGAAAAGACCTACACCTGCACCGGCTGTAACGGAACCAAAACGGAAGCTGTGGCCAAATTGACCACCCATACCTACGATCATGCTTGCGATACCGACTGCAATGTCTGCGGTGCAACCCGTACCACGACCCACAGCTATAAAACCTTCTGGAGCAGCGACAGAACCAACCACTGGCATGAATGCTCCGCTTGTAAGGACAAAAAGGACGTAGCAGCCCATACTCCCGGTGCCCAGGCAACCGAGACCAAGGCACAGACCTGCACCACCTGCGGCTATATCCTCAAGGCGGCCCTTGGTCATAAGCACAGCTACGCAACGACCTGGACAACGGACGATGCCGGTCACTGGTACGCATGCTCCGGCTGCGCAGAGAAGGGCAGCTATGCAGACCATGATTTTGAGAATGCCTGCGATCCCGATTGCTCCATCTGCGGCTTCACCCGTGAAACTGCGCACAAGTTCGAAGAAAGCTGGTCCACCGATGCCGATAATCACTGGCATGTATGCACCGAATGCGGCATAAAGCAGGAGATCGCGGCCCATGAGCCCGGAGCGGAAGCAACTGCGACCACCGCTCAGACCTGCACCATCTGCGGTTACGAAATTGCACCTGCACTTGGTCAGGAGGAAACCACCGAGGCTGCCGAGCCTACTGAGACGACCGAAGGAACGACCCCCGCAGCCTCTGATGATGCAAACGAGTCTGAAGACGGCTCCTTCCCCTGGTGGCTCGTCATTGTGGCAGCGGTCATCCTCAGCGGTGTCATCGTTGTGATTGCCAAGAAGAAAAAGAAGTAAAAAGACCGTTCCGTTAAAACACGGTCATCCAGTTAACACAAGGGGCTGTAAGCAAAGTCCCATAAAAGGGGGCTGTCTCACTGGATCGAAAACGCTTGTGTATACTGTAGGGACACCCGTCCTCGGGTGTCCGGGAGGTAAAAATTGCGCAAAATCTGCAAGAAATATGCAGATTTTGCGCTATTTTTTATTTTGGTTGCGGTCACCTCGGGAGAGGTGACCCTACGAAAAACATTTTGAGACAGCCCTTATCATAGAAATCACTTTAGCAACTGAAGATTTGAAAAAATTGCAGTTTTAAGCCAATTTGCATTTTTCTCTGCTATGTTGTATAATCATTTTTAGTTCCTGATTCTATAACTGGATGTGATACAATGTTGATCGAGAATGAATTAAAACCTATTGAATTACCGAAAAAATATCAACGCAACGGACACGATTGCTTTTTTGATCCGTACCGTGAAAAGCTTATCCCTGTTACACCTGAAGAAATCATTCGTCAAAAAGTCGCCGCCTGGATCGAAGCAGCATTAGGTGTCCCCAGGGATTGTATGATCCTGGAACAGCATTTATCGCATTATCACATTGAAAGCAAAGACCGTGCGGATATTATCATTCATCAGGTAGTCGAAAACGATATGCTTGCTCCTGTAGCCGTTGTTGAGTGCAAGGCTGATTCTGTTGTTATCAGCGACAAGACCCTTGACCAATGTTTTGGCTATGCAGATCGCCTGGGTATCAATTATGCGTTTGTTAGCAACGGCATTGAATTTTTATCTTATCGTTACGACGAGGAACAGAAGAAATACATTGAGTTAGCGAAGCCCCCTTGCTACGCCGATATGACAAACGGTGCTTTAGGTGAAAGCAAAGTCTATGAAGCGATTGAACGCCCATCTTTGGAAGCAGCCAAAGACCCTGTGATTCAAAAGAAATACACCGACGATCTGATTATTGGCGTTGCCACCAAGCCCAGCATGGCAGCTCATATTATTAACTTATTTGAGTGTCTTATCGATACATCCAAAACACTATCCAAATCGAGTGGCAAACAATTCTCCATCATTGAAGATATTGGCGTTAGAGTATCTAGCTACGGCAATGCTGCTGGATATGATTTTGTCGCTCCCTATCGCTGCTTCTTGATAAAGGACAGCCAGGGCAACCATCAAATTGTCAGCTTTGGATTTAATGCTTATGGCAACGATCAAACTATTTTTTGCGTTGCAATCGACGATTTTAAGAAGTCCCACCACGCATTGCAATTACTGATGGACAAATACGCCCATCCAGTATTCAATGAGCTGCGGTTCACCCATACGGGAAGAATCTCAGTAGGACACAGCGGCAGCGGCGCAACCGCAGCATTGCTTGATTTGGTTGCCACCAAAATGCCCGAAGTGTATCAGAACGGAGAATTGCGCCTTGGTGTAGTTCCCACAGATGTTCTTCTTACTATCGACCAGGAATCTGTTACGGATTTAATTATCAATCTGATCGATTACGCCCTGATTCGGGATGACTACAGAACAACCTTAAAAGCTCTTAATAAGAAATAAGAATAGGAGTTTCAATATGAAAGCTGCTACACGCAATAGAATATTGTCGCTACTTGTTGTTGTAGCAGTTTTGTCTTCTTTGCACTCCTGTCTGCGAAAACCCAGCAACAATGAGGATCAGCCTACCGCTGCAACGACCCTGCCCACAAGCAGCACAGAAAACACAACCGCTGTCGATCCATACTTTGATTGGTATGTTAGGGGCAATGGTAGTGATTTTGTTGGCAAAGTAGGTTATGTCGTTACCTACAACAAAAAGGGCTGCACTCAGGAAAGCAATTGGGTTATCCCGACCTATGTGAAAGATAAGCAGTTCTACAACGAAAGCGGTACTGTCCCTCATAAGACGGAAGTGCGAGTTGTAGAACAGGACTTGGAACATTCGACCCATTCTTATTACCACGGCTATCTGCTAGTAGAGGACACCACCAGCAAAGAACAGTTCTATATCAATGTCCATAATTTTACGGGAATCCGTTATTGGGAGATAGCAGACCTGGAAACCGCAGCAAGGCTTGGAGAGCTTATTGCCGAGTTTAACCAAAGCAGCGATTATTACCCCGTCGATTATAAAAACAGAAAAGTGGACATTCCAGACGGCACACACATTATTGTGGTTGGTTTAACTGGCATAAGAAGCAAGATCGATCAGAATACGCATCAAATTGAAGCATTGGTATTCAAAGAGTGGAGCAACGGTTACGGCAGCGGCACGGTCTTTTACAATATCGACGATCTATCGATCATATATTAACAAAAGGCAGGGACGATCCCTGCCTTTATTTTTTTTATTTTGGTTGCGGTCACCTCGGGAGAGGTGACCCTACGAAAAACATTTTGAGACAGCCCCATAATTGTATAATCTATGAGGCGAAAACATTTTGTCCTTGGGAGGATAAAGAGGGGCGTATTTTTAGTGAGGGCAATTGCCGGGATGGGCTGCGGCCCCGCTTGCGGTGCCCGAAAAAATCATCGGGCTTACGCTTTTCCTCGATTTTTTCGACCGCGGCGCAATAAATCAACTCGCTGCATCTGCCACAGGCAGCGCTCGTTGATTTATTCCCACTCGATGGCGGATTTTTGGCTTTGTAGATATGTAGTGGTTGCTGGTATATTAGCAGTGCAGATGTAGTGCTATTATACCAGTTATTTTCTTTTACCAGACTTTTGTTGGTCAAAAGTTGGTCACAGCTTGTTTCCTTTTTTACAGCGGTTTTTGCACTTCCTTCTACTTTCGCAGGGGCAAAGAGTGGTTTTGCCCGGTGTGCTGGAAGTAACCCCTATATTTGGATTAGTTTTTTAAGCAGCCGATGGGAATAACATATACGCCATCCTGGCGACGATATGCCCAATCACCGATTCCCGTTAAGACCATGAGAAAAGACGGAGCGTTCATCTTATCGGTATCGATTTTAGCTGCCATGGATTTTAGACTCCTTGCGCCCTCCTCGATGAGTTTGTCGCCGCCGAGCTTGATTTCAATAAGGCCATATTTGCCGTTTCGCAAATGGATAACCGCATCACATTCCTGCCCGTCTTTGTCACGGTAGTGATAAACCCCACCGTTCAAAGCGTCTGCAAAAACACGCAGATCCCGGATGCAGAGGGTTTCAAAGAGGAAGCCAAAGGTTTTCAGGTCATTCATCAGGTCGTTTGGGCCAATACCTAATGCTGCAGCCGCGATAGAAGGGTCGATATAATAGCGAGTATCAGACGAGCGAATCGCGGTTTTTGACCGCAGATTCGGGTTCCATGCAGGCATATCCTCTACAACGAAAATTTTCCGGAGTGCATTGACATAAGAGGCAACAGTTTCCTCATTGATCGGGAATTCATCATTTGCCGCGATATCCTGCGCAAGAACCGTATTGGGTATTTGACCGCCTTGATTTCTTGCATAGGAGCGCATAAGCCGTTTGACTCTTTCAGGGTTCTTTTGTACATTGTCTGCCCGGTTGATGTCGGAGTGGACAACGGCATCATAGTAATCTGCTGCTTGGTCCAATGCAATCTCATCGCGCATATCCACTGCTTGCGGCCATCCACCCCGGCACACAAGGAAGGCCAGACGATCAATACTTAAATTGGAGTCTGCGTCAATATCTGTCCTTCCGTCGAACAGGTCTTTTAGGCTAACTTCCCCCGTTGAATCCCCTGATTCATACAAACTCATAGGTCTCATAGTCAGCCAAGTGAAGCGCCCCGTTCCGGAGTGTGTGATTTCCTTGGTATCAGCTGGAACAGCAGAACCGGTAAGCACAAACTGGCCAAGCTCTCCACGATGGTCAACCTCAAAACGGATAGCATCCCAAAGTTTGGGAGCAAGCTGCCATTCGTCGATCAATCTCGGAGCAGCACCCTTCAACAGTCGTTTCGGGTTTATCTCAGACATAGCAATATTCTGTTCCTTTTTCTCTGGGTCATCCATATACAAAATACTTGCAGCGAGCTGTTCTGCTGTAGTGGTTTTGCCGCACCATTTAGGCCCTTCAATTAGCACCGCACCTTTGCCTTCCAACTTGCGTTTTAGAATATCATCAGCAATTCGTTTTCTGTAGTTTTTCATTTGGAACACCTCGCTTCCAATTGCATTGTCTGTATTATACACCTAGACACTTATTTTTGCAACACTTTTCCGACGATTGGCGAAACATTTTTCCGACGATTGGCGACAAATTAAATCGAAAGTTGGCGACAGCTTCATGCGCTAATTCCTGTTTCCTGTTCCATTGCCGTATGCCTCAGTAGTCCGCTTTATATTCCCGCGTGAACTCCATTTTATCTGAAAATCAAGATAATCGGTATAATATGAATAGGAGCCTGATGAGTTATATACTCATCAGGCTCAAAGCATAGAATATAAAGCTTTCTGACAAAAAACAAAGGCTATTATCCTCATAAGAACAAAAAACATTATCCTATAGAGGAATAGAATAATATATAGAATCCCTTAGAACAAATATCAGTAAAAAGTCCTAAGTTCGAGCTGACCCCCAA
>SVLB01000046.1 GCA_015068135.1 Oscillospiraceae bacterium | reverse complement strand
GTGTGCTGGATCGGATCGTGGGCTACCAGTTGTCTCCGTTGCTGTGGAAGAAGGTGCGCCGGGGTCTGTCCGCAGGCCGTGTCCAGTCTGTTGCCACCCGACTGGTGGTAGACCGGGAAAATGAGATCCGTGCCTTTATTCCCAAGGAATACTGGTCTCTGGAGGTGCAGTTGAACCGACAGGAAAAGCCCGGCTCCTTCCTGGCCCGTTACTATGGCGATACCAAGAAGCGGGAACTGGAAAATGAAGAGCAGGTCAATGCGGTCATCCGGGATATTACCGGTAAGGAATTTACGGTGGTTGGCGTCAAGCGTGCCGATAAAAAGCGCAGTGCCGCGCCCCCCTTTACCACCTCAACCTTGCAGCAGGAAGCTTCCCGCAAGCTGAATATGACCCCCAAGCGCACTATGTCCATCGCCCAGCAGCTGTACGAAGGCATTGATGTAGCAGGGGAGGGTACACTGGGTTTGATCACCTATATGCGTACCGACTCTCTGCGCCTTTCCGATGAAGCAATGGATGCTGCCGCAAAGTTTATCAAGGAGCGCTACGGCAAGGAATACTGGTACGGCAAGCACCATGTGTTCAAAACAAAATCCGGTGCCCAGGATGCTCACGAAGCCATCCGTCCCACCCATGTGGAGCTGGATCCCGAGCGGATTCGTGACAGCCTGACAAAAGACCAGTATCGGCTGTATAAACTGATCTGGAGCCGCTTTTTGGCATCCCAGATGGCAAATGCCGTCATTGATACCGTTACCATCGACTCTCAGTGCGGGATCCACATTTTCCGCAGTACCCACCAAAGTATCCGCTTCTCCGGCTTTATCGCTGTTTATGAAGAAGGCAGAGACGACGAAAACGAGGAGATCTCATCCCCTCTGCCGGATCTGAACGAGGGCGAAAAAGCTGTGCCCGGTCAGATCAATAAGGAGCAGCATTTTACCCAGCCTCCGGCCCGATATACCGAGGCAACTCTGGTTAAGGCTATGGAAGAAAAAGGTGTTGGTCGTCCTTCTACCTATGCTTCCATCGTCTCTACGATTCAGGATCGTGAGTATGTTAATAAGGTAGAAAAACGCCTGGCACCCACAGCTTTGGGTGAAGTTGTCACCGGCCTGATGATGGAGCGTTTCCGGGATATTATCGATGTGGAATTTACCGCCAATATGGAAAACCGGCTGGACGATGTGGAAGCCGGAAAATGCCAGTGGAAGGCGGTGCTGGCGGACTTCTATAAGGATTTTCATCAGGAAATGCTGGATGCCGAAGAAGCCCTGGCAGGCACCCGCCTGAAGGTGCCCGATGAGGTTTCCGAGGAGATCTGCGAGGAATGCGGCAGAAACATGGTTATTAAAATCGGTCGTTTCGGCAAATTCCTGGCTTGTCCCGGTTTCCCGGAGTGTAAAAATACAAAGCCCATCGTGGAAAAAATGCCCGGTCGCTGTCCCAAGTGCGGCAGTACGATCCTCAAGCGCAAGTCAAAGCGCGGCTATGCTTACTATGGCTGTGAACAGGGTGCCGCCTGTGGCTTTATGAGCTGGGACGTGCCTACCGCCGAGGATTGCCCCACCTGCGGACAGACTATGTTCAAAAAGTCCGGCAGAGGCCGTATGAAGTCCTTCTGTATCAATGAAACCTGCCCCAACTTCCTGCCGGAAGACAAGCGGGGCTATTATAAGAAGACCGAACCCAAAGAAGGGGAAGAACCCAAAGAGAAGAAAACAACCAAAAAGACAACAAAGAAGACCACCGCAAAGAAAACAGCTGCCAAAGGAGGCAAAAAGGCGTGACGAAAATTAAAGTCGTAGGTGCCGGCCTTGCAGGCAGTGAGGCGGCCTGGCAGTTGGCTGAGCGTGGTTTTGCGGTGGAGCTGATCGAAATGAAGCCTCACAAGAAAAGCCCTGCCCACCATGCAGATACCTTTGCGGAATTGGTTTGCTCCAATTCTCTGCGGGGCGACCGTCTGGAAAATGCCGTTGGCCTGTTGAAGGAAGAATTGCGCCGTATGGGCAGCCTGATCCTGCAGTGTGCCGATGCCACCCGTGTGGAGGCCGGCGGTTGTCTGGCGGTGGACCGTCAGGGGTTTTCCGATATGGTCACTGAAAAGCTCCGCAATCATCCCAACATCACCGTTACGGAGCAGGAGCTGACAGAGGTTCCCGAAGGCCCGGTCATTATTGCCACAGGCCCCTTGACCTCGGATGCCCTTTCCAAAGCAATCGGTGAATACTTTGGCACCGATTATCTCCACTTTTTCGATGCGGCGGCACCTTTGGTAACTGCGGAATCTGTGGATATGACAAAGGCCTGGTGGCAGTCCCGATATGACCGGGGTACGCCGGATTATATCAACTGCGCCATGAATAAAGAGGAATACGATGCCTTTATTGGAGAACTGACCACTGCACAGGAAGCAGAGGTTCACGGCTTTGAAGACAAGCGTGTCTTTGAAGGCTGTATGCCGGTGGAGGTTATGGCACGCAGAGGCTACGATACCCTGCGCTTTGGCCCGTTGAAGCCTGTAGGCCTTACAGATCCAAACACCGGAAAAGAGCCCTACGCAGTGGTACAGCTCCGACAGGACAATGCCGTGAAAACCGTATTCAACCTGGTGGGCTTTCAAACCCATCTGAAATTCCCGGAGCAAAAGCGGGTGTTCTCCATGATCCCCGCTCTGAAAAATGCAGAGTTTGTCCGTTACGGCGTGATGCATCAAAATACCTTCCTGCAATCTCCCAAGCTGCTGGATCGGTATTATGCCGACCGTCGTGATCCTATGGTAGCCTTTGCCGGGCAGATGACCGGTGTGGAGGGATATGTGGAAAGTGCTGCCTCCGGTTTTTTGGCAGCGGTTGCCATGGCTGCCCGGGTGGCAGGCAGAGAGCCTGTGGCATTTCCGCAGGAAACCGCCATTGGTGCTTTGGGTTTATACATCAGCGATGAGCGGATCGAAAACTTCCAGCCTATGAATATAAATTTCAGCATCATTGCGCCACTGGCACAGCGGATCCGCAAGAAAGCAGAAAAAAACCTGGCCCTGGCCAACCGATCTCTGGAGATTATTGACCGACTGGTACAAGAGGGCATCTAAAGAGAAAGAGGTGCAAAATAATGAGAATTATTATTGACGCAATGGGTGGTGACAACGCACCCCAGGCACCGGTTTTGGGTGCTGTGCAGGCAGCCAAGGATTTTGACGCTCAGATCACATTGGTAGGTAAGGTGGAAAAAATCCTGGAGGTCATGCGGGAAAACGGTATCGCTGACCTGCCCGACGGTATGGAGATCGCCAATGCGGAAGACGTTGTGGATATGCACGACGATCCTGCCAAAGTGATCCACAAACGCAAGGATTCCTCCATGGTTGTGGCACTGAAAATGCTGGCAGAGGGCAAAGGCGATGCCTGCGTGTCTGCCGGTTCTACCGGTGCATTGCTCACCGGTGCAACTTTGATCGTCAAGCGTGTCAAGGGCATCCGCAGAGCGGCTATGGGCCCGGTGATGCCCAATAAGGCAGGCGGCAAGACCGTAATTTTGGACTGCGGTGCCAATGCAGAGTGCACACCGGAATTTTTGCTGCAGTTTGGCGTTGTAGGCTCTCTGTATGCACAAAAATACATAGGTGTCGAAAATCCCCGAATCGGCCTTTTGAACATCGGCACCGAGGACTCCAAGGGCACGGAGCTGCAAAAGCAGGCGTATGCGCTACTGCAGGATGCGGCCGCACAGGGTCTGATCAATTTTGTGGGAAATGTGGAAGCCCGTGATGTTCCTCTGGGCGCTGTGGATGTGGTGGTTTGCGACGGCTTTGCCGGTAACGTGCTGCTCAAATCCATTGAGGGTACTGCCATGTTTATGGGCAGCCTGATGAAGCACCGCATTTTTAAGCGCAGCGTCCTGTCCAAAATCGGCTATTTGTTCTGCCGACCCGGTGTGAATGAGGTCATGGGCATGCTGGACTACCGCACCATAGGCGGTACCCAGTTCTTAGGAATTAAAAAGCCTGTTATCAAGGCCCATGGTTCTTCGGATGCACTGGCCTTCCGCAACGCAGTCAAGCAGGCTATGGATGCGGCGGAACACGATGTTTCCGCCGATCTGGAGCAGGCTTTGGCAAAAATCAAGGAGAACACCAATGATTAAGGATTTGGAAGTGGCGATTGGCTACCGGTTCAAAAATATCACCCTGCTGCAAAATGCACTGACCCATTCTTCCTATGCCAATGAGTATTGGCATGACAGCCTGAAAAGCAATGAACGGCTGGAATTTATGGGTGACTCCATTTTGGGTATGGTGGTTGCGGAGTATTTGTACCGGAATTTTCCCGACCGTCCGGAGGGTGAGTTGACCCGAATGCGTGCTGACATGGTATGCGAGCAGGCCTTGGCACGGGTTGCCAACCGGCTGGAACTGGGAAAACACCTGCTGCTGGGACACGGAGAAGAGCAGGGCGGCGGCAGAGACAGAGTGTCGATTTTGGCAGATGCGGTGGAGTCTGTGATCGCGGCATGCTTTATTGACGGCGGTATGGAGCCTGCCTGTAAATTTGTGGAAAATTTTGTGTTGTGCGATGTTCCTGTGACCCGTCTGCATAATATGGATTACAAGACGGCTTTGCAGGAATTGGTACAAAAAAAGAAAAATCAGGTTCTCAGCTACGAACTGACCGGTGAAGAAGGTCCGGATCACAACAAATGTTTCCGGGTTGCGGTGTTTCTGAACGGAACCGTCATCGGAAATGGCATCGGCAGCAGCAAAAAGCGTGCCGAGCAGGATGCGGCCCGAATGGCTTTGGAGCATTTACAATAACAGGCACTTGAAAAAAGACTGTGTTTCTGTTATAATAACCGCAAGTACGATTGTGCTGAAAGGAGAAAATGGTATGCCGACTGTAGATAAAGATAACAGCGCCATACTTCCGGAAAAGGAATATCAGCCGCCTGCACCAAAGCCCGGTTATGATGTTTGCAAGCGGATTGCGGATTTGGTTCTGTCGATTTTGGCTCTGGTTTTACTTTCTCCGGTATTTTTGATTGTTGCCATCGCCATTAAATGTGAAGATGGTGGCAAGGTCTTCTATACCTCCACCCGTTTGACAAAAGGTGGCAAGGAATTTAAAATGTTCAAATTCCGCTCCATGTATCCCGATGCGGATAAGCGACTGGATGAGCTAATGAAATATAACGAGGTCAAGGGCCCTGCTTTTAAAATGAAGGACGATCCCCGTATTACCAAAGTGGGTAAGTTCATTCGCAAAACCAGCATTGATGAGTTGCCCCAGCTGCTCAACATCATTGCCGGGCAGATGACAATTATCGGCCCCCGTCCGCCGCTTCCCCGTGAGGTGGCGCAGTACACCCCCTATCAGATGCATCGGCTGGATGTAAAAACCGGCCTGTCCTGCTACCATGAGTGTCAGGGCCGCAGTGATGATACAGATTTCGATGCCTGGGTGGAATCGGATCTCAAGTATATTCGCGAGCGCAGCATTTGGACAGACATCAAAGTGATTTTCTGGACCGTGCGTGTTGTGATTACCGGCAAAGGCGCTATGTAAAACAATAACCCCCAACCGTCCGGTTGGGGGTTTGCTTCGCTTATCAGAAATTGTAAGCAGCGGAAAACTTTTTCACATCCTCCACAGTGCCTTCGTGGCGGGCCTTTTCAGCGGCAAAGCCGATCATGTGATTCTGAACAGAAACCTGAATATTTGCGGCGCAGTAGCCGGTGTAATCACCGCTGAGGTACTCGTGAAGCTCTGCTATGATACCCTGATCGCCACCACCGTGTCCGCCCAGGATGCTCTCTTCTGTCTTGGCAACCGTGTAAGTACGGGTCTGCCGATCCTCAAAGGTAAACACGGTGATCTCCGTGTCGCTCATATTGGCATACAGTTCGCCTTTGGTACCAAACAGACGGATATAACGGCCACCCTGATTGAAGGCATTCATGGTGAAGCTGGCTGTAACACCGCCTTCAAATTCCATATTTACCACCTGATGATCCACCACGTCGTTGTTTGCGTGATAGACACACAGACCGAAATCGGTGGTTTTCAGAGCGGTCATAACTTCCTCGTCTGTGGGCAGGTATTCCTTGGAGATGCCACGGGTAGCGGCCTTGCGGAACCATGCGTTTTCCTTGTCATCGTAGTACAGCTTTTTGCAGTTGTAGGGACAGGATTCTGCAACGGGACAGCCACCGTCAATACAGCGGACAGGAGCGCCTGCCGGGGCGTTTTCTTCTGTAAAGTGGGACAGACTGCCAAAGGAGGAAACCCGGGTGCAGGGCTTGTCCACCAACCACTGAATGATGTCCAGATCATGACAGCTTTTGGCCAGCAGCATAGGCGTGGTCTCTGCCTCGCTGTGCCAGTTACCACGGACATAGCTGTGACTCTGATGGGTGTTGCCAACGGCTTCCACACCGACAACGGATACGATTTGGCCGATGGTGCCGCTGACGACCAGTTCTTTTACACGGTTGTAGAAGGGTGTGTACCGCAGAACGTGGCAGACCAAAACCTCCACACCCTTTGCTTTGGCGGCATTGGCAATGTCGGCACACTGCCGGGGAGTGGGAGCCACAGGCTTCTCCAACAGCAGGTGATACCCCAGCTCGATAGCCTTCATGGCGGGTTCATAATGCTCGGCATCCATAGTGGCGATGATGGCAATATCGGCCATTTTCGGCTGGTTCAGAATGTCCTGCCAGGAGCAAAAGCACTTTTCTTCGGGCAGACCGAACAGATCTCTTACATAGTTGCGGCGACCTTCGTACGGCTCTGCGACAGCCACCACATCGTAATGCTCCCGCATGGCATCGAGCTTGCGGCTGTAGTTGGAGCCACGGTTACCGGCACCAATGATGATGACAGAATACTTTTTCATAAAAACTCCTTTCAGCGGATTGCCGCCTATTGCATTTTCTGTGGTTTTATGTTAGCATAATTCACAGTGTGTGGATAGTACAAAAACCGTAATTTATAGCATTATTTTGATATTCAGGAGCCGTTATGGAACAGTTTTACAAAGAACCGACCCCGGTTAATTACAGCCCTTCCGGTTTTAACTCCCGTCATTTTGTGCGTCGGACCGGTGTCAGACTCCACTGGCATGACCGGATGGAGCTCATTCGCCTGCACAGTGGTACTATGCTGGTGGGTTACGGAGAGAATACGGCAGAACTGTCTGCCGGGGGTATCTATATTGTCCCACCCAAGACGCCCCATGCGGCACGGGTTTTATCAGAGGCGGCAGAATATGATGTGCTGATGTTCGATCTGCGGCAGTTTTACAATGAAACCCAGGTCTGCCGGGAAAAGCTCTCTGCGATATTTGAAGGCAGAGTGACATTCCGCCTGACCACCGATGTGCCTTCGGTAGTGGAATGCTTTGACCGGCTGTACAGCCTTTGTGAAACACCCTCACTGGAGGCCACAGGCCTTGCTTACCGACTGCTGGACTTGTTTTTACAGTATGCCATGGTGGGCTGTACCGATGCGCCTAAGGGAGACCCTGTGATTTTGGACATTCTGGAGTATATGCAGGAGCATTATGCCGAGGAACTGACGGTGGAACAGTTGGCCTTGCGATGCGGTTATTCCGATGCCCATTTCTGTCGGAAATTCAAACAGACTACCTGGATGACACCAATGAAATATTTACAGATCTTCCGACTGGAAGAGGCGGCCAAACATCTCAAACAGGGGAAGGGGAATGTGAGCAGTGTGGCGATCCGTTGCGGCTTTCCCGATCCCAATTATTTCACCCGTTGTTTCAAAGCCCATTTTGGAGTGCCCCCTACGGGCTATGAAAAGTAAAGAAAAGAGGTCCTTAGTTTGAAAACACAGGGAAAAACATTGGCAAAGGATTTTACCACCGGCAATGTGGCAAAGCAGATGTTTTGGTTCATGCTGCCCTTTATGGCATCCAATGCCTTACAGGTTTTTTACAGCACCATTGATATGATGGTCGTGGGCAAGCATCTGCAAACACCCGGTCTGTCGGCTGTTTCCCAAAGCAGTCAGATCCTGAATTTTGCCACCATGGTTTGTTTCGGCTTTTCCAATGCCGGTCAGGTGCTGGTTTCCCAGGCGCTGGGCGGCGGCAAACGCAAGGAGCTCAACCGCATTATCGGCACTATGTTCAGTCTGATCGCCATTTTGTCATTGCTCCTTACCACTGTGATCCTGAGCTTCCGGGATCAGATTCTCGATGCCATGAACATGCCCCTGGAGTCCCGTGAGCATGCCAATGCTTATCTGATGATCTGCGGCGCAGGCCTGATTTTTACAGCGGGCTATAACATGGTTTCCGCAGTGCTCCGTGGCATGGGAGACAGCAGACGACCTTTTTTGTTTATCGGCATTGCCACGGTCATCAATCTGGTGCTGGATATCCTGTTTGTGCCTGTGTGGGGCGTTGCAGGTGCAGCCTGGGCTACCATTATCGGTCAGGGCGCATCGTTTTTGTTCTCTTTGTATTATCTCTACCGCAGAAAAGAGTCCTTTGGCTTTGATTTTAAGCCCCGCAGCTTTGCTGTCAACAGGCACTATATGAAAATGATCGCATCGCTGGGCACGCCTATGGCGATCCAGGCAGGCTGTATCAACATTTCCATGCTCTTTGTCAATTCCATGATCAACAGCCTGGGCGTTGTGGAATCGGCCACCTTCGGTGCCGGTATCCGTATCGATGATATTATCAACAAGATCTCTCAGGGTATCCAGTTTGCGGCTGTGCCTATGATCAGCCAAAGCATTGCTGCGGGTCGGCAGAAACGATCTGTAAAGGTGGTTCACTGGGCATGGATCTACTCCGGCATTTTTACCGTGGTGTGCATGACGGCCTACCTGTTCTTCGGTGAAGCTCTGTTTGTGGCATTTTCTGAGGATATGGCAGGCAACACCCTGTGCAAGGTCTTTATCAGCGCCATTTTGTGGATGTTTCCGGCACTGGCGGTCATGCGTGGCAGCAGCGCCTTTATTCAGGCCATCGGCAATGCAAAGCTGAGTATGGTGCTCGCCCTTTTGGACGGTGTGATACTGCGGATCGGCCTGAGCTGGCTCTTCGGTATTTATCTGGGCTGGGGCTTTTATGGCTTTGTGCTGGGTTACGGGCTGGCGGCCTATGGCTGTGCTATCCCTGGTATGATCTATTTTCTCTCCGGCGTATGGAAAAAGAGAAAAACCCTGGCAGAGGAAATGCAGTAATCTGAAAATTTCTCCAAATGCGGCTGTTTGCTTGACTATTTCGGCACAGTTGCTATAATAACAGTATCTTAGCGAACCACGGAGGTACCGTCTATGCGAGGGATTCCATCCCTGATTACAGATATCAGAAAAAATGTTTTTACAGAGGTAGCCCGTCTGGCATATTCCGGCAAGGGTTATGAGGGCGTGGATGAACTGCCCTATATCATTGTCCCCGGCGATCAGCCTCTGCACCGGGAATCTGTATTTTTGGAAAGAGCCATCGCCAGCGAGCGTGTCCGCCTGGCGATGGGTCTGAATATTCGCCCTGTCCAAACCCGTCACCTGATGACCGAGGATATGGATCAGGCGGCGGTTGCGGAGCAGTACTACAAGCCCCCGCTGATCAATATTATTCCTTACGCCTGCCATGCCTGTCCCACCAATCAGTACCGTGTCACAGAAAGCTGTCAAAACTGTTTGGCGGCCTCCTGCCAAAAGGTCTGTCCCAAGGGCGCCATTTCCTTTGTCAACGGCAAAAGCCAGATCGACCGGGAAAAGTGCATCAAATGCGGCAAGTGCGAAAAGGCCTGCCCCTACCATGCCATTATCCACATGGAGCGCCCCTGTCAGGTGGCCTGCGGCATGGATGCCATCGTTTCCGATGAGCATGGCAGGGCTGTTATCAATCAGGATAAATGCGTGGCCTGCGGCCAGTGCCTTGTCAGCTGCCCCTTCGGCGCCATAGTGGACAAGGGTCAGATATTCCAGGTCATCCAGTCTATTTTGCAGGGCGATAAGGTGATCGCAATCGTCGCACCGGCCTTTATCGGCCAGTTTGGCAAGCACTCCACCCCCGGCAAGTTTATTGCCGCTATGAAGCAGCTGGGCTTCCGACGAATCGTGGAGGTGGCAGTGGGCGCTGACCTGTGTACCATCGAGGAAGCCAGAGACTTTTTGGAAAAAGTGCCCCAAAAGCAGAACTATATGGCAACCTCCTGTTGTCCTGCGTGGCACTCCATGATCCATAAGCTGTTCCCCGGTGAAACAGACAAGATATCCATGACACTGACTCCCATGGTCTATACAGCCCGTCTGATGAAGAAAAAATATCCCGGCTGTAAGGTGGTTTTTGTAGGCCCTTGTGCCGCCAAAAAGCTGGAGGCCATCCGGGAGGATATCCGCTCCGACGTGGATTTCGTTCTGACCTTTGAGGAACTGCAGGGTATGTTCGAGGCCAAGGAGATCAATTTTGAAACCATCGAGCCGATGTACGACCTGAATGAGGGAAGCGCGGCAGGCCGTGGCTTTGCGGTGTCCGGCGGCGTTGCCGGTGCTGTGGAGAAAATGATCCACAAGACCGATCCTGACAGAGAGGTCAAGACAGCCCGTGCGGAAGGCCTCCGGGAATGCCGCAAGCTGATGACATTGGCAAAGGCAGGGAAATATGATGGGTACCTTCTCGAGGGCATGGGTTGCCCCGGTGGCTGTGTGGCCGGTGCAGGTACTCTGCTGCCGGTGGAACTGGCGGCAAAAGTAGTTTCTAATTATCAAAATGAGGCAGACGTAGCAAGTCCTTTGGACAGCGCCTACCGGGATCAGGGCAAGGGCCTGGAAGAGGAATGATAGAAAATGGAATTCAACGACATATACGATAAAGACAGAAATCTGACCGGACGCACCCACCGCCGCGGCACGCTCTGGCGCAAAGGGGAGTACGGACTGGTCGTGTGTGTCTGGGTTTACGATGGAAAAGGAAAATTGCTCCTGACCCGCCGGGCACCGGAAAAGAGCTTTGCCGGCACCTGGGAAAACTCCGGCGGTGCGGTTCAGGCAGGGGAGACCAGCCTGCAGGCCATCACCCGTGAGCTCCGGGAGGAGACCGGTATCCATGCCGCTCCGGAGGAATTCGAACTGCTGGAATCCGGCAGAGATAAAAACTGCCACTACGATTTTTATGGCCTCCACCGGGATATCCCCATTGAGCAGGTTGTCCTGCAAAAAGGGGAGACCGACGATGCCAAATGGGTAACCCTTGATGAGATCCATGAAATGATCCGTGACAATCAGATGTGCAAGGTCATCGCCCGCCAGTTCCTCCGCCAGGAGCCCATGCTCAAAGAACGACTTATCAAATAATATTAGCCCGGTACGGACAAATTCCGCACCGGGCTGAAATTTTAACAAAAAACCGGGGATCAAAATCCTCGGTAAAATTTGGAAAAAACTGTTGACAAATAGGGGCTTGTTATGATACAATGATTTTCCATATTGTGATACTATGCCCTATTGCGCATTCTTCCCAACATGAGCATATTACCACAGATTATGGACGTTGTCAAGTAAAGAATTTTATAAAATGTCAACGGTACCATGCGTATCATAGTAAACAACACAAGATTCCGGCGAAAGCCGAAGAAAGGCTGTGATGATCCATATGGCAATGGTCAGGGACCAAATGTTCGGAAAGACCCTGCGTAAGTCCTACGCAAAGTACGAAGAGATCCTGGAAATGCCCAATATGCTGAAGATCCAGAAAGATTCTTATCAGTGGTTTCTGGATAAAGGCCTCCGTGAGGTCTTCAAGGATGTTGGCGCAATTACCGATTTCTCCGGCAAGCTGGAGCTTCGCTTCCTGGATTACACCATGGAAGACAAGCCCAAGTACACCATTGAGCAGTGCAAGGAGCGGGATGCTACCTATGCAAAGCCTATCAAGGTCCGTGTGCGTCTGCGCAATACCGAAACTGACGAGATCAAGGAACAGGATATCTTCATGGGAGATTTCCCCATCATGACCAACGGCGGCACCTTTGTGATCAACGGTGCTGAGCGTGTTATTGTTTCTCAGATCGTCCGCAGCCCCGGTATGTACTACGGCCACGAGGTCGACAAGTCCGACCAGCACACCTACACTGCCACTGTGATTCCCTACCGTGGCGCATGGCTGGAGTACGAGACCGACCTGCAGAATGTATTCTGGGTTCGTATCGACAAAAACCGTAAGCTGCCCATTACCTGCCTGATCCGCGCTCTGAGCGATCAGACCGGCGTGGAGACAGATGAGCAGATCAAGGAACTGTTCGGCGAAGATGCCCGTATTATGGCTACTCTGGAGAGAGACACCTTCAAGACCAGAGAGGAAGGCCTGCTGGAGATCTATCGCCGCCTGCGTCCCGGTGAACCTCCCACAGAGGAGTCTGCCACCAAGCATCTGAACGATCTGCTGTTTGATGCCCACCGCTACGATGTCAGCACTGTTGGCCGCTATAAGTTCAATAAGAAGATGGACATCTGGAGCCGTCTTGCCGGTCAGGAGCTGGCAGAGGATATTATCGATTCCATGACAGGCGAAGTCCTGGCAGTGGCCGGTGATATCATCAGCCGTGAAAAGGCCAGAGAGATCTCTGCAAAGGGTATCAACGAGGCAGTGCTGAAGGTTGGCGGTCATACTGTCAAAGTATTCTCCAACAACATGGTCGATATGGCCAACTTTGTGGACTTCGATCCCAAGGAATACGGCATTACCGAGAAGGTATACTTCCCTGTGCTGAAGGAAATGCTGGCAACAGCCGACATCGACTGGGAAGCTGCTATTGCTGAAAAGATGGATCTGCTGATCCCCAAGCATATTATTGTGGATGATATCATGGCATCTATCAACTACCTCAACTGTGTTGCTGAGGGCGTTGGCGTAGCCGACGATATCGACCATCTGGGCAACCGTCGTCTGCGCTGCGTAGGCGAGCTGTTGCAGAACCAGTTCCGTATTGGCTTCTCCCGTCTGGATCGTGTGATCCGCGAGCGTATGACCGTGCAGGACCTGGACTCTGTTACGCCCCAGAGCCTGATCAATATCCGTCCTGTTACTGCCGTTATCAAGGAGTTCTTCGGTTCCAGCCCCCTGTCTCAGTTCATGGATCAGAACAACCCTCTGGCTGAGCTGACCCATAAGCGCCGTCTGTCCGCACTGGGCCCCGGCGGTCTGAGCCGTGAGCGTGCATCCTTCGATGTCCGTGATATTCACTACACCCACTATGGCCGTATGTGCCCCATCGAGACTCCCGAAGGCCCCAACATCGGTCTGATCAACTATCTGGCAACCTTTGCCAAGATCAACGAATACGGCTTTGTGGAAGCTCCCTACCGCAAGGTGGACAAGGCTACCGGCAGAGTCACCGATCAGGTCGACTACATGACCGCCGATGTGGAAGACGATTTCTATATCGGTCAGGCAAACGAGCCTTTGGATGAGAACGGTTGTCTGGCCAATGGCCGTATTACCTGCCGTCACCGTAATGAGATCATTGAGGTCGACCGCAATGTTATCGACTACATTGACGTGTCTCCCAGAATGATGATCTCTATCGCTACCTCTTTCATTCCCTTCCTGCAGAACGACGACGCCAACCGTGCCTTGATGGGTGCTAACATGCAGCGTCAGGCCGTGCCTCTGCTGACCACCGAGCCTCCCGTTGTTGCTACCGGTATTGAGCATGCCGCAGCTGTGGACTCCGAGGTTTGTGTCAAGGCTATCGGTGAAGGCGAAGTTATGGCTGTTTCTGCCGACGAGATCACCGTTAAGTACGATGATGGCGACGTGCAGTCCCATCGTCTGACCAAGTTTGCCCGCAGCAATGCCGGTACCTGTATCAATCAGCGTCCCATTGTGAATGTTGGCGAGCGTGTCACTGCCAACCAGATCATTGCCGACGGTCCGTCCTGCTCCGGCGGTGAGATCGCACTGGGTAAGAACGTGCTGATCGGCTTCGTTACCTGGGAAGGCTACAACTACGAGGACGCCATCCTGCTTAACGAGCGTTTGGTTCGTGAGGATGTCTTCACCTCTATTCACATTGAAGAGCATGAAACCGAAGCCCGCGACACCAAGCTGGGACCGGAAGAGATCACCCGCGATATCCCCAACGTGGGCGAGGACACCCTGAAGGATCTGGACGAGGACGGCATTATCCGTATCGGTGCTGAGGTGCATTCCGGCGATTACCTGGTCGGTAAGGTCACCCCCAAGGGCGAGACTGAGCTGACCCCCGAGGAGCGTCTGCTCCGTGCCATCTTCGGTGAGAAGGCAAGAGAAGTCCGTGACACCTCTCTGAAGGTACCCCACGGTGAAAGCGGCATCGTTGTGGATGTCAAGGTCTTCACCAAGGAGAACTCCGATGAGCTGGCTCCCGGTGTTACCAAGTCTGTCCGTGTTTACATTGCACAGAAGCGTAAGATCTCCGTGGGTGATAAGATGGCCGGCCGTCACGGTAACAAGGGCGTTGTTTCCCGTGTTCTGCCTGAGGAAGATATGCCCTTCCTGCCTGATGGTACTCCTCTGGATGTGGTTCTGAACCCCCTGGGCGTGCCTTCCCGTATGAACATCGGTCAGGTTTTGGAAGTCCACCTGGGTTATGCCGCAAAGGCCCTGGGCTGGAAGGTCGCTACCCCTGTGTTCGACGGCGCCAACGAGAAGGATATCCGTGAGACTCTGAAGCTGGCCGGTCTGCGTGAAGACGGCAAGACCATCCTGTATGATGGCCGTACCGGTGAGCCCTTCGATAACCTGGTTACCGTTGGTTATCCCTACTACCTCAAGCTCCACCATCTGGTTGATGATAAGATCCATGCCCGTTCCACCGGTCCTTACGCACTGGTTACCCAGCAGCCCTTGGGCGGTAAGGCCCAGTTCGGTGGCCAGCGTTTCGGCGAAATGGAAGTTTGGGCTCTGGAGGCTTACGGTGCGGCTTACACCCTGCAGGAGATATTGACGGTCAAGTCCGACGACGTGACCGGTCGTGTCAAGACCTACGAAGCCATCGTCAAGGGCAGCAACATTCCCAAGCCCGGTGTACCCGAATCCTTCAAGGTTTTGGTCAAGGAACTGCAGGCTCTGTGCCTGGATATCCGTGTGCTGGATAAGGACGGCGCTGAGATCGAGCTCAAGGATGAGGATGATGATGAGGAGATCATCTACGCAGCCGACATCGGCCCCGATGTGATCGGTTCTGAGCAGGAACTGAGCGAGGCAGGCTTCGGTGAAGATGAGGAAAGCCCTGAAAGTATTTTCGATGTATTCAACTCTGCCGATGCAGATACCGACGAAGTGTAAGGAGGCGATACGATATGTCTGATGCAATTTTTGATGCAATTAAAATTGGTATTGCTTCTCCGGATATGATTCGGAGCTGGTCCTACGGCGAAGTCAAAAAGCCTGAGACCATCAACTATCGTACCCTGAAGCCCGAACGGGATGGCCTGTACTGCGAAAAGATCTTCGGACCTACCAAGGACTGGGAGTGCCACTGCGGCAAGTACAAGAAGATCAAGTACAAGGGCAAGGTTTGCGACCGCTGCGGTGTTGAGGTTACCAAGGCAAAGGTTCGTCGTGAGCGCATGGGCCATATTGAGCTGGCCGCTCCCTGCAGCCATATCTGGTACTTCAAGGGTATTCCCTCCCGTATGGGTCTGATTCTGGATATTTCTCCCAAGATTTTGGAGAAAGTTCTGTATTTCGCTGCTTATATCGTCACCGATCCCGGTGAAACACCTCTGGAGCGCAACCAGATCCTGTCTGAAAAGGAATACCGTGATGCCCGTGAAAAGTGGGAGAACGATTTCCGTGCAGGCATGGGTGCCGAGGCAGTCAAGGAACTGCTTGCCACCGTAGGCCTGGATCGGGATGAAAGCCAGAAGATGCTTCGACTGATGGACACTGCAAACACCCTGCGTGCCCGTGAAAACCTGACAGATGACGACCGTGAGATCCTCAAGTCTCTGGAGGAAGAGATGAATTCCTTCAACGGTCTGGAAACACTGTCCAAGCAGCTGCGTGAGGATCTGGAAAATGCTTCCAATCAGAAAAAGCTGCGTATTGTCAAGCGTCTGGAGGTCGTGGAGGCTTTCCTGGGCTCCGGCAATAATCCTGCATGGATGGTCATGGATGTCCTGCCTGTTATCCCCCCGGATATCCGTCCCATGATCCAGTTGGATGGCGGCCGTTTTGCCACCTCTGACCTGAATGATCTGTACCGCCGTGTTATCAACCGTAATAACCGTCTGAAGAGACTGATCCAGCTCCATGCCCCCGACATCATTATCCGTAATGAAAAGCGCATGCTGCAGGAGGCTGTGGATGCCCTGATCGACAATGGCCGCCGTGGCAGAGCTGTTACCGGTGCAAACAACCGTGCACTGAAGTCTCTGTCTGATATGCTCAAGGGCAAGCAGGGCCGTTTCCGTCAGAACCTGCTGGGTAAGCGTGTTGACTACTCCGGCCGTTCCGTTATCGTTGTTGGCCCCGAGCTGAAGCTGTATCAGTGCGGTGTGCCCAAGGAGATGGCCATTGAGCTGTTCCGCCCCTTCGTTATGAAGAAGCTGGTTGCCGATGGCCTGGCAAACAACATCAAGTCTGCCAAGAAGATGATCGACAAGGGCAAGACTGAGGTTTGGGATGCTCTGGACGAGATCATCAAGGATCGTCCTGTTATGCTCAACCGTGCACCTACTCTGCACAGACTGGGTATTCAGGCCTTTGAGCCCATTCTTGTGGAGGGCCGTGCACTGAAGCTGCACCCCCTTTGCTGTACCGCATTTAACGCCGACTTCGACGGCGACCAGATGGCTATTCACGTACCTCTGTCTGCTGAAGCACAGGCTGAGGCCAGAATGCTGATGCTTTCTGCCAACAACCTGCTCCGTCCTCAGGACGGTAAGCCTGTTACCGTTCCTACGCAGGATATGATCCTGGGTGCCTACTATCTGACCTATACCCGTCTGGGCAAGGCTGAGAGAGGCGCTGAGGAGGTCTTTGTGACCGATGCAGGCGAAACGGATCTGCCCAATGAGCAGGTGGTGGATGCAGATGAATTTGTAGCTGCCAACCGTAAGGCCAAGGCTGAGGGCAAGAAGCAGGCTTCCTACCGTCCCAAGCTGAACTACTCCAGCGTTGATGAGGCGATCGCCGCTTACGCTGACGGTTCTGTGGGTCTGCATGCACCTATCCGTGTCCGTTACGGCAAGGAGATCGACGGCGTTATGCAGTATCGCCTGATCAATGCTACTGTTGGCCGCCTGATCTACAATGAGCCCATTCCCCAGGATCTGGGCTTTGTGGATCGCACTGTTCCCGGCCGTGAGTTTGATCTGGA
This sequence comes from Oscillospiraceae bacterium, assembly GCA_015068135.1. Lineage (GTDB taxonomy): Bacteria > Bacillota > Clostridia > Oscillospirales > Oscillospiraceae > Faecousia. Next base: position 810 of record SVLB01000046.1, on the reverse strand, counting down.
AGTGGACTTCCTGGTCGATAAGAAGCAGCTGGGCAAGATCATTGACAAGTGTATCCGCAAGCACGGCTTTACTGTTGCCACTGAGATGCTGGACCGCATTAAGGCTTTGGGCTACAAGTACTCCACCAAGGGTGCTATTTCCGTGTCCATTGCCGATATGGTGGTTCCTGAGATCAAGTACGAGCTGGTTCGTCAGGCTGAGAGGAAGGTTCTGGAGATCGAACAGTTCTACCGCAAAGGCTTTATCACCAATGACGAGCGTTACCGTCTGGTGGTTCAGCAGTGGGAAAAGACCACCGCTGATGTTACCGGTGCTCTGCAGGGCAACCTGGATGAGTTCAACCCCATCTACATGATGGCTGACTCCGGTGCCCGTGGTAGTATGGCTCAGATCCGTCAGCTGGCCGGTATGCGTGGCTTGATGGCTGATACCGCCGGTCGTACCATTGAGATCCCTGTTAAGGCTAACTTCCGTGAAGGCCTGTCTGTTCTGGAGTACTTTATTTCCTCCAGAGGCGCTCGTAAGGGCATGACCGATACCGCTCTGCGTACCGCTGACTCCGGTTACCTGACCCGTCGTATGGTCGACGTTTCTCAGGATGTGATCGTCCGTGAGCATGAGTGTGGCACCAAGAACGGTATTTGGGTCGGCGCTGTTTACGATAAGAACGGCGATGTTGTGGATTCCTTCGGCAACCGGATCCGTGGCCGTTACCCCGTGGATGACGTTGTCCATCCCGAGACCGGTGAGCTGATCCACTCCAAGGAGATCATGATGATGCCCGAGGATGCCACCAAGTTTGAGGCAGC
>SVLB01000045.1 GCA_015068135.1 Oscillospiraceae bacterium | reverse complement strand
TCTGATAGAATAGTATCAAAGCGGTTATTATCATCCCACTGAGCATTGGCGGCAAGAATGTGCAATGCACGATTTCTTACCAACGATTTAGGATGATTAAGCAGCGAAGCAAAGGTATCAAAGTATCTATACCATTCATCGGTCTCTTGACTCTCGGATATGATTTTATCAGCAATAGCACAAGCGTATTTATCGTCTTTTGATGTCAAATTCGTAATAAGGTTTTCGTGCATGAAACCTCACCTCCAAATTCAAGTTTGTCGAATAGATTGTACCAAATTGCTGTGTAAATATCAATCAATATAGAAAAAGCACGATGGTTTCGTATCAATAAAAACCGACCCTAACTGACACGAATTGTATCAATAAGGGTCGGTTAAATGGCTATTGGCTATAAAAAAGGTATTTTCGGCAGTTTTGCGTATGAATTCGAACTCTTGCAAAAATGATATATTGCTACGCAATATGATATACGGCTTCCGCCGTATGATACACTTGCTTCGCAAGCATGATATAATATCCGTTCCTTCATATGCCGCAGGCATATATCACCCACCGAAGGTGGATATCATATCGAAGATATATCACCCGTTCCGGCAGGAACGGATATCATTGAAAAACGACAAGTTTCTGTCGAAACTTGTCGTTTTTCATGGTACGGGCGACAGGACTTGACCCCATAGCAGAGGAACTGTCCGGTGGACAGTTCCTGCCGCCAATGCAAACACTGGCTGCTACCTTACGAAGATATGTTACAATTTCAAATGCATGGATGAATTGCGAAAAATGACAGGATGTGTTATCATAATTAAAAATACTCTCTATGGGGATCGAATCCATATAAACTTGAATGAAAAACCTGCAAATCAGTAGGTGAACCGCCTGCGTGGAAGGAGTGTGAAATATGTCTTCTTACAACGAGCTTATCAAAAACTTTGAAAAAATCAGAGCATACATGCGTGATTTCTATGTTTATGGCTTCAAGAGCCGTGACGATTATCAGAAGAAGAGCGCGCGTTCCTATGATGACGAGCGGCGCCGTCTGGAAAGCTGGCTTGGGGAACATATGAGCTTCGTGCGCACACCTGAGGGCAAAAACGTTTTTATCTCCATCGATAGCCGTACCATTCGGCATAACCCTTTGTATAATGCATGGAAAGCCAAAAGCTTTACCGATGGCGATATTACGCTGCATTTCATTCTCTTTGATATTCTTCATGACCCTGCTGTGAAGCAGACTGTTGCCGAGCTGCTTCAGCAGATCGACACGAAATATCTGGCGGGGTTTGAAACGCCCATGATGTTTGACGAGTCCACCATTCGCAAAAAACTCAAAGAATACTGCCAAGCCGGTATCATTGTGGCAGAAAAGGAAGGGCGGAAGGTTTATTATCATAGAACGGAGAATACAGACCTTTCCAACCTCAATGATGTGCTGCATTATTTTTCAGAGGTTGCTCCCTGCGGTGTGATCGGTTCTTTCATTCTCGACAAAACGGAATCCGACACCGATGCCTTTACGTTCAAGCATCATTACATCACCGGAGCCATCGACAGTGGCGTTCTTGCCGCTCTGTTTGGGGCAATGGGGGAAAAGCGGGCTGTTACAATAACGAATATGAGCCGAAAGAAAGATATGCCAAAGCGAATCCGTGTCGTCCCGCTTCGGGTGCTGATCAGTGCGCAAAACGGAAGGCAGCATTTGTTTGCGTATCTTCCTGATTACAATTCCTTTACCGCCTACCGTATAGATTATTTGTCCGATGTAAAAATGGAAGATCCCACACCTCGCTTTGATGAGCTTCGTGCTGAGCTTGACAGAATGCAGAGCAAGATGTGGGGGGTCAGTGTAAAGCGGAACAAGTGGGGCAACGAACATTTGGAGCATGTGGAGTTTACGGTCAAAGTAGAGGATGACGAGATGTATATCGTCAGACGCCTGAAACGTGAGAAACGGATCGGCACGGTTGAGAAACTCGATGCGCATACCTACCGGTTTTCGGCAGATGTCTATGATACCAGTGAGCTGATCCCCTGGATCCGAACCTTCATTTGCCGCATCGATACGATACATTTCTCCGATCGCACCATTGAGGGTCAGTTCAAGAAGGACCTGGAAGCCATGTATGGGATGTACGGTATCAGCCGGGAGGTGGACCAATGACATTCAGTGAACTTTACTCTGCCTATTACAATACGGTTGCCGCGATTCTTTCCGGCATCCTGGATGGGGAACACTCCGAAAAGGCGTTGCAGAAGATCGTAATGGAGCATGCCTTTGGGGAGAGTGTTCTTACCATTCTGCCTGCGCTCAAAAGCGAAAAGTGGCAGCTGGTGCATTCTGATATGACAACAAAGCTGGAACACAAACCCACAATACCGCTGACGACCCTTCAAAAGCAGTGGCTCAAGGCAATTTCCCTGGACCCCCGTGTGAAGCTGTTTGGTGTGGATTTTCCGGACCTGGAAGATGTGCAGCCCTTGTTTACCTCTGCCGATTACTACGTTTACGATCAATATAATGATGGCGATCCCTTTGAAGATGGGCAGTACATAAGAAATTTCAGGATCGTTTTGGAGGCCATCCGCAAGGGAACGCAGATCAAATTTGAAATGATCAACCGCAAGGGCAATATGATGTTTGTCCGATGCCGTCCTTTGCGACTGGAATACTCTGAAAAGGATGATAAATTCCGCGTGGTTACGGCAGGCTGGCGGGCGGTTTCCACGGTCAACCTTGCCAAGATCCGAAGCTGCGCCCACGATATCGGCTACCGGCGAGTGAGCGGTCGGGAGAAACCGGTGGAATACGACACGATCACCGTTCAGATCCGGGATGAACGAAACGCAATGGAACGCTTCATGCTCCATTTCGCCCATTTTGAAAAACAAGCCGAGAAACTGGATAGGAAGCATTACCTGGTAAAAATCAAATACGCCCACGATGATGAATCGGAGATGGTGATCCGGATCCTTTCCTTCGGACCTATGATCAAGGTCTTGGAACCGGAGCCTTTCAGAAGATTGGTTATCGAAAAGCTGAAAAAACAGCTAAGCTGCGGACCCAAATAAGAGTTCGCAGCTTTTTTTCCGTGAAAAACCCTATGTGGATTGGTAAAATATGCTTGCAAGGTTGCTTCACGTGTGTGTGAGTCGATCCTTCACAGCGGTGCACCAGGATGTTCCAAAGTGTATGCCAGAAGAACGCTTGCGCCTTTGAGCTTTTCAGCTCTTTTTCGCGGGTTCAAATCCCGCCGTGCGCCAAGAGCGTATCGCCAGTTGGTTGGATTGTCCTTCGGGACACAAAAACGGTACACGGAAAACCCCTTTCGTGTGCGAGAACGTTTTTATTCAGAGATTTGTTATCATTCAGCAAAGAGAGAAACGCCTTGGCGTATCTTTCGGAGCAATGCAAAAGCATGCCATGCCTGAAAGCGGATACCGTGTTATCCCAATCGGTGCCAAAAGATTTCTTTCCGCACCGAACAGGAAGCACTTAAGCTTTCAGCCGCTGCTTTTGCATGAATGATAGCAAGATCGCATTACTACCTTTCAGGAGGATTACATATTATGAAAACGATGATTATCAATGAAAATCAGAAGGGCTTTCTCTTCAAAAACGGCAAGTATATAAAAATGCTGGATGCCGGCAAATATTATCTGTTTGGGGGCAGGGAGATCGAAGTCTCCAATCTGGACCGGCCCATTGCCTGCAGCAAATGCGCCCTGGAAACCTTGCTTGCTGACAAGGCGGTTGCCCAGCGTGTAACGGTGGCGGAGGTGGGCGATGAGGAGCTGGCACTGCACTATGTAAATGGCCAGTTTTCCTCTGTGCTTCGCCACGGTAAGCACGCATTTTGGTCTGTGGCAGATCAGCACGAATTCAAGATCGTGGATATCTCCACCCCCGAAGTAGATACAGCTATCCCTGCTTACATCTTTTCCAAGATCCCTCAGATCTACTACACCAAAATCGAAGTTGCCGAGTATCAGAAGGGCAGACTCTATTTTGATCAGAAGCTGGTGCGTATTTTGGATGCAGGCACCTATTACTTCTGGAGAACTGCCACGAAGGTGGACGTGGGCTTTGTGGACACCCGTTTGACGCAAATGAACATCACCGGTCAGGAGATCCTGACGGCAGATAAGGTGTCCTTGCGCATCAACTTCGTCTGCAACTATCGTGTGACCGACTACGTGAAGATTCTCACCGAGATCGATGACTTTGCGGAACAAATGCATGTAGCGGCACAGCTTGCCCTCCGGGAATATGTTGGCAAGTACAAGCTGGATGAGATCCTGGAAAACAAGGATCAAATGTCCCAGTTTGTGTTTGCAAAGCTGAAAGCCAGGGAAAAGGAACTGTTTGTGGAAATTACGGATGCCGGTGTGAAGGATATTATCCTGCCCGGTGAGATCCGTGAGATCATGAACACCGTCCTTGTTGCCGAAAAGCGTGCCCAGGCCAATGTCATCACCCGCCGTGAGGAAGTGGCCTCCACCCGTTCTCTGCTGAACACGGCAAAGCTGATGGATGAGAACCAGACCCTTTACAAGCTGAAGGAGCTGGAGTATGTGGAGCGCATTTGCGAAAATGTTGGCAACATTTCCTTAAATGGCAATGGCAACGTCCTTTCTCAGCTCACAGCGATCCTGAACGGAAACAACGTCTAATCCCGATACGGTCGGGCACGTTGCAGCTGTGCATCATAAATCAATGCCCGACCGTACTGTTTGAAAGGAGAATGACATGATTGAGATTATAGGAAACTTTAATACTGCCCATGTGTTTGCCACCACCCTGGAAGATGGCGCACGGGAGCAGATCAAGACGGTATGTGATACCGAGGTGTTCGCCTCTTCGAAGATCCGGATCATGCCCGATGTTCACGCAGGAAAGGGGTGTACCATTGGTACCACCATGACCGTCACCGATAAGATCGTCCCTGCAATGGTCGGTGTGGATATCGGCTGCGGCATGTACACCGTATCCCTTGGCAACATCCATATCGACTTTGAGAAGGTAGACGAGGCGGCACACTTCATACCCTGCGGCAGAAATGTTTGGGAGGGCAGACAGGAGCGGTTCGACCTGACTGCGCTTCGTTGCTACCGATCCCTCCGGGATACCAAGCGACTTGCGCGATCCTTGGGCACCCTCGGCGGGGGTAATCACTTTATTGAGATCGACGAGGATGCCGACGGCGGCAAGTACCTGGTGATCCACTCCGGAAGCCGTAATCTCGGCACCCAGGTCGCAGAGTTTTATCAGCAGTTGGCTGTGGATCTGAATGTAGGCAAGGAGGCGTATTTTAAGCAGCGGGAGGAGATCATCCGCACTTACAAGGAGCAGGGCAGACGCTCCGAGATCCAGGCAACGCTCAAGGCTTTGGATAAGGAGTTCCAGGCCAAGGCACCTACGCTCCCCCGTGACCTTTGCTTCCTCTACGGCTCCTTTATGGAGGACTACCTCCATGACGTGGATATCTGTCAGAAGTTTGCGGAGAGAAATCGCGCAAAGATGGCCCAGATTATTCTTGACCGTTGCGGCTGGACCCCTTTGGAAGTCTTCCAAACCATTCACAACTACATCGATGTGAATGAGATGGTACTGCGCAAGGGTGCTGTTTCTGCCAAGGCGGGTGAGAAGCTCCTGATTCCCATCAATATGCGTGACGGCTCTCTGATCTGCATCGGCAAGGGCAACGAGGATTGGAACTGCTCGGCCCCGCACGGTGCCGGACGGCTGATGTCCCGCAGCGCCGCCTTCGAGCGGCTGACTATGGCTGAATATGAGGCACAGATGGCAGGCATCTATTCCACCTGCGTTGTACCCAATACCCTTGACGAGTCTCCTATGGCGTACAAGAGCATGGACGAGATCGTAGAGAACATCGAGCCTACTGCCGAGATCCTTTGCAGAATCAGGCCTGTCTACAATTTTAAGGCGGCGGAATCCTTCTAAACAGATGAGCACCGACCTGGGGCAGGAAAGAGGGGAGAAATGATACGAGGATTCTACAAAGAATAGACCGTTGCATTTTCCTGTGAAAAATGATATAGTAATCTCATAAATAAGGAAAAGGGGTGCGGTTATGCTGCTGTTTCATGATCCGACCATTGTACTGCTGCTGATGTTTTTTGGCACACCCATCTGCCTGGTCGTCTTCTTTAGTTTGGCACTCAAAAAGTATCTGCAATTCAAGGCACAGAATCGGAAAGCCCCGGGCTCCGTCCCTGACCGCGCTGTCAAAAAGCAGAGAAATGCCATGCTGCTGTGGGGCGGCATAGCGCTGGTGGTGATCGCCATGGAGATCCGGCTGGTACTGCTGCTCTCCAGCGAGGTCGCATATATGTGAGGTGGGGCTGTGAAGGAACGTACATTCAGAATCCTGCTGTACACCCTGATAGGGCTTTGCCTTGCCTTTACGCTGGCCCACGTTATCTATGCGGTGTACGCCTATGAGCACTGCTCCATTATCTACTTTATTGGAAAGGAGCTGTGGTAGTCCATGAAGCGAGCAAAGCGGATCGGAGTCCTTGTACTGGTGGTGGGGTTGTTTGCCGCCTTTAATCTGAGCCTGTATCAGCTTCTGACCCGAAGACTTTCCAATAATTTCAGTGGCGCGTCCCAGGCCCACATGATCCGCGTGGGGGATTTTCTTCCCCATGAGGAAGGCTCCCGGCTTCCCAAGATCCAGGCGTCTTTGCAGCTGACGGAGGATCTTCCCGTTTTGGACGGCGCCGCGGCGCTGGTTCCCGTATATGGGGCTGTGGTGGAAAATGTGTATCCCAAGGGGTCGGTGACCTATGTGGGCGGCAGCTTCTCGGATGATAACTTTTACGGGGAGAACTTTGCCCCGGACAGCGCCATGCAGTATAAAAATACCGTCCGGGGCTATAAGGCCATCGTGGACGGTGATACGGATATTTTATTCTGCGCAGGTCCCTCTGAGGAGCAGGAGCAGTATGCCCGGGAGCAGGGAGTGGAGCTGGTGTATGTCCCCATTGGTCTGGAAGGGTTTGTGTTCTTTGTGAACCAAAAGAATCCCGTGGAGGATCTGACAGTGGAGCAGATCCGGGACATCTATGGAGGACGCTATACCAACTGGTCGGAGGTTGGAGGCCCTGACCGGATCATTAACCCGGTTACAAGGCTGGAAGGCAGTGGCAGTCAAACCACCTTTGAGGCCTTTATGGGCGACCGGCAGGTGGGGGAAAAATCCTGGCTTGCCATTGCCGGAGGCTCCATTGGCTTCTCCTTCCGGTATTATATGGACGGAATTGTGGGCAATGAGGGCGTAAAGATGCTCAGTCTCAACGGGGTGTATCCCAGTGCGGAAAACATTCAGAACGGGACCTATCCCATCGTGGCCCAGTTTTATGCCATCTACCGGGCGGATAATCCCAATGAGAACATTCCCATACTCATGGATTGGCTGCTCTCCCCGGAGGGGCAGACCATGATCGAACAATGCGGCTACGTGCCGATCCGATAAACATAGGGGCTGTTGCAGCATTTTGCAACAGCCCCTATGTCTGTAGGGGCCGGTGCCTACACCGGCCCGCGGGCCGAAGTGGTCTTCGGCCTCTACAAGGGCGGTACTTTCATAACAATGACGCGCAGAAGGCCCGCCCAGCGGGGCGTATGGGTCACTCGCCCAGGGCGCGGATCAGCTGGGGCAGGGCGGGCTCGAAGGCGGCACCGTACCAGTGGTTATCCAGCTTGGCGGTGATGCGGATGCACTCCAGCACAAAATCCGCGGCGATCACTGCGGCATCATAGGCGGTTTTTCCCCGCATCAACGCGCCGGTGAAGGCAGAGGCGTAGATATCGCCGGTGCCGTGGCAGCTGTTGGGGAGCTTTTCGTGCTCATAATAGGCGTAGCTTCCCTTTTCCCATACCACCACGCCGGTTTTGCCGGGGGCATAGGAAACACCGGTGAGGATCACATTCTTGCAGCCCAGGGCGGTGAGACCGTCCAGGATCTTCTGAATGTAGTCCCGGTCGTATTCTTCCTGATAGGGAAGATCCGTCAGGTAGGCGGCCTCGGTGATGTTGGGGACCACGAAATCCGCCTTGGCAACCAAGGTCTTCATGCACTGCACATAGTTTTGATCAAAGGCGGGGTAGAGCTTGCCATTGTCAGCCATGGCAGGGTCCACGATGGTGACCCCTTTTCCGGTTTCGGCAAAGATCCGGGCCACATAGTCGATCTGCTGGGCAGAGCCCAGATAGCCGGTATAGATGGCATCAAAGGTGATCCCCTCTTTGACCCAGTGGTCACAGATCCCGGGCATATCCTCCGTCAGGTCACGGACGGTAAAGCCGGTAAACCCGGCGGTATGGGTGGAGAGTACTGCGGAGGGAAGCACCGCTGCTTCGATGCCGCAGGCAGAGATCACGGGCAGCGCCACGGTCAGGGAACACTGGCCTACGCAGGAAATATCCTGAATGGTTAAAATACGTTTGTAAAGCATAGAAATCCCTCCTGGAAAATTTCCCCTATTATATCACTGGGTTGGAAAAAATCAATAGGGCAATTGTAAATTTATCATGGAATCTTGCGCATGGTTGGGGCGATCAAAAGTGCCAAACTGCCGCCGGAGAGGGCGGTGACCAGCTGAGGCCAGCTGAACATAAGGGGCAGCGCGTTGGCAAGGAGCATTTTGGGTCCCAAAAGGACATAATCTCCCACCTTTTGCCCCAAAAGGGACGGGGCGGCCAGGTCACAGATGAGCACGACGACCAAAAGGTACAGCACGATGAACTTTGCCAGGGCTGCGAGTCCCAGGGCAAGGCAGCTGCGCCAAAGGGGCTGGGGTTTCGTTCCCAAAAGGAAGCCCAGGATCAGAATATACAGGGTATTTCCTGCCATAATGGGAAGCACCGTGATGATCTGGGGGGCAATGCCCAGCAAGAAGGCAAAGACCGGTGACAGCAGCGCGATGGCCAGGGCGCTGGACCTGCCAACCAGCAGTGCCGTGACTGCCAGAATACAGTTGACCATGGTGCCGGTGATCAGCTGTTTGACAAGGGGAGAGGGGATCTGAGAGCCTGCCCATTGCAGGCAGATCAGCAGGGCCAAGAGCAGGCCCGTGTAGGTAAGCTTGCGGATTTTTTGATGCATAGAATCAAACCTCGGTTATTCGTAGATCTTGATGGGGTAGAGATTTTCCTCCTCCCGGTCGATCCGCTGGGGGGGATTGCCGCTGCGGATCAGGGTCACATCGAAATGCTGGGCAGAGGTCTCTTTATAGATGGTCAGGTAAATGCCGCCTACCAAAACGCAGGACTCCAGCCGGGTATGGATCCGCAGAGGGGCAGTTGCCAGATTTTGCAGACGCAGGACCCGGTCGTTGTCGGGACCGCCCAAAAACAGACAGTTGTTGAAGATCAGTGTGGGGGCATTTTCCGGACTTTCCCGGCCGCTTTCGTGGGTATAGAAGGCGGAGTGATTGCCGCCGCCTAAGAATTCAAAGGTGCAGCTGTCAAACTGGAATTTCGTACCCTGGGCCATGCCGTTGCCGATGGTGTTGTTATAGCCCAAACGGCGCGCTCCCTGCAGATCGCCGTATTCATAGGTGCAGCGCACATGTTTATAATAATGTATGGTGTTCTGATATCGGTTGTGGGAATCGTCGTGGATGCAGTAGCGCCCGTTTTTGCAGTAGATCTGAATATTCTCAATATGACAGCCGCCCAGAATGTTCAAAGGCGACCAGGTGCGGCTTTCCCCGTAGGTGACCTCCTCCGGGGTCGGTGCAAAGCGCAAAAGCACATTGCCTACACCGATGAGCCGGGTGTTGGGAGGCAAAAAGGCGTTGTAGGTAAAGTAATCCGGGGATGCTACGTCATCCGGGGGAGAGGGGATCCCGGCTTCCTTATATTCCCGGAACATATCATAAGTGCCGGGATCTACATAAATGGTCTTTTCCGTTTCGTCGTCGGCAAGCTGTAAAAAAAGCTTCGTCAGGCTCTGATGCTCCCGTTCGGGGCCTACATAGTAAGTGTCCATGGTGCCGCTCCTTATATTATATATAGTATCAGTATATCACAATCCGCCCCGGTTGACAATCAGCAATTGGGGAAAGGAATCGCCACAGCCCCTTCTACGGGATTTGTCCGTGAAAACTGGGGGAGTGTACGCGAAACAAAGACAAATGTATGCGACAGATGTAACAAATTGCACTTGTTTTTACTTTGTGGACGAATGTTTTTGTGTGAATTACACGAAAACGTAAAACTCGGGCAAAAAACCATTGACAACTGCAAAAAAATGACTATATTAGTAAATATATTTCGAAGCCCCTCCCGGAAGACTTCACGGGGGCGACTTTCAAATAGGAGGTAAATGAAAATGAAAAAGGTTATCGCATTGGTTTTGTCCGTAGTTCTGTGCCTGGGCCTGTTCGCTGGTTGCGGCGAAGAGGAGAAGAAGGAAGGCAAGGGCGAATTCATTATTGGTATGTCCGGCCCTCTGACCGGCGGTGCAGCCGTTTACGGCACTGCTGTTAAGAACGCTGCTGAGATGGCTATTGAAGAGATCAACGCCGCCGGCGGCATGAACGGCTACAAGTTCAAGCTGTTTGCTACCGACGATCAGCACAATAAGGACCTGGTTGCCGGCAACTATGCCAACATGCTGGAAAACGGTGTCCACTTCACCCTGGGTACGGTTACCACTGACCCCGGCCTGGAGTTCAAGGCTATGTCCAAGGAAGACAATGTCTTCTTCCTGACTCCCTCTGCTTCCGGCGACAAGATCCCCGAGTTTGACAACGGCTTCCAGATGTGCTTCGCCGATGGCGACCAGGGCCAGGTTGCTGCTGACTACGTTAACTCCCTGGGTCTGACCCAGATCGGTGTCTTCTACAAGTCTGATGACTCCTACTCCGATGGTATTTTCAAGAACTTTAAGGCTGCTCTGAATGCTGACATCACCGTGGTTGAGACCCAGTTCACCGATGCCAACGCCACCGATTTCTCTGCTCAGATCACCCAGCTGAAGGACTGCTCCTTCGTGTTCATGCCCATCTACTATCAGCCCGCCGCTATCTTCATGAAGCAGGCTAAGGATACCATGGCTGCCGATGCTGTTTACTACGGCTGTGACGGTTTCGACGGCCTGGCCGGTGAGATGGATCTGACCACCATTACCCAGGAAGTTTCCATGCTCAGCCACTTCGACGCCAACTCCACCGAGGGCAAGGCCGGCGACTTCATTAAGAAGTATACCGAGAAGTACGGCACGGATACCCTGAACCAGTTCGGCGCTTCCGCTTATGACTGCATTTACGCACTCTACGGCGCAATGAAGGAACTGGCAGAAGAGGGCAAGGAGATCACTCCCGATATGTCCGCTTCCGAGATCTGCGACCTGCTGAAGGCTAAGTTCACCGGCGGCTACACCTTCGTCGAGGGCGCTACCGGCTCTAACATCACCTGGTCCGAAGAAGGCAAGGTCCAGAAGCTGGCTACCAAGTACACCCTGAAGGAAGCTGACTAAGCTATACATACTGGGCGTACAAAAACAAGTAAAATGACCGCAATTTGCCGACGGCAGCCCCGTCGGCAAATTGTCCGTTCTAGAAATACCTGAATAAGGGTTGGTTTTATGGAATTTATTGAAACTTTGCTCAACGGTCTCAGCGCCGGCGGTACGTATGCCATGATCGCATTGGGCTACACCATGGTTTACGGCATTGCCAAAATGCTGAACTTTGCCCATGGCGATGTGATCATGGTGGGCGGCTATACCCTGTTTATTACTATGGGTATGATGGGAAATCCCATTTTGGCTCTGATCCTGGCAGTAGTGTGCTGTACCGTTTTGGGTGTGACCATTGAAAAGGTGGCCTACAAGCCCCTGCGTGGTGCATCCCCCCTGGCTGTGCTGATCACGGCCATCGGCATGAGCTATCTTCTGCAGTCCTTGGCGCAGATCATTTTCGGCTCTGCCAACAAGAGCGTGGATCTTATGGAGCTGGGCAATATCAGCCTGGGCGCTTTACAGCTTTCCACCTACACGGTGATCACCCTGGTGGCTTCCGGCGTGATCATGGCGGCTCTGAGTCTCTTTGTGAAGTATACCCGTACCGGCAGAGCCATGATCGCTGTTTCCGAGGATCGGGATGCGGCACAGCTTATGGGTATCAATGTTAACCGCATCATCACCCTGACCTTTGCCATTGGCTCCGGTCTTGCGGCCTTTGCCGGCTTCTTTATGACCCTGAAGACCTATAATGTCAGCACCACCATGGGTGCTATGCCCGGTATCAAGGCCTTTACTGCCGCCGTTATTGGCGGTATCGGCTCCATTCCCGGTGCTATGGTCGGTGGTTTGCTCATGGGCGTGGTGGAGGCCTTTTCTCAAACCAGCCCTGCGATCGCACCTTATACCGACGCCATCGAATTTGCGATCCTGATCGTGATCCTTTTGGTACGGCCCTCCGGTATTTTGGGTAAGAAGAGGAGGGAGAAGGTATGAAAAAGATCAAGTGGAAGCACTATGCCGTCTATTTTGTCCTGGCATTTTGTGCGCTGTATTTCGGGCTCCAGGCCAGTGCCGGTGAGCTTTCCTTCTCCACACTTCTGCAGCTGGAGCAGGCAACCATTGCCATGATCCTGGCGGCCTCCTTGAGCCTTGTGGTAGGCTTTTTGGGTGAGCTGTCCCTGGGCCATGCGGGCTTTATGTGTGTGGGCGCCTTCATTGGCGGTAAGCTATCCACCATTCTGACAGAGGCCGGCACCATGGGTGAGATCCCGGTGCTGCTGATCTGCGTGGTGATTGGCGGTCTGGCGGCTGCTGTCTGCGGTATCATCATTGGTCTTCCTGCCCTTCGCCTGCGCGGTGACTATCTGGCCATCGTGACCCTGGCCTTCGGCGAGATCGTAAGAAGCTTGTTCCGCAACGCCCCCGAGAGCCTGTTTGGCGGCAATCTGGGTATCCGCACTCCCCGCTATGACAGAAATGAGCTGTTTTTGATTGGCTTTGCTCTGGTGCTGGTGACGGTGGTGGTGATCAAGAACCTGATCCGCTCCAAGCACGGAAGAGCCGTGACCTCTGTTCGTGACAGCGAGATCGCCGCCCGTGCCTGCGGCATCAACGTGACCAAGTATAAGCTGCTGGTGTTTACTGTGTCCGCCTTCTTTGCCGGCGTGGCAGGTGTGCTTTACAGCTACAGCAATTATCAGGTGTCTTCTGCCAAGTTCGACTATAACTATTCCATCGAGATCCTGGTGATGGTGGTTTTGGGCGGTATGGGCAAGCTGGGCGGCAGTTTGATCGCCGCGGCGGCCATTACCTGGCTGAGCAACCAGCTGCAGCTGAAGCTGACCGGAGATCTGGCGGTGCTGAAGGACCTGCTGTATGCCTTGATCCTGATCCTTTTGGTGGTCTATAACAATGCCCCGGCACTGAAAAACCTCCGGGAGAAGCTGAGCATCCGGAATCTGATGGTGCGTATTCGCAAAAAGCACGATCCCAGCAAGGTCCACGATGACGATGCCAAATGGGACCGCATCCCCACCAAGATCATGGTGGACGAGGTTTTGTCCGTGGATGTCCAGGTCAAATCCCCCTATACTCCCGATAAGGCCAAGAAGGAGGATAAGTAATGGACACTGTTTTGAAAATTGAGAACCTGGGTATTTCCTTCGGCGGTCTGAAGGCTGTCCAGGACCTGAATATGGAGATCCGGGAGCAGCAGCTCTACGGCTTGGTTGGCCCCAACGGTGCAGGCAAGACCACGGTGTTCAATATGATCACCGGCGTGTACAAGCCCACAACCGGTCGGTTCTTCCTGTGCGGTGAGAACCTTACCGGCAGGAGCCAGGAGACCATCAACCACAAGGGCATCGCCCGTACCTTCCAGAATATCCGACTGTTTAACAATATGACCGTCATCCGTAATGTGATGGTGGGTCTGCACAATCAGCCGGAATACAAATGCGGCATTATTTCCAGCATTCTCCGTCTGCCCCGGCATTTCAAGGTGGAAAAGGCCATGCGCAAGCGTGCCAAGGAGATATTGGAGGTGGTGGGCCTTTTGGAGGACCGGAATAACCTGTCCTGCAACCTGCCCTACGGCAAGCAGCGCAAATTGGAGATCGCCAGAGCCCTGGCGACCAATCCCAAGCTTTTGTGCCTGGACGAGCCTGCCGCCGGTATGAACCCCCACGAAACGGAGGAGCTGATGGATATCATCCGGCTCATCCGCACCAAGTTTAACGTAACCATCCTGCTCATTGAGCATGATATGAAATTCGTTTCCGGTCTTTGCGACGAGATCACCGTGCTGAACTTCGGCACTGTGTTGGCCCAGGGCAAGCCCAGCGAGGCCCTGAATGATCCGGACGTGATCAAGGCTTACATAGGAGGTTAATATGGCTCTGTTAGAAGTGAAAGGACTGGAAGTCTACTACGGCGTGATCCGAGCCCTGAGAGGTATTGATTTCGCGGTAGAGGAGGGCCAGATCGTGACCCTGATCGGTGCCAACGGCGCCGGTAAGACCACCACCATGCAGTCTGTGGTGGGCATCATCCCCAAGAAGGCCGGTACAGTGATCTTTGACGGGCAGGACATTACCAAAACCCCCTGCCATAAGATCGTGAAGCTGGGTATGACCCAGGTTCCTGAGGGTCGCCGGATCTTCCAGGAGCTTTCTGTGTATGAAAACCTGCTGATGGGCGCCTACATTATGAAGGACCAGTCCCAGTTTAAGCAGGATCTGGAGAATATCTTCACCCGCTTCCCCAGACTGGCGGAGCGGCGCAATCAGGTGGCAGGTACTCTCTCCGGCGGTGAACAGCAGATGCTGGCTATCAGCCGTGCCATTATGAGCCACCCGAAGCTTTTGATGCTGGACGAGCCCTCCATGGGTCTGTCCCCCCTGCTGGTGGATCAGGTATTTGAGATCATCAAGGATATCAACAAGGACGGCACCACCATTCTTTTGGTGGAGCAGAATGCCGGTAAGTCCCTGGCGATTTCCGATCAGGCTTACGTGCTGGAAAACGGCAGTATCGTGCTGTCCGGTACCGGTAAGGAGCTGGCGGAAAGCGAAATGGTCCGCAAGGCCTACCTGGGCGGCTGATCAGCAATGTACAAAAATCCGGGTGGAACGCTTGGCGTTCCACCCGCTTTTTCGTAAAAGGGAAAAACTTGACGAAAGCAAGGCCATGTGATATACTTTATAAGTTATGTGCGTAAAAAATGTTTTCAGGAGGCGTTTTCGTTGAAGAAACCCACTGTGGATTATACCGGCTTCCGGCTCTCCCGGATCAAAGAGCCCCGGTTCCGGCATCTTCTTCTGCTGGTATCCTGGCCTATCTACCTGGTGCTGTATTTTGCGCTGGAACGGGCCTTTCCCCTGGATCAGTGCTACAGTGTCCATTGTGCCCTGGATGATGCCATGGCCTTTAATGAGGTCTTTGTGGTGCCCTATGTGGGCTGGTATTTTTTGCTGGCCTTTACGGTTTTGTACTTCATGTTCTACGATTTGGAGAATTTCAAGGGCTTCCAGATCTTTTTGATCGTAACGGAGGTCGTAGCCCTGACCACCTATGCCATTTTCCCCACACGGGTGGATTTTCAGCCTGAGACCATGCCCCGGGATAATATTTTCTCGGATATTATTGGGCTGCTGTACGCCGTGGATGTGAACACCAATGCCTGCCCATCCCTCCATGTGGCCTTCTCCCTGGGTATCGGTTCTGCCTGGTCCAAACGGAAGCAGACCCGCCTTTGGGTGAAACTGATGATCTGGGCTATGGCGATCCTCATCTGCCTTTCCACTGTGTATACCAAGCAGCATTCCGTTTTGGATTTTGTTTGGGCTTTGCCGATGTGTTTGCTTGCCGAGATCGTTGCCTATGGCAGAAGCTACTGGCTCCCCAAATTTAAAAAACAACCCGCAGCTTCCTTAAATAAATAGAAAGACGGTGAACCCTATGGGTAAAAAATTTGGCGACAGAAAAGACGGCAAGCGCCTGAAGAAGATCCACTCCATGCATTATGTGATGCCCCTGATGTTCCCCAATCGCTGTGATAATGAGGCATTTATCAGCGAGCGGATCGACATGACCAATGTGATGGCTTATCTGGAAAAGAAAAACGCGGCAAAGCCTGAGTACCGCTACAATCTGTTCCAGGTGATGGTGGCGACTATGCTGAAAACGGTCACCCTGCGTCCTAAGATGAACCGTTTCATCTGCAATAAGACCATGTACCTGCGTAACGAGGTCTCCGCGGCCTTTACCGTGAAGAAAGAATTCTCCGATGACGGCGCAGAGGCCCTGGCTTACATCCACTCCAAGCCCGAGGACACCATCGATTCTCTGCATGACGAGATCTACCGGCAGATCACCTTTTGCCGCAGTGACAAGAAGGACGGCGGCACAGAAAGCATGGATGCCATTCAGAAGCTTCCCCGTTTTTTGGTGAAGCTGGTGGGTGCAGGCGCAAGATTTTTGGACCGTCACGGCTGGATGCCGAAGAGCGTCACCGCGGGAGATCCCTTCTATTCCTCCTGCTATTTGTCAAACCTGGGCTCCATTGACCTCCATGCGGGCTATCACCACCTGACCAACTGGGGTACGACCTCCGTATTCTGTGTGATCGGTGAGCTGAAAAAGCGTCCCTTCTTCCGGGATGACGGCTCTGTGGAAATGAAAATGAGCATCGACCTGGGCCTGACCATTGATGAGCGGCTGGCCGACGGCTTCTATTATTCCCGTACCGTAAAGCTTATGCGCAAGCTCCTGGAAAACCCGGAACTGCTGGAAAGACCCTTTGGTGAAGAGGTAGATTACGAATGAATATCACTGCAAAAACCCCCTGGAAGGATCATATGGGCGACGTGCCCATGCACCTGAAGTACTTTGAGGGCTCTATGTACGAGGCCCTTGCCGCCACTGCCCAAAAATATCCCAAGCAGGTCGCTTTGGACTTTATGGGCAAGTCCACCACCTATGAGACCCTCCTTCGGGAAGTGGAGATCTGTGCCAAGGCCCTGAAGACCCTGGGTATCCGTCCCGGGGAAAAGGTGACCATCGCCATGCCCAACTGCCCCCAGGGTATCTTTATGTTCTACGCGGTGAACCGGATCGGTGCCATTGCCAATATGATCCACCCCTTGTCTGCGGAAAAGGAGATCGAGTTCTATCTCAAAGAGTCCGATTCTGTGGCGGCCATTACCCTGGATCAGTTCTATGGCAAGTTTGCCAATATCCGGGCCAATAGCCCCATCCGTAATCTGATCATTACCAGCGTTGCCGATGCCTTGTCTCCTGTGATGAAGCTGGGCTACGCCCTGACCGAGGGCAAGAAGATCGCCAGGATCCCGGAAAATGCCCCCGTGATCCGCTGGAAGGAATTCCGGGAGCTGAGCAAATGCGGTCATAATTATGCCGTTAAGCGCAGATCCGAGGATCCTGCGGTGATCTTGTACTCCGGCGGTACTACCGGTACTACCAAGGGCATCGTCCTGACCAATAAGAACTTCAACGCCCTGGGCGCTCAGGTGGTCTCTGCCAATCAGATGTTCCGTCCCGGTGACAAGATGCTGGCGGCTATGCCTATTTTC
The DNA here is from genome assembly GCA_015068135.1 of Oscillospiraceae bacterium. Classification (GTDB taxonomy): domain Bacteria; phylum Bacillota; class Clostridia; order Oscillospirales; family Oscillospiraceae; genus Faecousia. Next base: position 1,157 of record SVLB01000045.1, on the reverse strand, counting down.
CACGGCTTTGGCCTGGGCGTGTGCATCCATACCATGCTGTTTAACGGCGGCCGGTGCATTCTGGTGCCCCGGTTTACCCCCAAGACCTATGCGAAGGACCTGGTGAAGCACCGCTGTAACTTTGTGGCCGGTGTGCCGACCCTCTACGAGGCGCTGCTGCGGCTTCCGGATATGGATGGCGCGGATCTGAGCTGCCTGAAGGGTGTGTTCTCCGGCGGCGACAGCCTGTCCGTGGAGCTGAAGAAGAAGCTGGATAAGTTCCTCTATGACCACAAGGCTACCATCCAGGTCCGGGAGGGCTACGGTACCACCGAGACCGTTACCGCCTGCTGTCTGACCCCTGCCCATATGTATAAGGAGGGCTCCATCGGTCTGCCTTTCCCCGATACCTATATTAAGATCGTGACTCCCGATACGGATGAAGAGCTGCCCTACGGCCAGGAGGGCGAGATCCTTCTTGCCGGTCCTACGGTGATGAAGGAGTATATGCACCATCCCGAGGAGACCGCCCAGACCCTGCGTAAGCACGCAGACGGCCTGACCTGGGTCTACACCGGTGATTTGGGAAGTATGGACGAGCAGGGCTTTGTGTACTTTAAGGGCAGAGCCAAGCGGATGATCGTTACCTCCGGCTACAATGTGTACCCGGCGCAGATGGAGAATATCCTGGATGCCCATGAATCCGTGCAGATGAGCTGTGTCATCGGCGTGCCGGATCCTCTGAAGATGCAGAAGGTCAAGGCCTTTGTAAAGCTTGCCGAGGGTGCAAAGCCTACGGAAAAGACCAAGCAGGAGCTGCTGGACTACTGCCGCAAGCACGTTGCCAAGTATGCCATGCCCTATGATATCGAATTCCGTGAGGATATGCCCAAGACCTTGGTCGGCAAGGTGGCCTACCGGGTTTTGGAGGAAGAAGAGCTGAAAAAGCAAAAAGCGAAGTGAAAAAGGGCTGAAGATCACGAATTACAGTGAAAATATTCCCCGCAAAATCAGAAGTATACTGATTTTGCGGGGAATTTGAACTATTTTGGGGTTCTATAATAAATGTTGGGGTCAGGCGATGAGCCTGACCCCATTGTCATAAATAAAAGTTGAGCATAGAGACAAAAAGCCTTAAAATGAAAGTACCCCTACCACATCAAAAGGAGGTCTCTATG
>SVLB01000078.1 GCA_015068135.1 Oscillospiraceae bacterium | reverse complement strand
ATGCTCCCTGGCTATACCCATAATATTATCAATCTCAGCGATACCCAGGATCTGGTGACGGTGATGTGGGCCAATGAGGCCTTCGATCCCCAAAGACCGGATACCTATTTCGAGAAAGTGGAGGATTAACCATGGCTGCCTTCAAAAACAACGGAAAGCTGAAGCTTCTCATTATTGTAGGCACCCGCCCGGAGGTTATCCGTCTGGCGGAAGTGATCAAAAAGTGCCGCAAGTATTTTGATACCATCCTGGCCCATACCGGTCAGAACTACGATTATAACCTCAACGGCGTGTTCTTCCGGGATTTGGAGCTGGAAGACCCTGAGGTATACATGGATGCCGTGGGTAAGGACCTGGGCGAGACCATGGGCAATATCATTGCCAAGTCCTACCAGCTGATGGTAGAAACTAAGCCAGATGCGGTTTTGGTGCTGGGCGATACCAACTCCTGCCTGTCCGTCATCGGTGCCAAGCGCCTGCATATCCCCATTTTCCACATGGAGGCAGGTAACCGCTGCAAGGATGAGTGCCTGCCTGAGGAGACCAACCGCCGGATCGTGGACATCATTTCCGACGTGAATCTGTGCTACTCCGAGCATGCCCGGCGGTATCTTGCCGACTGCGGCCTGCCCAAGGAGCGCACCTATGTGACCGGCTCTCCCATGGCAGAGGTCCTGCACAAGAACCTTTCCAAGATCGAAGCCAGCGATATTCACAAGCGCCTGGGTCTTGAGAAGGGCAAGTACATTCTGCTCTCTGCCCACCGGGAGGAGAACATCGATACCGAAAAGAACTTTACCTCTTTGTTTACTGCCATTAACAAGATGGCGGAAAAGTACGATATGCCCATTTTGTACTCCTGCCACCCCAGAAGCCGTAACCGCCTGGAGGCCAGCGGCTTTGTGCTGGACAAACGGGTGATCCGTCAGGAGCCCTTGGGCTTCCATGACTATAACTGCCTGCAGATGAATGCCTTTGCGGTGGTGTCCGACAGCGGCACACTTCCCGAGGAGTCCAGCTTCTTCACTTCTGTGGGACATCCCTTCCCGGCGGTCTGTATCCGTACCTCTACGGAGCGCCCTGAGGCATTGGACAAGGGCTGCTTTGTCCTGGCGGGCATTGATGAAAAGAGCCTTCTGCAGGCGGTAGATACTGCTGTGACCATGTGCAAGGAGGGGGACTACGGCATTCCCGTGCCGGACTATGTGGAGGAAACGGTTTCTTCCAAGGTAGTGGGCCTGATCCAATCCTACACCGGTGTGGTCAATAAAATGGTCTGGAGAAAAGACATTTAATGGGTATTGCAGAACTTTTGATCCAGGCCTTTGGCCTGAGTATGGATGCCTTTTCGGTGTCTTTGTGCAAAGGGCTTGCGACCAAGAATGTGCGGCTGAAGCATGGCCTGATCTGCGGCGCCTGGTTTGGCGGTTTTCAGGCTCTGATGCCTCTGCTGGGATATTTGCTTGCCAGCACCTTCCGGGAAGCGATCATAGCCTTTGATCACTATATCGCTTTCTTCCTGTTGGGCATCATCGGCGCAAATATGCTGAAGGAAGCCTTTTCTGCCGATTGTGACTGCGAGAATCACAATGATGATTTTGGCTTTAAGACCATGCTCCTCATGGCCATTGCCACATCCATTGATGCCTGCGCTTCCGGTGTGAATATGGGCGTGGGCGGCTTTGCGTCCGGCATGAATATCTGGATCGCTATTGCCCTGATCGGTGGCTTTACCTTTGCGTTCTGCGCCGTGGGTGTGAAGATCGGCAGCTTTGTGGGCGCCAAGCTGGAGAAGAAGGCCCAAATAGTGGGCGGCGTTACCCTGATTCTTTTGGGTACGTATATCCTTCTTTCCCACCTTTTGGGATGGTAAGCTCTAAAAAGCGCATCTGGATATGCGCGATCCTTATTGGGTTTAATCTACTGTTCATTTGGGGAAACTCTATGTTGCCGGCCCGTCTGTCCGCAGCCCTCAGCAATTGGCTCCGGGGACTGATCTTTGGTACGGGCATGTCCGAAGGTGACGCAGATACTGCAAGCTTTTCCCTGCGGAAACTGGCCCATTTTTTGGAATTTGCCAGCCTGGGTGGACTCATTACATGGCTGTTGGCGATGTTCCGGAAAAATACCTGGTACTACCCACTGACTTTGGGGACCTTGGCATGTCTGGTGGATGAAACCATTCAGGGCTTTGTACCCGGCAGAGCTCCCATGCTTTTGGATGTGGGGGTAGACGTTTTGGGTGTGAGCCTGGGAATCGTGACCGTAAACCTGCTGCTTTGGTGGCTGTATCGGAAACACCGGAAAGAGAAATAACGCTCTGTTTTATCGCGGTAAAGGAAAATGAATTGCGGCGGGGTCATGACCCCGCCGCAGATTCGCACCCGGTACACCCGGCGGGGGCATGCCCCAGCCCTACGGATGCCTTTTATGAATATTCATAGCAAAGAAAGTACCCTTTAGGAGGCAACGAAAATGAAAAAGCTTTTTACGGTTCTGTTGGCGGCAACGGTTCTTTTAACTGCCTGCGGAAAGGAAACACAGACGCAAACTACAGTGCAAAGCGCTAACGGGGCAACCTCAGACCTGGAGGCCCTGGAAGCGGTTTGGGCATTGTATGAGGAGGAGCAGAGCATCCCGGTAATGGGCGGCGCTATGGAAAGTGCCGTGGACGGAAAGCCCGGACAGTATGACATGGCTTACAAAGAGAATCTGCAGTATGACGCATTGATTCCCGTGGAGCTTTTGGAATATGTAAATACAGCGGCAACTATGGTCCACATGATGAACCGCAACACCCTCACCAGTTGTGCCTTGACCTTGAATACTGGGATGACCATGGAGGATTTTGCCCTGGCTGTCCGGGATGGGATCCAGGCACAGGAGTGGATGTGCGGCTTCCCGGATCTTCTGTTTGTGGCAAGTCCCGGAGAGGGGATCGTGGTTGTGGCCTATGGAATGGTGGAAGCAATGACCGCGTTTACCACGAATTTCGCCAAAGCCTGGCCCGGCGCCAAGGTGTTCTATGATGAGCCCATCGGCGGGTGAGGCAACAGATCAATTACTGGCTAACAGTTATTAGGGACACCCCTCCGGGGTGTCCCACAGCTTGTCAAAAAAATCTTTTTTGACAAGCTGGCAGAGGTCAAAGGAGCCGCAAAGACAAGCAAACCGGACTCGTCGGCGTACATAGGTACGGTAGAGTCCGGTTTGCGCAGTAAGTCAAAATGTCTTGCGCAG
>SVLB01000077.1 GCA_015068135.1 Oscillospiraceae bacterium | reverse complement strand
GGCCAGGTCGATGACCATGGCCCGCTGACCGTTGACACCGGTGGTTCTGGCGTAAGGGTCGCAGGCTTCCACTTCTTTTCCGTTTACGGTAACCAGATAGGTGTAATAAAATCCGTGCAGATTGCCGTGAATGCTGGCTGTCCAGGTGCCGCAAACATCCGGGGTCATTTTCTCCTGGGTCAGCAGATCCATTTTGCCTGCAGTGCCGCCGGCATAAAGATTGATCACCACGGCCTCTGCGGTAGGGGCCCAGAGACGGAAAAAGGTACATTCTTTTGTCCAGCTGGCGCCCAGATCGGTTCCGTGGTAGGTATACTTTGCTTCAAATTCGGGGGAAGAATAGTGCTTGTTCATGGCATGGTACTCCCTTTATGAAAAATAAATATTGTTCCACAGACAGCTCGGAAGGGACTGCCGCTGAAATGGCGGCAGTCCCTTTGATGTGTTACAGGAAGGGATATGAATTGCGGGAAGAGGGCTTTTTGGGTTCCCGGGGAGCCGGTCCGCAGGAAGAACGCAAAATCAGCTCCGGATGGAGAAGGTGAGTACTCAGGGGAACACCGTTTAACTGGCAGGATAATGCATAAAAAGCACTCTTGCCCAGAGCAGGCCGGTTCTGCCGGATGCTGGTCAGCGGCGGCGTTGTATAGCGGCACAGGGGAATATCGTCGTGGCCCATGATGCTGATGTCTTCGGGAACACGCAGGCCCAGCTCGTTGCAGTAGAACATAGCGCTGTGGGCCAGCATGTCGTGACTGCAGATAATCGCGGTGCAGCCATTTTCCAGCAGCCGGGGAAGGTGCTGGGAAAGACAGACGTTTACATGATAGCTGTAACCCATGACGCTGTCGTCCGCAGTCAGTCCCAGATCGGTCATTACCTTTTTGAAGGCCTGATAGCGCTGCAGATAAACGTATGCTTCCAGCGCATTGCCCAGATAACCGATTTTGCTGTGGCCCTGGGACCGCAGGTACTGAATGGCCAGCTCAATGCTTTCCACATTGTCCACGCCGATGTCTGTGACCTTGGGGTTGCAGCTGATATGGTTGTCGTACAGAACGGTGGGGGTTTTGCAGGTCTGGAATTCCTTCAGCCAGGGATCCAGCAGGCACATGCCCAGAAACAGCGCGCCGATGTAGTTTTCCCTCATCATGTATTCGTCGTAGCGGTAATCGAGCTGCATCTGCTGGGTCAGCGGGATGACTTCCACTACAAATCCGGCAGGTTCGGCAGCTTTGCGAAAACCGACAACTATGTCATAACCAAAATCATCGGGCTTCAGATAGTCCATGTTGATCACGAAAATGGCGATCCTTGGGGCGGCAGTATTGTAATTCATCCGGGAATAACCCAGTTCCACGGCTTTTTCCACAACGGCTTGCTGCATCTTCTTGCTGACATCTTTGGCGCCGTTCAGGGCTTTTGATACGGTTGCCTTGGAAACACCAAGTTCCTGTGCGATATCGTCCAGAGTTGCCAAAGGATCACCTCCTGAAGTTTGTATTTGAAATTTAAGCGTATTATAGCATAGCCCTTTTGTAAATGCAAAACAAATTTGTCAAAAATGCACAATTTGTTTCGCAATTTTGCGTTATAAAAAATAGAATGGAAGAAATGTACAAAAATAACTGCGAATAGTTGTTATAAATGACGAAAGTTAAAGGAGTTGAGAATGTTTATTGACGAAAATACAAATGAGAAATATACTAGTAAATACTAAACATTACGAAACAGGAGGCGGTAAAATGCAGTATTTTCTGGGAAAACAGGATATGCGAACACTGCGGCAGGCGCAGGAACAGTCAGTTTTACTGACCAATGGTCTTGGAGGCTATGCCTCGGTTACAGCCGCATTTTCTGTACCCCGGTGTGACCAGGGAATTCTGATTGCAGCTGTAAAAGCTCCCAATGAACGGATCGGTATGGTGCACAGGCTGCGGGAGCGTCTTTGTATTGGGGAGAACAAATTCTTTCTTTCCAGCCAGTCCTTTGCAAAGAAAACCGGCTGTGAAGAGGGCTTTCGTTACTTAACAGGCTTTTCTCTGAATGCGGTGCCCTGCTGGACTTATTACTTGCGGGGAGTGACGGTAAAACGGAGCCTTTGTGTTGGCCCCGGAAAGAACGCGTCAGCAGTTTTGTATGAAATCGAAAATCTGTCAGGTCAGGACTGTGTTTTGCAGGTGGATCCTTTCCTGAAGTTTGCGCCAAAAGAAACGGCCCTGGAAGAGAAAAAGGAATTCTCCTATTCCTGCGGCTCCGTAACGGATGGCAGATATACGCTCAACATTTCTACGGAAGGTACGATTCGAAAGACCGGCACCAGTTGGCAGAGGCTTGCTTATCCGGAAGATGCCAAGGATGGGCGCCCGGGTAACGGCCTGTGCGCAAGCTGCTGCCGCATATCGATCTGCGTGCCTGCCGGAGAAAAGGTCAGAAAAGGAATTGTGTTTTCTCTGGAGCCGGATGCCCTTTCCGCGGAACAGATGCTGAGAGAATATAAGCAGCACCATCGGGAATTGGAAACCCGATGCGGTTTTACGGACCCGCTGGCCCGCCAGCTGGCCATCAGCGCCAATGCCTTTATCGCTCACAGAGAATCCACCAAAGGCAAAACCATTCTGGCGGGCTATCCCTTGTTCAGCGATTGGGGTCGGGATACCATGATCGCGCTTCCCGGCTGCTGTCTGTCAACGCTCAGATTTGAGGAAGCGAGAAGTATTTTGCGGACGTTCCTGGCCTATGAAAAAGACGGTCTCGTTCCCAATCTCTTCCCGGAAGGGGAGAGCAAGCCCATGTACAACACGGTAGATGCGGCTTTGCTGCTGATCGATTGTATTTGGCAGTATTACCGCCGGACAGGAGACGGTACTTTCGTCCGGGAGGCATGGCCGACCATGGAACACATCATAACCTGCTACCGGAAGGGAACCCATCACAGCATCGGTATGGATGCAGATGGTTTGATCCATGCCGGCGGCGGTCTGGACCAGGTGACCTGGATGGATGTCTGCGTCAACGGTATTTTGCCCACACCCCGTCACGGCAAACCGGTTGAAATCAATGCCTACTGGTATAATGCGCTGCGGGTTATGGATGCTTTGGCAATGGAACTGGGGCTGGATCGGGCGGATTACCGGCTTTTGTCAGAACAGGTCAGGAGATCCTTCTGTGAGAAGTTCTACATGGAGGAAAAGGGATATCTGAAGGATGTCCTTTCCGGTACGGCAGCGGATGAGCAGATCCGGTGCAACCAGATCTGGGCCCTTTCCATGTCT
>SVLB01000002.1 GCA_015068135.1 Oscillospiraceae bacterium | reverse complement strand
AAATTATAACACTAAACGGCTGGTTCTTCCACTGAACCAGCCGTTTCTCTATAAAATATTTTTGCAGGCTGTACCTTTCGGCACAGCCTGCTTTTTTGCTGGGACTTTTTTTACAGCCCCGTTTCGTTTAATTCTTCTTCAGTTTTTCCTTTGTGCCGTCCGGGCGGAGCAGATAGGTGTTATCCAGCTGCCCGGTGAGGCTGGCCTTAACAGAGTCGATATAGATCCGGCGAAGCTTGTCCCGCTCGGCCAGTTCCTCACTGTTCAGTCCCTCTGCCTTTGCTTTTTTTGCCAGCTCGTTGATCCTGGCGATGACTTGATCCATATTCATAGTAACCTCATACATACCGGTGGATGACCACACTGATGCGGCCCTTTTTCGTCTGGCCGTTGACGGATTTTAGAAGTATTTTGCCCAAGCCCCGGACGGAGACCTTTGCGCCCTCCTCCACGGCTTTGTCAGGCTTTTCGCAGGGCAGACCGTTGATGGCGGCTTTTCCTGCGCAGATATATTGGGCGGCACTGCTGCGACCGATCCGAAATCCCGCACTGATCACACTGTCCAGCCGCAGGGATGCCAGGGTGTCCCGGATCTGCTGTACCTCCGGCTCCGGGATCTGTACCTGATCCAGAGGAACCCGACTCAGGGACAGCTTGGTTCTGCCGGCACCGGTAAAGCTTTGCAGAAGGAATGGGGCGATCTGCTCCGTAACAAAAAAATCACAGCTGGAACTCCCCACGCAAATATCACCCAAAGCTTCCCGGGCCACACCGGCGCCGATCAATGCCCCCAAAAAATTCCGGTGATTGGGGTTGTCCCCTTGATAGAAGGTGGCACGAAGGCAGACCACGGGACTGTCTTCCGCGTACAGGGCTTCCTCGGTCAAATACTCGGGAAGATAGACCAGCATCCTTCGCTCAGCCTCCGGATAGCCCCCAAAGGCATACAGTCCAGGTGCGTTGCCGAACAGATACCGGGTCAGCTCCAGCTCCCTGGGGGACAGAAAGGGGCTGCTGGCAGGAACATTTTTGCGAAAGCCTGCTTGCAGCTTGTCCCAGATTTTTGCAAGCAAAAGCCGATCTTCCGGTGTTTTGGCAATTTTCTCAATATGACTGCGATCCATACACTCATCCTTTCTCAGCTATTATACCACAGCTTTTTTCCAATGCAAGGAAGTTTTTCTTGTTTCCGAAAGGAAGTTCCGCTATAATAAGAAAAGAAAGCAGGTGAAGCTATGATTATAGGAATTATCGGTGCCGGTGCATCGGGAATGGCGGCGGCGATCTTCGCGGCGCAGGATCCTGAAAACCAGGTGCTGTTGTGGGAACGGCAGGCCCGGGTGGGCAGAAAACTCCAGGCTACGGGCAACGGACGGTGCAATCTTACCAACCTCCACGCAGACACTACCCACTACCACGGAGAAGCACCGGAGTTTACCCAAGCCGCTCTTTCTCAGTTTGCCCCGGAGCAGACCCTTGCCTGGTTTGAAAAGCTGGGTCTGTTTACGGTAACAGAGGCTTCCGGCAAGGTCTATCCCTATTCCGACCAGGCCAACTCCGTGGTGGATATACTGCGGTTTGCGTTGGGCCGCCCCAATATATCTCTGATTACCAGCTTTGAGGTGCAAAAGCTTCACAAAGGGCCGGAGGGCTTTACGGTTTCCGACGGACAGACCGCCTATCAGTGCGACAGGGTGATCGTGGCCTGCGGCGGCCTTGCGGGGACAAAACTGGGCGGTACGATGGCGGGCTATAAGCTGCTGGGAAAGCTGGGACATAAATGCACCCGTCTGCGCCCTGCCTTGGTGCAGGTCAAATGCGCCTGGGGCGGCGTGGTTTCTCTGAAGGGCGTGCGAACCAACTGTGCCGTCCGGATCTGCCGGGATGGAGAAGTTTTCTCCCAAAGTACGGGGGAGCTTCAGTTTACAGAGTACGGACTGTCCGGTCCCGTGATCTTTGAATGCTCCCGGGATGCTTGCCAGGGGGCAGGGGAGTGGACGGCGAAGCTGGACTTTTTGCCCCATGTGACCCCGGAGGATCTTTTGGCGGCGCTGAAAAGCCGCCGGCAAATGGCAGTATCTGCAGAGGATCTGCTAACGGGAATCCTTCATAACCGTTTGGGACGGGTCCTGAGCAAATCCGCCGGTATTTCCGGAACAGCTCCCATCCGGGAACTGACGGATGGGGAACTGATCCAGGTGGTGCAGGCGGTCAAAGACTTTGAGATCCGGCTGACAGAGCCCCTGGGTATGGACAGTGCCCAGGTCACTGCCGGAGGCATCCTCACCGGGGAATTTGACCCTGAGACCATGGAAAGCAAAAAGCTTCCCGGGCTGTATGCCTGCGGTGAGGTACTGGATATTGACGGCGACTGCGGCGGCTACAATCTGCAATGGGCGTGGAGCTCCGGGCGGTTGGCGGGCCTGTGTGCCGGAAAGGAGCAGACATGATCAGAATACGGGAGATCTCCATGGCCCCGGAGCATAATGTTGCCCAGCTTTCCTACGAGGCGGCGCGGCTTCTGCGGGTCAGCCCCTCCAAGGTGCGGAAACTGAAGATCGTGAGGCGGTCTGTGGATGCCCGGAAAAAGCCGGATGTACGCATCGTCTATACAGTGGACGTGGCGGTGGAGGGAAATGAGAATAAGCTTTTGAAGCAAAGCGGCTGCAAACGGGCGGCCATTGCCCCTATCAGCCGTTATAAGCCTCCGGTGGCAAAGGAAAAAACGGCAAAACCGCCGGTGGTGGTAGGCTTTGGCCCTGCGGGGATGTTTGCGGCTCTGGTGCTTGCCATAGCAGGCCTCTGTCCGGTGGTTTTGGAGCGGGGTGAGCCGGTGGAAAAGCGACAGAAGGACGTAGAAGCTTTTTTTGCAACAGGCAAACTTAACCCCCATAGCAATGTCCAGTTTGGCGAAGGCGGTGCCGGAACCTTTTCCGACGGCAAGCTGAATACGGGCGTGAACAATCCCCGGATCGGCTGGGTTTTGGAGCAGTTTGTGGCGGCCGGTGCGGCAGAGGAGATCCTCTTTGATGCCAAGCCCCATGTGGGAACCGACGTTTTGGTGGATGTGGTGCGCAATATCCGCCAGCGGATCATCAGCCTGGGCGGTACCGTCCGGTTCCATGCCCAGGTGACAGATATTTCCATGGAAAACGGAAGGCTTACGGGCCTTGTGGTCAATGAGACAGAACAGATAGACTGCGATCGGGTGATCCTTGCCATTGGGCATAGCGCAAGAGATACCTTCTGCCGACTGTTGGACCGGGGCATTCCCATGGAGCCGAAGCCTTTTTCCATGGGTGTGCGCATTGAGCACAGTCAGGCAACCGTGAATCTTGCTCAGTACGGCAAAAACGACCCGGTGCTGCCCCCGGCGGATTATAAGCTGGTGAAGCACCTGGATGACAGCACGGTCTATACCTTCTGTATGTGTCCCGGCGGTTATGTGGTGGCGGCGGCTTCGGAGGAGGGGCGCACCGTTACCAACGGCATGAGTTATGCGGACCGGGCAGGGGAGAACGCCAACGCGGCCCTTCTCGTGACCCTCAATCCCAAGGACTTTCCCTTTGATGGTCCTTTGGGTGGAATGTACTGGCAACGGGCCATTGAGGAGGCGGCCTACCGGGTGGGCGGCTTCCGGGCCCCGGCGCAAAGGATCGGAGATTTTTTGGCAGGTGTGCCCAGTACCGGACCCGGAGCTGTACAGCCCACCTACCGCCCCGGAGTGACCTGGTGCGACCTCCATGGGGTGCTGCCTGAGGTGATCACAAAGCCCCTGAAAGAGGCGATTGTATCTCTCAACGGCAATTTGGCAGGCTTTTCCGATCCCGATGGAGTGCTCACCGCACCGGAGACCAGAAGCTCTAGCCCGGTACGGATCCTCCGTGGGGAGAATAAGCAGTCCCCGGCCCTGGCAGGGCTTTACCCCTGCGGTGAGGGTGCCGGCTATGCCGGCGGCATCATGTCTGCCGCCATTGACGGCATCATGACCGCGGAAACAATACTGGAAGAACACTGAAAAGATATTAAAGATACTGGGATAATGGGATATTTGAAGATATCAGATAGCAGATACAAGATATCAGATAGCATTCCGTAGGGTGGGGGCTTGCCCCCGCCGGAAGCCTATCAATATCCTCATAGGGACTGCCGAGGGCGGTTTCTACAACCCATCGAAAGGACAATTTTGTATCTTATATCTGGTATCTCGTATCTTGTATCTTGTATCTCAAAATTCCAGGTGTTGAACAAGCATATTCCCCCTCTTTGGCGCATTACTTAGTATATAAGTAATGCCCAAGGAGGGGGAACTGTTTTGAAAAAAATGATTGCGGTGATTCTGCTTACTGTTCTGCTTGCCGGATGTGCCGACCAACCGGTTTTTGAGACTTTGGGGGAGGTGCCTGTGGAAGGGACGGTCCCACAGCCCCAGGAAGTTTTGGTGGAGCTTCCCGGAGAGCTTTCCCAGCCGGTGATGCAAAGCGCGGATACGGGAAAACTCTATATCTGCGACGATTACTCTATGACTCTGCAGACCCTGGAGGGAGGCGACCTGGAGCGGACCCTGCGCCATTGCACCGGCTATGAAAAGGAGGAGCTAACAGTCATCTCCACCCAACTGGGAGATGTTCGCAAGTATGAGACTGCCTGGACAGCCACGGGGGAGGCAGAGCCGCAGATCGGCAGACTGGCAATCCTGGATGACGGAAGCTATCACTATGTACTGTCTGTGATGGCGCCTTCTCAAAAGGCAGGTGACCTTCAGGAAACCTGGCAATATTTATTTGATACCTTCCGGGTGGCATCCATGAATGTGCCCTTTAGTATTGGCTCATAGCCTCCATACACAGAGCCTTGCACTGATCGGCAACGGACTGGGGATACAGGATCCTGGCCTTGCTTCCAAAACCGATGATCCAGCTTAAGAACATGGGGGAGACTGCTACATTTACGGTGAAATTGAACCAATCCTCCGATTCGGGGATCATCATAATGTCCTTACCGAAGCGGTCGATGACCACGTTCACAAGGTCTGTGTGGAAGCGAAGCTTTACGCTCACGGTCTCACCGGAGAACATTTGGAACCGGCGGTTTGCCTGCTCCACCAGGGCTTTGCCGGTCAGCTCCGGGCAGGGGGTCCGGGCTTCTTCCAAAAGGGTGATGCCCTCCATTCTGTCGATACGGTAGGAGGTGACCCCGTGCCGTTGGGAGTGTGCCAAAAGATAACAGTTTTCATTGTCCTGGCAAAGCCCGTAGGGACTGGCAACATACTCCTTGTCCCGGTATTTCCGCTTGCCCCTGATGTCCCAGTCGAAGTACCGGAACCGGATCTTTCTGCCGGCAGCAATGGCAGACTGGATGGCATCCACAGAATACAAAATGGTCTCATTCATGCTCTTGACCCGGCCCGATACCACCACATTGCGGCTCACCAGCTGAGCATCGTGGGTGTTGCACTGCCGGCAGAGCTTACCGATCAGCTCCCGGGACTTGTTCTCCGTCAGATACCGGCTGGACTGCACTGCATCGATCAGCAGCTTCAGTTCCGAAAGCTCAAAGATCCGGGAGCCGATGAAATAGCCGCCGTTTTTACCCTTGACGGAAATAATATCCTCACCGAAATCCTGCAGACATTTTATATCGGAATACAAAGATTTCCGCTCCGACTGAATATCATGCTTACGGAGCATCTCGATCAGTTCATTGGCACTCACGGGCTTCGACTCGTGAGAATTTTTTTGCAGATAATCCCACACATATAAAATGCGCATTTTTTGATCAAATGACTTGGGCATACCGATCCCTCCCGTTTTTCTTTTATCATATCATAAATGCCCCATAAATGGAACTGTTTTGCGAAAAATTTTGGCAACCGTATGTTATGTAAATTTTTTATGATTTTCTATTGCTATCGGCGGCGGTTTCCGCTATAATAGGATAGATAATAGGCTTGTTATGCCGTAAGGGCGATTTTGCCCGGTTTTTACGATTGTGAGGGGATGCGTATGAGTACGATTCGGGACATATTTCAGCAGATCACAAGAATGCGCCTGACCGACTTGGTGGATATTCTTGCGGTTGCGCTTTTGATCTTTATGATCATGCATTTGTTCCGCTCCACCGGTACCCACAGGGTTGCCAAGGTGGTGTTTATGATCATTGCTGTGGTGGTGGTCGCGGGCCTTACAGACTTTTTGAAGCTGTATACATTAAGCTTCCTTTTGAATCAATTCCTCTCCTTCGGTTTGATCGCTGTGGTGATTTTGTTCCAGCCGGAGCTGCGCCGGATGATCGACCATATGAGCAATGTAAAGATCAATAAGGTGTTTGGCACCGCTAAGCCCGAGCAGGCCATGGAGCCGGTAATTGCCCATGTGGTCCGGGCATGCACCGCCATGAGCCAGGATCGGGTGGGCGCCCTTATCTGCTTTGCCCGGGACAATAGCCTGGACGAGTATTTCAAAACCGGTACCATGATCGATGCCCAGGTATCTGATCAGCTTCTGCGGAATATCTTTTTCCCCAAGGCAGCCCTTCACGACGGTGCTATGATCATCCGGGACGGCCGAGTGACTGCGGCAGCCTGTGTGCTTCCCCTTTCGGAAAGTGACCGCCTCAATGCCGACCTGGGAACCCGGCACAGAGCAGGCCTTGGCCTGAGTGAGGTCACCGATGCACTGGTTGTGATCGTTTCCGAGGAGACCGGCGCCATTTCTGTGGCTGTGGGCGGCATGCTCAAGCGGCATCTTGCTCCTCAGACCCTGGAAAAGCTTCTGCGCAATGAGCTTTGCCCTGCAGAGCCCGGAGCCAAGGAGGAAAAGCTGACAGTTAAGCTTCGTCAGAAGCTGCATAAGAAGGACAAGGAGGGAGGCGGCACAAATGAAAAGTAAGCTCGTAATGGGCATTTGGGCAGTTGTGATCGCCTTTGGCCTTTGGGTGTACGTGATCACGGCGGTAAGCCCCGGATCTGAGGTTACGGTGGAAGGCGTGCCTGTTTCCGTGCAGGGACAGACGACCCTTCATGAACGGGATCTGATGATTGTCAAGACCCTGGACACCGCTGTGGATATCCGCCTGGCCGGTAACCGCTCCGACTTGGTGAAGCTGGACAAAAACGATATTTCCATAACCGTCAATGTTGCGGACTTGGATAAATCCACTGCCGATGAAAACGGAATGGTATCCTTGTTCTACACAGTCCGTGTACGCAACGATATCGCGACGGTGGTCAGCAGCAACCCCGATAAGATCCGGGTAGTGCTGGAAGACCGGGTAGCCCGGGATATTCCTGTGGTGATCAACTATGGTGATACCCAGACCCCTGACGGCTTCGAAGAGGAGGCCGCTACCATGGATTATCAGAGCATTCCGGTGCTGGGTCCCAAATCCGTAGTGGAAAAGATCGACCGGGCTGAGGTCAAGGTGGATCTGACAGACAAAAAGCAGACCATAGAGCAGACCTTGGTCCCCACCTTCATCAATGAAGATGGCACCGAGACCAATACAGACCTTCTGAAATGGGAGATCGAGGAAGTTAAGATTTTGATCCCCATTAAATGCGTCAAGGAGATCCCAGTGCTGGTGAACGTGATCCCCGGCCTGGGCGCCAACGAAGACAATACTTCCATTGAATTGGAATACACCAAGATCCGGGTAGCCGGCAGCGAAGGTCTTCTTGCGGATCTGGATTCGGTCACCCTGATCGATACCGTTGATTTGGGGGAGATCTTTGCGGAAACGACTATTACCAGCAGCTTTGTTCTGCCCCCCGAGGTAACCATCAAGGAACCTGCCACATCCAATAAGGAGGTCGTGATCACCATTACCTTCCCGGACCTGATCATCAGAGAAGTGGATGTTCCCATTGCCAACCTGGAATATCTGAATCTGCCGGAAGGGCTGCGGGCCGAAGCAGTTTCGGAAACTGTCCGAGTGATCGTTCGTGGCACAAAGGCCATGGTGGAGCAGCTGACAGCTGAGGATATCCACTTTACCCTGGACCTGGCCGGTGCCAAGACCGGAGAAAAGAATTGGGAGCTGAAAGTGGTTTTGGATGAAGAATACGAACAGCTGGGCATTTTGGAGGCTGTGACCGCCAGAATCGCCCTGAGTCAGAAAAATGAACGTTCCATACCCTGAGGTGATGTAAATGGAAAAATTTATGATCGTCCACCAATTGGAGGCTGACGGCACAGCGATCCTGTGTCCCGAGACCAGATCCTGCGGTGGCAACTGTGAAACCTGCCCGGCGCATGGCCGGCAGGAGCGGCTTCGCCGCTTCCGTGCCCATAATCCCGTGGGTGCCCAGGTAGGCGACCGGGTAACGGCAACGGTCAAGCGCATTTCTGTGACGATGACGGCTGTGCGCATGTATGTGATGCCGGTGCTGCTGTTTTTAGCCTGCTACATTTTAGGCGAAAAGCTGTGGGGACAAGGCCCCTTTACCGGAATGGGCGGCTTGGTGCTGGCTCTGATTTTGGGAACAATCTATGACCGGTTTATCTACAGAAAGAAAGTCAAGTTTACGATTACCGGTATCAGAAAGAAGGAATCGTGTTGATCAAGAGTATGACCGGCTATGGCCGGGCAGTGGAAACTGTAAACGGAAGAGAATTCACCGTGGAGCTTCGCTCCGTGAATAACCGGTATCTGGACTGCTCTGTGCGGCTGCCCCGTATTGTATCTTTTGCGGAGGACACGGTCAAGCAGGCAGTAAAGAATGCCATTTCCCGGGGTAAGGTGGATGTATTTATTTCCATCCATGCCGAAGGCGGCGAGGAAGTCAGCATCAGCCTGAATAAAAATGTTCTGGAAGGCTATTTGGGCGCCATGCGGCAGATGGTCACGGAATTTGGCGTGGCTGACGATATCAGTGTCTCCGTAGCTTCAAGGCTTCCCGATGTATTCGTGGTGGAAAAGCCGGAGCTGGATGAAGAGCAGCTGCAATCAGACCTCATGAGCGTGGTGCAAAAAGCATTGGAAGGCTACAATGCCATGCGTACCACCGAGGGCGCGGCACTGGATCAGGATCTGCGCAGCCGCGGCAATACCATTTTGGAGCTGGTCTCCAAAGTGGAGGAGGGCAACGGCAAGACTGTCGCTGACTACCGGGCACGCCTGGAAGCCAAGCTTCGCGAGGTCCTGGAAAATACCGCCATTGATGAAAGCCGGATCCTCACTGAGGCGGCGATCTTCGCTGACAAGGTAGCGGTGGACGAAGAGACGGTCCGTCTGCGCAGCCATCTGCAGCAGATGAATACCATGCTCGATGGCGGCGGTGCCGTGGGCAGAAAGCTGGACTTTTTGCTTCAGGAAATGAACCGGGAGGCCAACACCATCGGCTCGAAATGCACCGATGTGAACCTGGCCCGGATCGTGGTGGACATCAAAGCGGAGCTGGAAAAGATCCGTGAGCAGACCCAGAACATTGAGTGAGGATGCTATGAAGCTGATCAATATTGGATTTGGAAGCCTTTTGGCGGTAGAACGGATCCTGACAGTCCTGGATCCGGAATCGGCGCCTATCAAGCGTATATGCCAGGAAGCCAAGGAGCGGGGAATGCTCATCGATGCCTCCTACGGCAGAAAAACCAAGTCGGTGATCCTGATGGATACGGACCATGTGGTTCTGTCGGCACTGACTCCGGACCAGTTTTTGGAACGCTTTGAACAGATAAAGGAGAAGAAAGAATGAGTAAAGGCAAACTGTTTGTTCTTTCCGGAGCCTCCGGAGTGGGAAAAAGCACGGTCCTCAAGGGCGTGATGGATGCCCGGGACGATCTGCTGTTTTCCGTTTCCGCCACCACTAGAGATCCCCGGGAAGGGGAAGTGGAGGGTATCAGCTACTACTTTGTCACCAAGGAAGCCTTTGAGGAGATGATCCGCCAGGATGCCTTTGTGGAGTACGATGCCCATATGAAAAACTATTACGGAACCCCCAAGAGCCAGTTGGAAGAAAAGCTGTCCCGGGGTAACGTGATTTTGGACATAGAGCCCAACGGTGCCTTTCAGGTGCGGAAGAACCGCCCGGATGCCTGCCTGATCTTCATTGCCCCTCCCAGCCGGGAGGAGCTGGAGCGCAGACTCCGTGGACGGGGCGACACGCCGGAGGACCAGATCCGTGTGCGCCTGGAACGGGCACAATGGGAGATGGATATGTCCGAAAAGTATGACCATGTGGTAATCAACGAGCAGGTGCAGACCTGCGTCGATGAAATATTAAAGATCATTGCCCAAGTGGCAGATTAAAATTTGGAGGAATTGACTATGCTTTACCCCCCCGTAGCAGATTTGCTGAAGAATGTGGACAGCCGTTACCTTTTGGTGAATGTGGTTGCCCAGCGCGCAAGACAGATCGCCTATGAAGCCGATGCTCTGCAGGAAGAGCTCACCGACAAGCCTGTGACCCTGGCCATCCGAGAGGTTGCCGAGGGCAAGCTCAGCGCAACGCTGAAGGACGAGTACAAGAACTAAGACACAGAAAGGGGATAGGGCGATGATCGCACAAATTGCCGTCAGTGCGGCGAATTTTGCCATAGACAAGCCCTATTCCTATCATGTTCCTGAGTCAATGACCCTGAGTCCCGGAATGCGTGTGACGGTAGGCTTTGGCAGAGGCGATAAGAAGGCCAAGGGGATCGTTCTCAGCGTAACGGAGGGCGACCCTACGGGGCTGAAAACCGTGGAGCAGAAGCTGGACGATGTGCCGGTCTTATCTGCCACCATGCTGCGCCTGGCGGCCTTTATGCGGGAGCGCTACTTCTGCACCCTGTACGATGCCATCAGTGCGATGCTCCCGGCGGGACTTTGGTTTGACACCAGGCAGACCTTTTCCCTGACCCAGGACCGCTCCTGGAAGGAAAAGAATATCCGGCAGAAGGACGCGCTTGCGATCCTGCAATTGTTGGAGGATCTTGGCGGTGAAGCGGAGGACACCGCCCTTCGGGGCTGTGTGCCGGAGGAAGAGGCCTTCCAAAAGGCCGTCCGCTATTTGGCAGGGAAGAAGTGGATCGCGGCCCAGGAGGAGTTTTTGCGCCGCATTAGCGATAAGACAGAAAAGCTGGTGACCCTGGCGACCTCTGCAGAGGAGGCCATGGCCTACGCCGCAGAGCGCCCCCGATCTGCCCTGATGCAGAAAAACGTTTTGGAGCTTATGTGCAGTGTGGGCAGTGCCTCTGTCAAAGAGGTCTGCTACTTCACCGGCGCAGGTGCGGCTACCGTAAAACGTTTGGTAGAGCAAGGATACCTGGAGTATTCGGAACGGGAGATCCTTCGCTGCCGACAGATCAAGCCTGTACAGCTCTCCGGTCCTCTGGTCCTCAATGCCCAGCAGGACAATGCCTATCAGGGACTTTTGGCACAAATGGACAAACCGGATCCGGGTGCTGCCCTTCTCTACGGCGTTACCGGCTCCGGAAAAACCTCCGTGTATATTAAGCTGATCCGGTCCTGCCTGGAACGGGGGAAGCAAGCGGTGCTTTTGGTGCCGGAAATTGCCCTGACCCCCCAGCTTTTGGGACTGATGAGTGCCTATTTCGGAGAAAATGTTGCGGTTTTGCACAGCAGTCTTGGCACTGCCGAGCGCTACGACCAGTGGAAACGGGTCCGCAGCGGTCAGGCAGGTGTGGTTGTGGGAACCCGTTCTGCCGTGTTTGCCCCATGCCCCAACCTGGGTCTGATGATCCTGGACGAGGAGCAGGAGCATTCCTATAAATCAGAAAATACCCCCCGGTATGATGCCCGGGAGGTGGCCCTTTGGCGTGGTATTCGGGAAAATGCCCTGGTGCTTTTGGGCTCTGCCACCCCCAGCGTGGAGACCATGTACCATGCCCAAAAGGGGCAGTATCAATTATATGCCCTGAAAGACCGCTTTAACGGACGGCCCCTGCCCAAGGTGGAGATCGTGGATCTTCGCCAGGAGCTGGAAATGGGAAATGATACCTCCCTTTCCTATCCCTTACGGGAAGCCATCCGGCAGACAGCGGATCAGGGAAAACAGACGATCCTGTTTCTTAACCGCAGAGGCAACAGCCGTGCTTTGGTGTGTGTGGACTGTGGGGAAGCACCGGAGTGTCCCCGGTGTACCGCCCGACTGACCTATCACAGTGCCAATGAACGGGTGATGTGCCATTATTGCGGCTATTCCCAGCCAGTATTTTCCCACTGCCCCAAATGCGGCGGTCACCTGAAACGGGTGGGAACCGGCACCCAAAAGGTGCAGGACGAGCTGGGCGTGATCTTCTCGGATTTGGAAACCACCCGTATGGATGCGGACACCGTCAGCGCCAACAATACCCATGAGGTGATCCTCGACCGGTTCAAAAACCAAAAGATCCCCATTCTTTTGGGAACACAGATGGTTGCCAAGGGCCTGAATCTTCCGGATGTGACCCTGGTCGGCGTGCTGGATGCGGATCTGGGATTGTATACGGACAGCTATCGGGCGGCAGAGACCACCTTTAATATGCTCACCCAGGTGGTGGGCCGTGCCGGACGGGGAGAGGATCCCGGTCGGGCGGTGATCCAGACCCTGGTCCCGGAGCATAAGGTGATCAACCTGGCGGCAAAGCAGGACTACAAAGGCTTTTATCAGATGGAACTTGGTCTGCGCCGGGTCCAGCAATGCCCACCCTTTGGGGATTTGGCTGTGGTGACCTTTACCGGTCAGGAGGAGGCAAAAGTCCTCCACGGTGCGGTAAAATACCGGGACAGCCTGATGGCGTTACTAAAAACAGAAAACTACAAACAGGAAGTGTGTACGGCCCTGGGACCTGCACCGTGTCCTGTTGCAAAAATAAACTACCATTTCCGTTACCGGCTGACCCTGCGGTGTAAAATGAGCCGTCCCCTTCGGCTGCTTTTGGCCCATTTGCTCCGGGAGTTTTCCAAGGATAAGGAAAACCGGGGTGTCACCGCCTTTATTGATGTAAACGGATTTGGATAAAGAGGGATAGTATGGGACTTCGGAAAATACTCACAGACGAAGAATCGGCATTGCATAAAACCTGCAAGCCGGTGGAAAAATTTGACTGGCGGCTGCATAAGCTGTTGGGCGATATGAAGGAGACCTTGATCGACTCCGGCGGTGTGGGTCTTGCCGCACCCCAGGTAGGTATTTTGCGCCGTGTGGTGCTGGTGGATACCGGAGAGGAGATCCTGGAACTGGTAAACCCCACCCTGGTGGAAACCGATGGGGAGCAGGTCGGCCCGGAGGGCTGCCTGAGTGTGCCCGGTAAGTACGGCCTGGTGAAGCGGCCTTACTATGCCAAGGTCCGCGCCCAGGACCGGGACGGCAACTGGTATGAGGCAGAGGGTGAGGAACTGATCGCCCGTTGCTTCTGCCATGAGCTGGACCATTTGGACGGCATCCTTTATACAGAGGTCATGGAACGCTTCCTGACAGAGGAAGAGCTGATGGCCGATAGCGAAGAAGACTAAGAACACGGAGGAATATCCATGCGTGTGGTATTTATGGGCACACCGCCCATTGCGGCAACCTGCCTGGAAAAGCTCATCGACCGTGGCTTTGAGGTGGTGGGCGTCTATACCCAGCCTGACCGGCCCCGGAACCGAGGCATGAAGCTGGCTTACTCTGCGGTGAAGGAAGTTGCCTTGCAGCACGACCTTCCCATATTCCAGCCGGAAAACTTCCGGGAGGATGAAACGGTGGAGCAGCTGCGAGAACTGAAACCGGATGTGGTGGCGGTGGTGGCCTACGGGCGGATCCTGCCCCAACGGGTACTGGACATCGCCCCTTTGGGCTTTATCAATATTCATGCAAGTCTGCTGCCTGCCTACCGGGGCTCTGCTCCGTACCAGTGGGCGGTTTTGGACGGGCTGAAGGAAACCGGCGTTTCTGCCATGTACCTTTGCAGGGAGATGGATGCCGGTGATGTGATCGCCGTAAGCAAGACCCCTATCGGACCCAATGAGACTGCCGGAGAGCTGCTGGACAGACTGGCTGTTTTGGGCGCGGATCTGCTGGCGGATACCCTGCATCGCTTTGCCGCGGGAGAGCAGGTGATCGGAACGCCTCAGGATCCTTCTGCCGTAAGCTATGCCCCCATGCTGGATAAGTCCATGTGCCCCATTGACTGGGATCAGACAGCCCAGCAGGTCCACGACCGTGTCCGGGGTCTGCATCCCTGGCCGGTGGCAACTGCCCAGCTGGCAGGTACCAATTTTAAGATCCATGCCACCCGGGTACTGGAGCTGTCCCATTCTGCCCAGCCCGGGACCATCCTGGCGCTGACCAAGACCGGTCTGCAGGTGGCATGCGCCCAGGGCGCTGTCGAGATCCTGCAGCTGCAGGCAGAGGGCGGTAAGCGTATGGCCGCACCGGACTATTTCCGGGGTCATCCGCTGGAGCTGTAATATGGGAGCGAGAGAAACCGCTCTGAATGTGCTGATCACCTGCCGGAAAGAGGATGGGTGGTCCAACGGCGTGCTGAAGGAGCTGATCAGTCGGGACGGGCTGGACCGCCGGGAGGCGGCTTTGGCCAGTCGGCTGTGCTACGGCGTGGTGCAAAACCGGCTGCTTTTGGATCATTACCTGAAGCAGCTTCTTACGGGAAAGCTTCGGGATCTGCATCCTGCGGTCCGGGATATCCTCCATTTGGGCTTGTATCAAATGCTGTTTATGGACAAGATCCCGGACAGTGCCGCCGTCAATGAGGCTGTCTCCCTTGCGAAAAAATACTGCAGGAAATTGCGCTCTGCGCCGGGACTTGTCAATGGCGTATTGCGCAATGCCCAAAGAAACCGGGATACCCTGCAGCCGGCAAAGGATTGGCAGACCCGGTACAGCCATCCCCAAAAGCTGATCGATCTGCTGAAAAGCTATGTGGGCTCGAAACGGATGGAGCCTATGCTCCAGGCCAATAATGCCGTTGCGCCCACGGTGATCCAGGTCAATACCCTGAAAACCTCCGCTTTGGAATTGACGGAAGCTCTGCAGGAAGCCGGGGCGGAAGTCCGGCCCCACGACTGGATGCCGGACTGCCTGATTTTACAGAGCGTGGGAAATCTGGAACGGCTGGATGCCTTCCAAAAGGGACTGTTCTATGTCCAGGACCCGGCGGCAAAGCTGAGTGTTTTGTGCGCCCAGCTTCCCAAGGGGCAGGATCTGCGGATCTTAGACTGCTGCAGCGCCCCCGGCGGTAAGACTTTTGCGGCTTGCATTGCTATGGGCGGCAGCGGAACCGTGCAAAGCTGCGATATCCACCCTCACAAGATCGAACTGATCCAAAAGGGCGCCCAAAGACTGGGCCTTTCCAATATCACAGCAACCGTCCGGGATGCCTCCCAATTTGCTCCGGAATGGGAAGCTGCCTTTGACTGCGTCATTGCGGACGTACCCTGCTCCGGGTACGGAATCATCCGGAAAAAGCCGGATATCCGCTATAAAGATCCGGATTCCATGAAAGACCTTCCCAAGCTGCAGCTGCAGATCCTGTCCAACCAGGCAAGCTATGTAAAGCCCGGAGGACTGCTGATCTACTCCACCTGCACCCTGGTGCGGGCAGAGAATGAAGCGGTTGTGGAAGCCTTTTTACAGAACCATCCGGAGTATACCACAGAACCCTTGCCCCTGCCGGGGGTGTTTCCTGAGAATACCTCGGGAATGCTTGCCCTTGTGCCGGGAGAATATGACACAGACGGCTTTTTTATCTGCCGTTTGCGGAGAAAGCTATGATGAATCTCAAATCCATGACCATCCCGGAGCTGACAGCCCTGTTCAAAGAAATGGGCCAGCCTGCTTTTCGGGCGAAACAAGTATATATGTGGCTTCACAGGGGTGTGCGGGATTATGGAGAAATGACCAATCTTCCCGGTGCTTTGCGTGCGCAGTTGGCGCAGAGCCATCCGATCTGCGCCCCTGCGGTGGTTCGCAAGCAGGAGTCCCAAAAGGACGGTACCATCAAGTATCTGTGGCGGCTGTCCGACGGCAACTGCGTGGAAACGGTACTTATGCGCTACCATTACGGCAATACCGTCTGCATTTCCACTGAGGTGGGGTGCCGGATGGGCTGTGCCTTCTGCGCTTCCACCCTGGGGGGACTGGTACGGCGGCTGGAGCCCTTTGAGATGCTGGATCAGGTGCTGTTTACCCAGGTGGATTCGGGGCTTCCCATTTCCCATATCGTTTTAATGGGCATTGGAGAGCCTTTGGATAATTTTGACAATGTGATGCGCTTTTTGGAGCTGGTGAACAGCCCCGAGGGCATGAACATCTCCATGCGCCATATCAGCCTTTCCACCTGCGGCCTGGTGCCGAAGATCGATGAACTGGCAGAAAGAAAGCTGCAGCTTACCCTGTCTGTCTCCCTTCACGCACCCAGCGACGAGATCCGCGATACCATTATGCCGGTGAACAAGGCTTACCCCACAGAAGAACTCCTGGCGGCCTGCCGTCGGTACTATGGGGCGACCAACCGGCGCATTTCCTTTGAATATGCCATGATCCATGGGGTCAATGATCGTCCGGAGGATGCAAGGCTGCTTCTGAAGCGGCTGAAGGGACTTCCGGCCCATATGAACCTGATCCCCCTGAATCATGTGGAAGAAAGTCCGCTGAAGCCCAGTACCCGGAAGGCGGTCATGGAGTTTCAGACGATTTTGGAGCAGGGTGGAGTCCCTGCCACGGTACGCCGCACTCTGGGAGGGGATATCGATGCCTCCTGCGGACAGCTGCGGCGGAAATATACAAAAGAAGAACGGAAGGAGTGATCCGGATGCAATATTGGGGACTGTCTGACCCGGGCATGGTCCGAAGTCAGAACCAGGATGCATTCCACGTGGAAGTATTGGATAAAAACACCTTACTTTGCGTGGTCTGTGACGGTATGGGCGGTGCCAAATCCGGTAACGTGGCAAGCACCCTTGCGGTGGATGTATTTTCCCAGGAGGTAAAAGGCTCCTGGAAGCCGGATATGGCCATTAAGGAGCTGGAATCCATGCTCCGGGCAGCGGTGAAGCTTGCAAACTTCACTGTCTATGACCAGGCCCAGCAATTTGAGGAGTTTTCCGGCATGGGAACTACGTTGGTTGCGGTACTGATCCAGGGAAAGCATGCTATTTTTGTGAATGTGGGTGACAGCCGCGGCTATCATATCGATGCCGACGGTATTTCCCAGGTCACAGAGGATCATTCTTTGGTACAGATGATGGTGGCCCGGGGGGAGCTGACCCCGGAACGGGCCAAAAGCTACCCGGGCAAGAATCTCATCACCCGTGCCATTGGTACGGAAACGGCAGTGACCTGTGATGTTTTCCACAGAAGGATGGAACGTGGGGACTGTGTGTTTCTGTGTACCGACGGCCTGAGCAACCTCATTGACGATCAGGAGATCCTGTTTGAGGTGGTTCATGGCGTGGAAAAGAAGAAGTGCTGTCATCAGCTACTGCAGATCGCCAAAAATCGCGGCGCACCGGATAATGTGACCGGTGTGCTGGTGATGATTTGAGCCGTGGCGAAAGGAGTATGGAATCTATGGATAAATACATAGGCCGTTTGCTGGATAACCGGTACGAGATCCTGGAGGTCATCGGAACCGGCGGCATGGCGGTTGTCTATAAAGCCCGTTGCCACCGTTTGAACCGCTTGGTGGCCATTAAGATCCTGAAGGATGACTTCATGCAGGATGAGGATTTCCGCCGACGCTTCCATTCGGAAAGTCAGGCTGTTGCCATGCTGAGCCATCCGAATATTGTATCTGTTTACGATGTTTCCACCTCTATTATGGCGGACTATATCGTTATGGAGCTGATCGAAGGCATTTCCTTGAAGCAGTATATGGAAAAGAAGGGGTGTCTCAACTGGAAGGAGACCCTGCATTTTGCCATTCAGATCGGCAAGGCCCTGGAACATGCCCACAGCCGTGGCATCGTCCACAGAGATATCAAGCCCCATAATATTATGGTGCTGAAAAACGGCTCTGTGAAGGTAACGGATTTTGGCATTGCCCGGATGATGTCCAAGGGCAATACCCTGACCAAGGAGGCTCTGGGCTCTGTTCACTATATCTCCCCGGAGCAGGCCAAGGGCGGCAGAGTGGATAACCGTTCGGATATCTACTCTTTGGGCATCGTTATGTATGAAATGATGAGTGGCCGTCCTCCCTATGACGGAGAGTCCCCGGTGGCAGTGGCCATTCAGCATATCAATGGCGGTGCGGTCATGCCCTCCATTTATAATCCCAATATCCCCGGCGGTCTGGAGCAGATCATCATGAAGGCCATGGCCCATGACCAGGCCAAGCGCTACACCAGTGCTACGGAAATGCTCCGGGATATGGACGAATTCCGCAAGGATCCTGCCATCCTCTTTGATTACAATACCCCCAAAGAGGATGTGATCAAGATCCACAGACCCACCATGGTGATCGAGCCGCTTACCAATACGCCGAAGACCACAGCAGAAAAGGTCGTGGAGCGCACCGGTGGCGCGGAAGTGATCCGCAGGACCCGCCCAACCCGTCAGGAACCCCAGCGCCGCCAACCGGAGCAACCGGAAAAGCGGAACAATACAGCGATCATTGCGATCATTGTCTGCGCGGTGGTGGCCCTCATCGCCCTGTCCGTGTTCCTGGTGGTGATCCTCAGTGGTGACGGTGGCGCTGAGCCTGCCGCAAAGACTGTGGAAGTCCCCAATTTTGTGGGAAAATACTATGAGACCCTATCCACTTACTCAGAATTTGACTTGGAAAAATTTAAAATAGAAACGGAAGACGGTTACAGCGACGAATATGAACCCGGTATGATCATGTTCCAAAAGCCCGCCGCCTTTACCGAGGTCAAAGAGGGCAGCCGCGTGATCCTGACCATCAGTCAGGGCAAAGACCCCAATATCCAGGATACCACGGAAGCCACCCAGGGTGGCACCGAGGCACCTTCCGTAGAAATGGAAGACCTGGTGGAGATGACTGAGGATAAGGCCCGTAATACCCTGATGCAGTACGATTTTTATGTGGAAGTGATCCCGGAAAAGGCGTTTGATGACAAAGTGCCTGCTGGATGCGTTATTTCCACCAAGCCCGCCAAGGGTGAGCCCCTCCGGGAGGGGGATAAGGTCACCCTGGTCATCAGTGCCGGTAAGCAGCCCCGTATGGAGGACTTTGTGGGTAAGGACGGTCAGGAGACCAAGAATGCCCTTCTGAATATGGAGATCGGCCTGGAAGTGGAGATCGAGAACGAGTTTCACGATGAGATCGAAGCCGGAAAGGTCATTTCCACAGATCCTGCCGAGGGCAAGTTCCTGGATTTCGGCGACAAGGTGGTGGTTGTGGTCAGCAAAGGCCCCGAAATGGTGGCAGAGGTCCTGCCTGCACAGATCGTGGGCAAGGATGTCACCGAGGCTGCCAACATTCTCAAGAGTAAGGGCTTTGAGACTTACATCACCGAGGAAACCGACAGTGATGAGCCCCAGGGGACTGTTGTGGGCTATTATGTACAAAACGAGCCGGGCATGGATCTGACGAAGCCTGTGTATGTGACCAGCGTGATCGTGCTGAAGGTCTCCAAGGGACCCCAGTACGTTTCCGTGACCAAAACCATCTTGGCCCCGGATGTGGACTGGCTGAATCTGAAGCTGGGAGAAAACTACGGAGATATCATCATGACAGTGTGGGATGGCGAAGAACTGGTCCATCAGAAAACCGTGGTCCCTGGGGAAAATGTGACGGTGACCTTTAAGGGAACGGGCAGGGTCACCTATGAGATCCGGATCAATGGAGTTCCCTATTCTGAAAACTATGTGGTCGATTTTGATTATGAAAAAAGCTGAAGGTAGAATCGTTCGTTCCCTAAGTGGATTTTACGACGTACAGACCTCCCAGGGGGTCGTGACCTGCCGGGGCAGGGGCGCCTTGCGCCGTACCGGCGAAAGCCCCCTTACCGGTGACCTGGTGGAGATCTCCCTGGAACACGGCAAGGGCATGGTGGAAAAGATCCTGCCTCGAAAAAACCGGTTTATCCGGCCTGCTGTTGCCAATGTGGATGCCCTGGTGGTCTTTGCCGCCAATGTCAATCCCGTAACAGAGCCCTTTTTGATTGACCGCGTGGCGGCCATTGCCGGCGACCAGGAGGTCAGCGTGGTGCTGTGCATCAATAAATGCGACCTGGACCCGGCGTTGGATCTGCGCAGGATCTACGAACACGCGGGCTTTCCCGTGATCTGCGCCAGCGCGGAAACGGGGGAGGGCGTGGAGGAGCTGCGGGAGCTGATCCGTGGCAAACTGGTGGCCTTCACGGGCAATACCGGTGTTGGCAAGAGCAGTATGCTCAACCGCCTTTGCCCGGAGCTGAAGCTGGCTACCGGCGAGGTCTCTGAAAAGCTGGGTCGGGGACGGCATACCACCCGCCATGTGGAGCTGTTCCGCCTGGAGGAGGATACCTATGTTGCCGATACCCCCGGGTTTTCCTCCTTTGATACAGAGCAGATGGATGTGATCCTGAAGGAAAACCTGCAGTATGCCTTCCCGGATATGGCTCCCTATTTGGGGCAGTGCCAGTTCCACGACTGCTCCCACAGAGCCGAACCGGGCTGCGCGGTCCGTCAGGCAGTAGAGGACGGAGAGCTGGAGCAAAGCCGGTATGACAGCTATCTGCGCCTTTATGAAAAATCCAGTGAGATCAAGCTTTGGGAGCTGAAATAAGCCTATGTGGATCGCCTTTTTGATTCTGCTGCTGATCGCCGCAGCCTGCGTTTTTTATCTGTATAAGGTACTCAGGCGCAGCTTGCGCGCCTTCTCGGTGTCCACCGATAAAATGTGGATCCGGGTCATGTTGTGGGCGGCGGCAGGGCTTATGGGTCTTTGCCTTCTGGATCTTTCCTCCATAGCCTTTATGCTGGTTGCCCATTTTATGGCCTTTTCCGCGTTGGCCCAGCTGATCGCCTGGACCGTGAAAAAGCTTACATCGGACAGGCTTTTTACGGTTCGTAGGGTTCTGCACTGCGGTGTATTGCCCCTTCTTGCCGCTGTGGGTGTGGTCGTTTATGGTTACTTTAATATGTACCGGGTGGTCTGCACGGACTATACCCTGAAAACCCATAAAGCCATCCCTCAGGAGGGCTACCGGGTGGCACTGATCGCCGATGTCCATTACGGGGTGACCCTGGATGAAGGGGAGCTTTTGCAGGTATGCCAGCGGGTTAGTGGGGAAAAGCCCGATGTAGTGATCCTCTGCGGAGATATCGTGGATAACGAAACTACGGAAAAAGGACTGCAAACAGTGTTTTCTGCCTTGGGCAGTATCGAAAGCACCTACGGAGTATACTATGTTTACGGCAACCATGACCGCCCCATGTCGGCGGTGAAAAGCCCCTTTACGGAGGAGCAGTTGGTCCGGGCCATTGAAGATGCCGGTATCACCGTTTTGCAGGATAAAGCCCTATGCCTGGAGGAAACCCTCTATTTGGCAGGTCGGGACGATCCTGGCTTCGGGGGCAGGGGAGAGCGGCTTACGGCACAGCAGCTGCTTGCCGGTATCCCGGAAAATGCCTACTGCATTGTTGCCAACCATCAGCCGGCTGACTATGCCGCCACCGGAAAAGCCGGTGCAGACCTGATCCTTTCAGGCCATACCCACGGAGGGCAGATCTGGCCTGCCAACCTGGTCGATAGGCTATTTCGGTTCAACGATGCCAATTACGGCCTGGTGTCCGTGGAGAAAGACAGCAAAGCCATCGTCACTTCCGGCCTTGCCGGTTGGGGCTTTCCCATTAAAACATCCGCCCCCAGTGAATATGTTATGATTCAGATCTTACCCGAATCCGATTAAATAACGGGAAACTACGGAGGTTCTTTTATGAAAAAATCACAGCTTCAGGGCCTGGGCCTGGGTGCCGCTATTGGCGGCGGCAGTGCCCTTGTGTTCTACTTTTTGGTTTGGATCAGCTTTGGCACCCTTTTGGCTGGCTCCCAGTCGATTCTGATCCCCTTACTGAGTATACTGTATCCTGCCGGATGCGGCGCCCTGCTTTTGGGCTTCTATGTGAACGGTCCAGGACAGTTCCAAAAGATGATCCTGCGCACCCTCCTGGCCTCCCTGGGCTTTGTGCTGGGCGTGTTTTTGTGGCGGTATGCCATGCACCTGCTGACCGTACTTTTGGGCGGCGGCTTCCTCCTGGAGCTTGTGGTAGCAGTGGCCTTCCTGACCCTTCCCACCCTCCACGCCCTCAAACTTCTCCTCCGCCGTCCCTGATAAATACAGAGCCTTCTGCGCATCATTACTATGAAAATGCCGAATGCCAAATTCCAAATGCCCAATGCTGGACCTTCTGAGCGTCATTGCGAGACCAGTTCGCAAACTGGTCGTGGCAATCCGTCCTCCTATACTGTGTTACGGTAAGCAGATGAGGATTGCAAAGCTCGTTCGCCGTGACTGCCCGTAGAATGAATCAATGATATAAAATGTAACATATAAGAAAAATGCCACTGGGAGTCAATAGACTATCAGTGGCATTTTTTTGAACTGCAACAGCCCCATTTTTGCGTTTTCTGAAAACACATTACGATATACAACAAGAAGAAAGGACTATGATATCAATACTGCCGCCGGAGACCGCAGTCGTTATGGGTGAATGATTCTTTTTTGTTTTCGTGCGGGATTTGGTGTGGTGCCCAGCAGAAAGTCGGCAGAAACATTATAGAATTTACATAGAGTGATGAAATGACGAATTGGCAACTCGTTGGCACCACGTTCGTAACGTGCATACATGGTTTGAGAAGTGCCAAGGATCTCCGCAATTTGGGCCTGGGTCAAATCGTAATCCTCGCGAAGTCCGCGAAGCCTGTCTATATAAGTCAACATACCAAACTCCCTTTCATAGCCAGCATGTAGACAATTTAACATAGTAAACAAGTTTACTATTGACTTTAGTAAATATATTTACTATAATTAGTTTCACAGGTGAGATTGATCTGCTTTTGCATTTTCATAACAGAAATAGCACAAAGCGTTTCCTCCATGCCTCGATATGCGTAAATTAACAATATCCATTTCGAGGCCAAATTCTATCATAGAAAGGTTGAATACAAACATGAAGAAAATGATTATGCTTCTCTTGGCTGCTGTAATGTGCATTTCCTTTGCATCTTGCGGAGACATGCAGAAAAAGAGCGAGGCTGTTGAGAATGTTGAAAAAATGATTGCAGATCTTCCGGAACTTCCAATGGAGAACTATGATGAAATTGACATTGCAAGAGAAAAAATAGATGCTGTTGAAGTAGCATATAACGCATTGTCTGCCGAGGAACAAGACAAAGTAGAGAACTGGCAAACTTTTGAGACTGAACGAACTCGTTTGTTTGAAAATGAATACAAATGGGCTGCGCTTTCCATTCAATATATGAATTTGAACACCGAGCATGTTATCAGTGGTAATGTTACCATTTGGGATAATGTAGGTGCGTCCGATTTTTTGACTTATCAAGAAGATGTAATTATCGCTGGTGAAATAGGTTATGACGGAATGATTAGTAGATACGGCTCAGATGATGCCCTTTATGTCTTTTGGGTTGCAGGATATGCGGTTGATAAGGAATATTTTGGTGAAAACTTTTTTAGTTTTAGTTCAAGCAAAATAACTGAAACAGAAGAAAAATGCAAATCCTATGTGCAATCTATTAAAAACATAGAAGATTCACACGAATCCATAAAAGCTTTTATAGATGTTATGGTGAAGGATTATTCTAAAGAATATAGCACAGAAATGGATGCACTTCAAAACTGGTGGATTGAGAGTAGTCTTTACGCAGATCACGCACTTGACCCAAGCGGCAACTTAAATTCCTACATTTCCGATGCAAATGAATATAAAGATAATATTCAGCGATATCAAAAAATTGCTGGATACTGAACAGAAATAACGCAATATGCTGGCACCTGATTCATGAAAGGCGTATTGCACTATATAGCGAGGCTGTCATCCCGACCAGGCGTGTGCGCTGGGAGGGATGACAGCCTTGTTTATGAGTGGTTTCGTCGTCTGTGGGACGTAGAATTTCTAAATGAACAGGGGCTGACTCATTGCTGAAAAGAATGAGCCCGCCCCTTATTTATACAAACTTATTCCTGCTCCCAGTTGTGCCAGACGTTCTGCACATCGTCATCTTCTTCCATGATGTCGATGAGCTTTTCCATGAGCTTGATGTGCTCTTCACTTTCCAGCTTCTGATAGTTCTGGGGAACCATTTCGATCTGGGCAGAGGCGAAGGTGTACTTCTTGGCGGTCATGGCTTCGGCAACGGCGTTGAAATCGTCGGGATCGGTGTAGACGGTGAAGCAGTCTTCCTCAGCCTCGAAATCGTCAGCGCCGCAGTCCATAGCGTCCATCATGACGGTATCCTCGTCATAGTCGCCGTCTTCGTTGTCGATGACCAGCACGCCCTTCTTGTCGAAGCTCCAGCTCACGCAGCCGGAAGCGCCCAGGTTGCCGCCGAACTTATCAAAGTGATGGCGCATGGAGCCTGCGGTACGGTTGCGGTTGTCGGTCATGGTCTCTACGATCACAGCCACACCGCCGGGGCCGTAGCCTTCGTAGGTGATGGTCTCGTAGCTGTCGCCGCCGCCGGCACCGGCGGCCTTTTCCAGGCAGCGCTTGATGTTATCGTTGGGCATATTGGCGGCCTTGGCCTTGGTGATGACGGTAGCCAAACGGGAGTTGTTGGCGGGGTCGGTAATACCGCCGCCCTCCTTCACGGCCACGATCAGCTCCTTGGCGATCTTGGTAAAGGCGGCAGCGCGCTTGGCATCCTGCGCACCCTTGGTTTTTTGGATGTTATGCCATTTGGAATGTCCGGACATAGTATTCTTCCTCTCTTAAGGTTAGTTATCAAAAAATCGGATATATTTTAGCACATTACTTGAAAGATTTCAACACTTAAACGTAGAATTTTCCGGGATCGGCGTGGTTTTTTGACAAAATCACCTGAATTTCCGGAAAAGCCTCCTGAAGCTTCTGTGCCAAAACCCGGCAGACAGGGTTTTCTGTATGGAAATGCCCAGCATCGATCAGGTTGATCCCCAGATCATAGGCATCCCGGAACATATTGTAGCGCAGATCGGAGGTAACGAAGGTATCACAGCCTGCGGCAATGGCGTGCTTTAACTCACCGCCGCAACCGCCGCCGCCCACACAGACCCTGTGTACCGGCTTGCCACCGCTGACATACTTAAGACCCTCACACCCCAGGGCATTCTTAACATTGCTTAAAAAGCCTTCCAGGGACTGCTGGGGGACAGTACCCATGCGAAGCAGACCGTAGGGGTTGCCGTCTTTATCCGTTCCCACGGGATCTACCACACTCACCTCCGAAAGACCCAGCTTTTGTGCCAGGGTATCGTTGACGCCGCCGGGGGCGCAGTCCAGATTGGTGTGGGCATTGATGTGGGCGATCCGGTTTTCCATGAGAAACAGCGCATTTCGTCCCTGCTCCGTTTCGTCGGTAATGAATCCCGGCTCCCAAAGAAGGGCGTGGTGGGTGACCAAAAGCTCAGCCCCCAGTTCTTTCGCTTCCCGGCAGGCCTCCTTGAAGGGATCCAGGGCTACCAGGATCTTTGTCACAGGCGCGTCGGTGCGCCCACAGTTCAGTCCCACCCGATCCCAGTCTTCTTTCATATATGTGGGGGCAAACCCCTCGATACAAGCTAAAATATCCTTTACAGTTGCCATAGGTTCCTCCGTAATTCAAATTCCAGTTTGTCGATTTTCGTACATTTTCTTCAATTCTTCCAAGACGTCCGAAAACTGTGCGGCTTTTTCCGTATCCCCGGAACGGGTCAGACCATCTACGGTGGATCGGATGCCCTGGGTGATCCGCTGGAAAAAGTCGGGAAGTAACGGAGAGTTACTCTCCAGCAGAGCGGGGCTGATATGGGTCTGTGCCTCGGTCAGTGGAGGAGCGGGGGAAAAGACTACTTCCATAACGGGATAGAGAAACTTGCCGTCCCGGGCCAGGGTCTCCCGAAGGATACACCAGCCGTTATCAGATAAATATCGCCGCAAAGCGGGCCGCCGGGACTGGCATTGCAGGATCAGCCGGTACTGCTTGCTTTTCAGCCAGGGAGCAGCCTCCAGAATGGAGATCATAGTATCCGCACCCATTCCGGCGCATACCATGGTGTCAAACTCCCGGGGAATATTTCTGACCCCATCAGAAAGATAAAAGCGGATATTCTCCGAAACAGCGAATTTTGCGGCATTTTTTACGGCACTGTCCAAAGGCCCTTGGTTTACATCAGAGGCAATGACCGCCGAAGCAAGACCGTTTTGCAAAAGATAAATGCCCAAATAGCCGTGATCACAGCCGATATCCGCGACCCGGTCACCGGGATTCACAAAACCGGCGCAGGCAAGAAGGCGGTTGGAAAGGGGAATGTTCATACTGCACCTCAAAAAAGGATGCCATCCCTACGGTGGGATGGCATCCAAGGATCACATTACTGCTTCTGTGCCTGGTCGGCCTCGTAAGCCTCCAGGAAATGGTTCAGCTGAGCCAGGAAGGGCTCGCACTCGATGCCGTGAACAGCGCAGGCTTCCTCAACGGTTTCGCCTCTGGAAGAGGGGCAGCCCAGGCAGTGCATGCCGATGGCGAAGAATAGAGGAGCAGCCTGAGGTGCCACATCCAAAACATCACCAATAATGGTATCCTTTTCAATCTTAACAGCCATAGTAATGACCTCCTTTATTTATCTCGGCTATTATAAACCGAATCCGATTAAAATACAAGAGGGAAAATTGATTTTCCCATATTTGCACAGCACTGCTAAGGAGAATCCGTAGGGTGGGCCCCCCGCAAAGCCTTGCAGTTGTTTTCTTTACTTATCGCCCTGTGTTACATAGATTGAACAGGCGGGATCATTTGCTTTTTTGAAACAGTCCTTTTGCCTTGCTCCAAAGCCGTTTGGGAGAGGCTTTCTTAAGGTCCGGTTTATACCAAAGGACCCAAAGGGCAACGGTAATGGCCAAACAGCCCAAGCTGACCCAAAGACCCAGGGTAAAGGCAGAATTCTTGTATTGGAAGGTAACGGTATGCTCACCCTGGGTCAGCTCCACACCGATCATCACATCTCCGACCAGCCGGATCTGGGCAGGCTTACCGTCCACGCAGACGCTCCAGCAATCCCCGTTTTGCGGGATGGAAGTGTATAGAAGACCATCCCGGTCACACCGGATGGTGCCACTGATCCGGGTGGTGTCAAACTCTGTCAGCTCCAAAACGGAGGTGTTCAGAATGCCGTAGGCCTCGCGGAACTTTGTTTCATCCAAAATATTGGCATGGACCGTAATAGAACCCTTGTCACCGGAGGTGCAGGAGAACTTGATCTGCACAGTATCCCCGGGAACCACGTCACAGACGCTGATCATTTGGGGCAGACTGTAGCTTTCGCTGTAAAGCTGTGCGCCGTTGTGCCAGACGGTATAGGAATTGCGCTTGGTCTGATTGATATCGATGCACAAGAAGCCTTCAATGGGGCAGGTGTAGGTGAAGGTCAGCGGACCTTTCCCGGTGGCAGAGTAGGAGGCTGTGCTGCTCTGTGCGCCGGATTTCAGGGTCACCTGCTCCGTCTCCGGGGCGACCTGCAGACAGTCCTCGTAGATGGGATACCAAACATCCTCCTCCATGCCTGTGGCGGCACGGATCAGCTGATTCTGGAAGTAGAAACGGCTGCTGTAATTCTCGAAGGAGAGGTCGGCAAGCTCCGATTCTGCCAAAAAGCCCAGGGGCAGATAGGCGTTGTTTTCCAAAAGGTAAACGTTTCCGGAGGAGGCGACGGTGTCAAAATAGGCGTTGGGCTCCACCTTGCCGTCCCGTTCGATCATATATTTCAGCCCCAAAAACAGATTGGCAACGGGAGAGCTTTCCTCGAAGCAATAGCGGTTATAGGTGTTTTTCGCACCGTAGCCTAAAGTGCGCATAAACTCCGTGACCTTTACGTTGGCAGAGCTTGTAAAGGTGGAAATGCCGTTGTAGCCGTTGAGGGCACCGTCGTTCAGGGTTTGGCTGTGAGTAGTCTCTGCCCGGTAGAACAGATTGCCCTTTTCCCGTTTGTGCATGGTTGCCACGATGGTGGCGGAATCCTGCAACCCTTTGGGATAGTTGACGATACTGGTTCCCGTAAAGTTCAAAGAATAGTTGCAGACGTTTATTACCAGTTCAAAGCCCATGACCGCCAGAAGGGCGTAGGTGCAAAGGCTGCGACGGGAACTGCGGCGACGGGCAGAAATCTGCAAAGCGTCCTTCTTTGCGCCCTTTTTGACCAGGGCGGGGAAACTGTAAGCGCCCAGCAGTCCTGTATACAAAAGCAGGAACACACCGTTGATCACCGGGTAAGCATACACCAAAATATGCTTGGCAAGGGCATCGAAATCCGACTGGGACCCGGTCCAC
Organism: Oscillospiraceae bacterium; assembly: GCA_015068135.1. Taxonomy (GTDB): domain Bacteria; phylum Bacillota; class Clostridia; order Oscillospirales; family Oscillospiraceae; genus Faecousia. Next base: position 65,852 of record SVLB01000002.1, on the reverse strand, counting down.
TTATCCATGAGCTTGTCGTAATTGCTCTGGAAAGAGGGATCTTTGATCTTGTCCAGGGCGGTGGTCAAAGCATCGGAGCTGACTGTCAGGAAGATGGCAAGGCCGCAGGCAATGGCAACCTGCCAGATCTTGAAGCTTCTGCGGATCACCCAGGCCCGGTAGGCCATATACAGCAAGATGAAGCTGTAAAGGAAGCTGAACCGGTAGGGGATCATATTGGTGAAATGGAATCCGTGCCAGATATAGTCCAGCTGACGGACAATAAAGCTGATCATAATGAACAGCAGTAAAAACACGCTGCAGATCTTATCCCGGAGCTTGACCTTTCCGGTGGTCAGGAACAGGAAAGCGAAGATGATCGTACCCACACCGCAGTACAGATTGGGGAAGCCTTCCTTAAAGGTGGGGGTAAGACCGCCCTGCATATTACCGGCGCAGATCTTCATACCGTCCCAAATACCGGCCATAGCACCTTTAAAGGCGATCCAGCCCTGGCTGAAGGCTTCTTTGATCGTACCGGCATCCCAGGCGGCCTTGGCGGCATCCCAGGCGGCATTGACCTGAGAATACAGCTTCCGGTCTGCCATGTTCAGGGCGAAATCCTCGGGGTATTTGTTCACACTGGATTGGGTGGTTCCCAAGGCTGCCAAAGTGGGAAGCTCCAAAACGGCAGTCATGCCGATGGCGAGAATGGAGAACAGAGCGATCCGACAAAGATCGAAAAAGAACTTTTTGAAGCCCTCCCAGCGGCAGATCTCATAGCAGATAAAGACCAAAAGGACAAAAATGCAGGTAAAAAATCCAATATAATAGTTAGAGAAGACAGATAAAAACAGCGTAAAGGTGTAAAGGATGAACTTTTTATCCTTCAAAAGGCTGACGGTACCCAGCGCCACCAAAGGAAGCAATGCGAAGGTATCCATCCACATCACATTCCATTGATATCCCAAGGCCCAGGCGCAAAGGGCATAGAAGCTGCCGAAGATGGCAATGGAAAAATCGGTCTTTTTGAAGAGCTTCTTCAAAAACAGAGCAAAGAACAGACCGGCAAGACCCAAACGGATGGGCACCAGCATTTCAAAATAGCCCAATACCCAGCTATCCGGCACGATCACGCTGAGCAGATTCAAAGGGGAGGCCAGGTAATAGGAGATCAGCCCCAAATAGTCCATTCCCATGCCCACATCCCAGCTGTAAAGCAGAGATTCTCCGTTGCGCAGATTCTCCCGGAAGGCCTTAAAGAACGGGAAGTACTGATGGTACTTGTCCGAATACAGCATGGAAGAATCGCCAAAGGGGGTAAAATCGTTGGCGGCCATCACAAACAGCATGGCCAGGAAGGGGATCAGAAATCCGAAAAAGGTATAATCTTTTATTTTTTCATTTAACCGGGGAAGTTTCATATGGCATCTCTCCATAAAATAAGTCATCATACATAATAACACAATTCTTTCCGGGGGTAAAGGGGAAAATACATTTTTCCGTATATTCTGATGAGAGATTTTCAGAGGGGTAGTCATTGACAAGAGGCTGGGAAGGAAGGTATAATGAAAAGAAAAAGGAGGGATTTTATGCGATCTTTTATTGCATTCATGCTGTGTGTATGCCTGCTTGCAGGCTGCGCCGCGGAGACCGCACCCACTGCAACCGAAACCAAGGAGACAACGGAGCCTATGGAAACCACGCAACTACTTACACAGCCCACAACGGAGCCGGTCACAGAGCCCGAAGAAACGGACCCCGTGATCCCGGAGGACGGCAGAACCAATCTATACTACGATGACCGCCTGAGCCTTTTGGAGCTGACGGGAGCCGAGCCTGCTTCTGTTGAGATCCGCACGGAGGAGGTCACCTCTTTGCAGCTGGGAACTCAGGAGCCGGATACGGAAGTACTGTACTACGATCAGGCCAATTCCCGACTGATCGCCGTAGGCTGTGGCCTGGCTACCGTAGTGGCAGACGGCACGGAATATCCCGTCCGGGTGTCCACTGCTCCCATTTCTCTTTTTTTGATTACCGGACACAGCCTGGGTGCCGGTCAGACCGGCGTACCTGCCCAGTCTGTTAAATGTGAAGAAGGCCAGGCCTACAGCACAGTACTGCAGGATCAGGCTGGCTTTCCGGATCCTTCCACCGGCATTGGCTACAATGCCAGCAAGCGCCCCAACGGCATCGACGCGCTGACTGTGGGCGGCGGTGTACAGGGTGAGGCCGGTGGCTTGGCATACCGGTGGAATCAGCTTACCGGGGAAAAGATTTGGGTACTCAATGCCGCTGTGGGCGGTTCATGCCTGAATGAATGGGTCCAGGGCGAGCCGAATTTCTCCCAGGCTATGAGCCTGGTTGCTGCTGCCCAAATGACTCTGCGCAATGAGATCAAGGCGGGGCATTTCCGGCTCAAGGACTATGCGGTGGTGTATCACAGCGCGGCGAATTTTGCCTATAAGGAAGTTTCCTGCACCAATGAGCTATTAAATACCTGGTATGCCTCTTTGCTGGAGGGCTTTGCGCTTTCTGCAATGGATCTAAATGACGATGGCCGCAATGAGACCCTGGATGCGGTGGGCTTTGTACCCTGCTGGACCAATGGCGCAACCAACAAGCACCAGTACGACAAGCCTGCCAACTATTACATGGGCGCCGTGAAGGACTATCCCAAGGCTTTTGTAGCCTCCATGGCTACCCGGGACTGGTGCTCTGTCCAGGGCATTGCCGATACCTTCCCGGAGATCGATTACCAAACCCATGCAGAGCCGGTCTCCAAGCCGGTCCTGCTGGATGATATTTTCTCTGACGGTGTGCATCTGACTCAGGTGGCCTATAATGCCTCCGGTATGGACATTGCCCAGCATTTTTATGAGCATCTGCGGGGCGAGGTCACGGCGCAGTCTGTAAGCATTCTCACGGACTTCTTTATGGAGGCCAGCGAGACGGTGAAGCTTCGTGTACACGACACCATGACCCTGATCTTGATGCCACAGCCCTTCCATGTGAGCGACCTGAAGATCACCGTCAGCGACAACCTGACGGTGGAGTTCCCCTTTGTGCTGTATGCCAAGGAGGCCGGTACCGGTACTGTGACCATTGGTCAGGGCGACCGGGTTTTGAAGACAATCACTGTGATCGTAGAATGAGGTAGATTCCTTGAAAGAGAAAGTACGTTCCATCCTGGATATTTTAAAGGACCGCTATCCCGATGCCTTGTGTGCCCTGCATTATGGCAAGGATTACGAGCTGATGATCGCGGTGCGCCTGAGTGCCCAGTGTACCGATGCCCGTGTGAATTTGGTGACACCGGCACTGTTTGCCGCCTATCCCACCTTGGAAAGCTTTGCATCCGCGAACGTATCGGACGTGGAAGCCTATGTGCATTCCTGCGGCTTTTACCGGCAAAAGGCAAAAGACATCGTTTCCTCTTGTCAGATCCTGTTGCGAGATCATGGGGGGAAAGTCCCCAATACCATGGAAGCCCTTTTGAAGCTTCCCGGAGTGGGGAGAAAAACTGCCAATCTTTTGTTGGGAGATCTGTACGCGGAGCCGGGAAGTGTGGTGTGCGATACTCATTGTATCCGGATCTGTGGACGCTTGGGGCTTTCCCAGGGCAAGGACCCGGAAAAGGTGGAGCGGCAGCTGCGTAAGATCCTGCCCCCGGAGGAGAGCAGCGATTTTTGCCACCGGATCGTGCTGTTCGGCAGAGATACCTGCACAGCCCGCAATCCCAAATGTGAAAGCTGCCCCTTAGCCATTCATTGCAAGGAGATCAATTATGTTTGATGCGCTTATAAAGGAATTTGCCGCCCTGGACGGGGTGGAGGCCATTGCCCTGGGTGGCTCCCGGGCTACTCAGCAAGGGGATACGGCCTCGGATTATGATGTGTATGTGTACTGTACGGAGCCTATTGATGTGGCGGTCCGCCGCGGGATCCTGCAGAATTACTGCGCTGTTTTGGAGATCGACAACCGGTTTTGGGAGCAGGAGGATAACGCAACCCTGAAAAACGGCATCGATATCGATATTATCTACCGGGATCTGGATGCTATGATCGCTGATGTAGCTTCCGTGGTAGAACAGTTTCAGGCAAGAAACGGCTATACTACCTGCATGTGGCATAACCTGAAAAACTGTACGGTTCTTTATGACCGGGAGGGAAGGCTTTCCCAGGCAAAGGCCCGGTTTGATGTAGCGTACCCTGAGGAGCTTATGGAAAACATTGTTTCCAGGAATTACAGGCTTCTGCATGCTGCGTTGCCTGCCTACCGGATGCAGATCGCCAAAGCCCTGAAGCGGCAGGATGTGGTGAGCCTGAATCACCGGGTCGCCGCCTTTATGGAGTCGTATTTCGACATTCTCTTTGCGGTGAACGGGCAGACCCATCCGGGGGAAAAGCGCCTGATCCAGCGGTGCAAAGCCTGCTGTGAGAATTTGCCGGAGGATTTTGAGGAAAACATCAACCGCCTCTTTTATCATATGTACACAGCCCCTCAGGAGGTCAACGGAGACATTGCCCGGATCGTGGGGCAGCTGCAGAGGATCTTGTAAATATGAATGAGATTGAAGCGATCTTTTTTGATGTGGATGAAACCCTGGTATGCCATGCAAAGGGCGAGGTCTGCGCCTCAGCGAGAGAGGCTTTGCAGAAGCTTTCCCACCGTGGGATCCGTCGGGTGGTGGCCACCGGACGCCATCTGTCGGAGCTTAGCACCCTGCCGGTCGCGGACATTGTTTTTGACGGGTATATTACCTTAAACGGTCAGCTTTGCTATGATGCAAACAAGGAGCTGACCTTTGGCAATGCCATTGAAGGGGCACAAAAGCAAGCCCTGGTCGATCTGTTTCAGGAAAAGCCCTTTCCCATCATGCTCATCGAAAAGGACAGAATGTACATCAATTATATTGATGAGCGGGTCTTGGAGGCTCAAAACGCCATGTCTGCCTGGATCCCCCAGGTGGGATGTTATGAAGGCGGCACCGTATACCAGGCAGTAGGCTTTGTGAGCCCGGATCAGAAGGAGCTGCTGACCCGTCTGCTTCCCGGCTGTCATGTGACCTACTGGAATACCTGGGCGGTGGATATCGTACCGGGCTGTGCCGGAAAGGTTTCCGGGATCTGCCGTTATTTAGAGGAAAACGGCATTGACAGGGCCAATACCATGGCCTTTGGTGACGGAGAAAATGATATGGATATGCTGAAATTTGTAAAGATCGGTGTTGCCATGGGGAATGGGGATGACACGGTCAAGGCCATTGCCGACTATGTGACCGAACCCATCGATCAGGACGGCATCAGCCGGGCCTTACAGCATTTCGGCATTCTGTAACGGAGGAAGCTGTGAAGAAAATCATTTGTATCGCCGGTCCTACGGCCTCAGGAAAGACCGCACTGTCCATAGCCCTTGCCAGGGAACTGGACGGTGAGGTGGTATCCTGCGATTCCATGCAGATCTATAAATACATGGATATCGGTACTGCCAAGCCCACTGTGGCAGAGCGGCAGGGGATCGCGCACCATATGCTGGATGTGGCAGAGCCCTGGGAGGATTTTTCCGTCAGCCGCTATTGCGAAATGGCAACGCCCATTGTAGAGGATATTATTTCCCGGGGAAAGACCGCCATTATTGCCGGCGGAACGGGTCTATATATGGATAGCCTTATTAAGGGCAATGCGTTTGCCCCCTTTCCTGCTACGGGAGTCCGGGAAAAGCTGGAAGCCCGGGCAGACGCGGAAGGAATGGAAATACTTTTGACGGAACTTGGGGCGGTTGACCCGGACAGTGCCGCCAGACTGCATTTGGCAGACCGGAAACGGATCATTCGGGCGCTGGAGGTCTATTACGAAACCGGACAGACCATCACCGCCCACAATCTGCGTACCCAGGCGATCCCACCGAGATTTACCCCCCTGTGGTTCGGGCTGGAGGATGAAGACCGGGCAGACCTGTATAAGCGGATCGATGAACGGGTAGGTATTATGCTGGAGCAGGGCTTGGTAGAGGAGATCCAAAGCCTTCTGGCAAGGGGGATCCCTGCCAAATCCACGGCTATGCAGGCCATCGGCTACAAGGAGTTTTTGGACGCCCTGGAGGGGAAGTGTACCGTCGAAGAAGCGGCAGACCAGGTTCGTGCATCTTCCCGGAAGTATGCCAAGCGACAGCTGACCTGGTTCCGGCGCAATCCCAATATGCACTGGCTCCGCAGAAAACCGGGTGTGACCACCGGGGAAATTCTTTCCCAGGCACGACAGATTCTTGAGGAATCCGACAATTGACAGATGGTAAAATATGTATATCCAAATTTCAAGAAAGAGGGTATACATATGATCGAAACGATCACCTTGCAGGATGCAATTTTAACGGAAGTACAAAAGGAAAAGGTGCCGGTTACGCTGTTTTTGATGAATGGCTTTCAGCTGCGGGGCGTGATCACGGGCTTTGACACCTTTGTGGTGGTGCTGGTTACTGACGGCAAACAGCAGATGATCTATAAGCACGCCATTTCCACCCTGGCACCTATCCGTACCATTAAATCTGCATAGCAGAAACATACTGTCATCCTGAGCGAGCATAAGCGAGTCGAAGGATCCCCAAAGGCAATATGCCTTTGAAGATCCTCCGACTCGCTTTTTATATTTTCAGAACAATTCATCTAAAAGAATATAGTAGCGGATCCGGTCCATATCCGGCTCCATACCCAGCGCCTGAAAGAGCATTTTTGGGTCATATCCGGGAAAATGTCCGTATTTGCCGTTGAAGTTGTGGTTCAGGCTTCTGTAACATAGGGCAATGTCCTGGTAGGGATCACCGATGCCGCAATGATCCAGGTCAATATAGCCGCTGACCTGGCCGTCCCGGAAGAATACATTGGGAAGGCAGAAATCTCCGTGGGACAAAACCGGCGTTTCCTCCGGCTTGTTGTCCACAAGCCAGGAAAGCAAGTGTTCCGGGTCCCGGAAGCCGCCCGGCCCATAGGTACCCGGCTCAGCATCTTCCATATCGCATTCCCCGGCCTCCACAAATTTGGTGGCCAAAGAAAGCTTATGCTCCAAAAACTGACGGCAGGGGCATCCGGTTATATCCACCCGCCAAAGGGTCTGCAAGGCATCGGCTAACGATCGGGTCAGCTGTAAAGGATCCTCCATCAAAAGGGGATCACAGGCCATGCGCCCGGATGCCCTGGACATGAGAAGATAGTTAATACCATCCCGATCCTCCTGATAAAGGATCTTTGGCACCGGCAACCGCTCCTGCAGCCAGGAAAGCATTTGCAGCGCGTTTCTGTTTTCTGCGGTAATGGGACTGACCTTCAGGACACAGTCATCAAAGACTGTTACGGTTGCGGCAGAACGGCCGATGCTGTCCGTTTGTGCCTGCAACCCTTCCAAACGCTTCTGAAGGGAGGGGGGAAGCTTGTACTCAAAAGCCATGGCTCTGGATCAGGGTCCGGATCAGCTGTTCAGCATAAAGGGACATCCCCAGCTCATTGGGATGCAGAAATCCGTCATCGAGATACTCCGGGTTGTGGGGAAACAGCTGATAGCCGTCAATGTGGATAAACCTGTGATTTTCAATTTGGGCAATGATCCGCTCCCGGACCTGGGCCAAGGTCCCGGTTTTTCGGACGGTAGTTCCGTCCGCACGCCAAAGAGGACTGATGCAGTAAACCTTGCTGTCGGGGAAAAGGGCTTTTACGCCATCCAAATAGGCACAGCAGTTTTCCTCCAATAGCTGCATAGAATCCCATACAGCATAATCATTTGTGCCAAAGGCAACGAAGACGGTATCCGGCAGGAAGTCCGGTTTTTCCAGGGTCTCCGGGAAGAAGCGGCTACCGCCAACCCCCCAGTTGACCTGGTCTGCGTGAAAGAATCTGGCGACCCGGTTAGTAAAGCTCAGGCTGTCGTGATGGGCGGATGCTCCCTGGGTGATGGAATCCCCCAGAAACAAAAACTTTCGCTGGAAGGTGTGGGGGCGGAAAGAAGCGTTCTCGTCCAGACGAACGACCCCCAGGGCACCGGGGGTATGGCAGGGGAGAAGAATGGTAATATGATGCTCGCCCTCGGGCAGGGGTAGGAACAGATTCTCGTCTTTCGGGCTTTCGCATAAAAGGGTGGGCAGACCGTCTACCAAAATCTCCAAACGACCCTGGGCGCGCTTTTGCACAAAGAGGGTATTGGAGTTTGTATCAAATTCCACACGTATGCCGGTCGTGGCTTGCGCCCGTTCGCCCAATACTTCGGCCCTTTGCCGGAAGGCTTCGATCTGTTTGTCAGATAATCGGGCAAATTGGATAATGCCATTTTCCTGGGTAATTTTGGATGCCCCAAAGGTAGCCTGGCATATCTGTTCAAAAGTCAGATTCATAATATCCTCCTATCTATCGACAAGGCCTTCTCCGTCCTTTGGAGAAGGCCTTGTAATGACGTTAGATCTCTACATCCAGCTTTGCTACAACTGCGGCGCAGCGCTTGCACAGACCGTTCTCATCCGCTTCCTGGGAGTGCATCCAGCAACGGGGGCACTTCTCGCCCAAGGCTTCGGAAACACCAATGGTCAGGTTCGGGTAGTTGGTACCCTCTTTGACCAGAGAGCCTTCGGGAGCGGTTTCCCAATCACAGGCAGAAACGATGCAGATCTCAGCAAGGTTCAGACCCTCAACTGCAGCCTTCAGCTCTGCATCCTGGCAGGCAAGGCTCACTCTGGCCTCCAGGGCCTTACCGATGCGCTTGTCAGCACGGGCCAGCTCCAGAACGCCGTTTACGTCCTGACGCAGCTTCATGACGGTCTCCCACTTGGCCATAGCGGACTCGTCCAGGCAGTAGGCATCGAAGCCCTCGGGCATCCGGTTGAGCAGAACATTGCGCACATCGTCGCTGTCCTTATGGGGCATGGACTGCCAGATCTCATCGCAGGTAAAGGCCAGGATGGGCGCAAACAAGGTGGTCATGGCGTCCAGGATCAGATACAGGGCAGTCTGAGCGCTGCGGCGGCGCAGACCGGTGGCCTCCTCACAGTAAAGACGATCCTTCAGAATATCCAGGTAGAAGGAGGACAGCTCCACCACGCAGAAATCGTTGATGGCGTGGGTGATCACGTGGAACTCGTAATTGTGGTAGGCCTTCTGCACAGCCTTGGTCAGCTTATCCAGCTTGGTCAGCGCCCAGCGATCCAGCTCCTCCAGCTGGTCAGCAGGAACCAGGTTGTTGGGATCAAAGTCGGAGAGATTGCCCAGGCAGTAACGGGCAGTGTTACGGAACTTCAGGTAGTTTTGGGCGATCTGCTTGAAGATCTCCTTGGAGCAGCGCACATCTGCATGGTAATCAGAAGAAGCCGCCCACAGACGGACGATATCCGCGCCGAAGTCCTTAATGAGGTCAGCGGGGTCAACGCCGTTGCCCAGGCTCTTGTGCATGGCGCGGCCCTGGCCGTCCACCACCCAGCCGTGGGTCAGCACCTGCTTAAAGGGTGCGCCCTGATCCAGCGCGCCAACAGAAGTCAGGAGGCTGGACTGGAACCAACCGCGGTACTGGTCAGCACCCTCCAGGTACACATCTGCAGGCCACAGCTCGGGAGTGTCCTTCATAAGGGAGGCAAAGTGGGTAGAGCCGGAGTCAAACCAGCAGTCCAGGGTGTCGGTCTCCTTGGTAAAGGTCTTGCCCTGGCAGTGGGGGCAGGTAAAGCCCTCGGGAACCAGCTCCATAGCCTCTTTCTCGAACCAAATGTTGGAGCCATGCTCGTCAAAAAGCTTGGACAGCTTTTCGATGGACGCAGGAGTGGAAACGGGCTTGCCGCAATCGGTACAGTAGAACACGGGGATGGGCAGACCCCAGCGGCGCTGACGGGAGATACACCAGTCGGCACGCTCACGGATCATGCTGATCATCCGGTCTTCACCCCAGGCAGGATACCACTGGACATTTTCAATGGCCTTCACAGCCTGATCCTTGAAGGATTCCACAGAGCAGAACCATTGGGGTGTGGCACGGAAGATGACGGGCTTCTTGCAGCGGTCATGATGGGGGTAGGAGTGAACGATCTGCTCGGCGGCAAACAGGGCACCGCTTGCCTTCATATCCTCCAAAATGATGGGGTTGGACTCTTCGGTCTTCAGACCTGCGTACTTGCCGGCATAGTCGGTGTGACGGCCGTAATCGTCCACAGGCACCACCAGCTCCATGCCATAGCGCATACAGGTCTGGTAGTCGTCAGCACCAAAGCCGGGGGCAGTGTGGACACAGCCGGTACCGGAATCCATGGTGACGTACTCTGCCCAAACCACACGGCTGGTCTTGTCCAGGAAGGGATGCTTGGCAGTCATGTTCTCGAAGAAGGCACCGGGGTAGCTGGCAAGGATCTGATAGCTTGTATAGCCGCCCATGCCCATGACCTTCTCGCACAGCGCTTCGGCTACGATGAAGGTCTCATCACTGTAGTCGGGCTTGACCAGTACATAGCTGTCCCGGGGATGGAGGCAGATGGCCATGTTGCCGGGAAGGGTCCAAATGGTGGTGGTCCAGATCACGAAATAGGTCTTGGAAAGGTCAACGCCCTGCAGCTTGCCCATATCATCCTGAAGGGCAAACTTCACGTAAACGGAGGTGCAGGGATCATCCTGGTATTCGATATCCGCCTCAGCCACAGCGGTGGCACAGGCAGGACACCAGGTCACGGGCTTCAGACCCTTGTAAATATAGCCCTTGTCAAACATCCGGCCAAAGACCTTGACCTCCTGGGCCTCGAAATGCTTGTCCATGGTGCGGTAGGGACGCTTCCAGTCGCCCACCACGCCCAGACGGCGGAAGCCGCCCATCTGCTTTTGAATAAAGTCCTCGGCAAAGTCCTCACAGGCCTTGCGGAACTGAGGAACAGTCATATCCTTGCCCAGCTTGCTCTTGGACTTTTCGATGGCACGCTCAATGGGAAGACCGTGGTTATCCCAGCCGGGGACATAGGGCGTGTAGTAGCCCATCATGGCATGGCTGCGGACGATGAAGTCCTTCAGGGTCTTGTTCAGGGCATGACCCATGTGGATGAAGCCGTTGGAGAAGGGAGGGCCATCGTGGAGAATGAAGGGGGGCAGACCCTTGTTCTTTTCCAGCATAGCTTCGTACAGCTCCTGGCTGTTCCAACGCTCCAGCATACCGGGCTCCCGGGCGGGCAGACCGGCCTTCATGGGGAAGTCGGTTTTCGGGGTGATGATCGTGTTTTTGTATTCCATTGGAAATAACCTCCGTTGTATAGTCAAATAAAAAACGCCTTTGTCCCTTTTTCAAGAGACAAAGGCGAAAATACCTCTGCGGTACCACTCTTGTTCCGGCATTACCGGCACTCGATGGCGCTGTATCGGGCGTACCCGGTGCGGCCTACTGCCCAAAGGGGTTCGGGGCACTGCTCAGAGGGGATATACTTGCAGCCTTACTGCTGTCTTGCACCAAACGACAGCTCTCTGAAAGCAGGGAATGCAAATACCTGTCCTCGTCATAGCGTAGCTTATTTGGATTCCGTGGGATCGTAATTGGGGCCAAACTTCAGGTTGGCAAACTTGCTGGTGGTGGTCTCCACCTGGGGATGCTGTGCAGGGGCCTTGGGGGCGGGCTCATCGGTGGGACCCATGAGTGCCTGCAGGCTTGCAGAGATCTCGTCAGCCACGGCATCGGTGCTGTCAGACTTGCCCTTCTCGGCCTGATCGAAATCAAAGGCGGCAGGGGCAGCTTCCTCGGTGGGAGCAGGGCGGTTGGCTTCCTTGATCCGCTCCAAAGCCTGGATGCAGGAACGGATCTGCTCCTCCAGCTCATCGATCCGTGCGGCAGCTTCCCGTTTGGCATCCTCCACCCGGGCATTTTCAGCGGCAATCAAAGCGTCCGCATTCTTGGCATTTTCAGCAGCAGCCTGATTGGCATCGCTGAGCATCTTGGTGCATTTGGCCTCTGCTTCCTTAACCATCATATCGCAGGTCTTCTGGGCATTGACGATGGCATCCCGCATACTGGCTTCGTTGTTGCGATACTCCTCCAGCTTGCTGACCAACACCTTCATCTTGCTTTTCAGCAGGGCATTTTCTTTATACAAAGTGATGTAATACTCGGTCAGAGGCTCCAGAAACTCGTCTACGTCGGTTTTGTTGTAGCCGCCAAACTTGGCGGTACCGAAGGAGATCTGATCGATCTGTTGGGGTGTAAACATAGCGACGTCCTTTCTTGAAATCAGATATAGCTTTCGGCTTCGCCCTTAATGTTCTCCAAATCACCCACAACGTCCATATTGTGGGGGCAGAACAGATAGGTGGACTGGGCGACTTTCTTCACACTGCCGTCCAACGCATAGACAGCACCGGACAGGAAGTCCACCACCCGACGGGTCAGGGCCTTATCCACATTTTCCATATTCAAAATGACGGCCTTCTTCTTGCGCAGCTCATCAGCGGCTCTGGCGGCATCGTCAAAGGTCTTGGCGTGGAACAAAACGACCTCCTGCTTGCTGCCGCCCATGTTCAGAACCTGACCGGAGAAGCCGGTGGCTGCGGGGGCGACAGGCTCGGGAGCATCCATGGATTCGCTGCTGAAGGGACTGCGGCGCTTGGTGCGGGGAGCTTCTTCCTGAGGCTCCTGGACGGCATCCTCCATCTCCTCGTCAAACTCGTCATCATACTCCTCGTCGGAATAGGGCTGGGCAAATTTCTTTACATTGTCCCAAAAACTCATGTTGCTGTTTCCTCCTAATATATATTCACAGACAGTTGATTATTTTACAGAATAATCCCGGGCACCGAAGATGGCGGTACCGACCCGGATCATGGTGGATCCGCAGGCAATGGCATCCTCAAAATCTCCGGACATACCCATAGACAATATATCTACGGATACATTATCGTATTTTTTTGCCGTTATGTCAACAGAAAGGTTGCAGATTTCTTGAAAAAATTTGTTATTTTCTCCGGGATTTTGACAAATTGGGGGGATCGCCATGAGTCCGCGGACAAATGTATTGCCGTACAAGTACATTTGTTCCATTATTTTCCCCACTTCTGCCACGGTAAAACCGGATTTGCTTTCCTCACCGGCTACGTTGACCTCCAGCAGAATATCCTGACGGATGCCCTGACGGGCGGCCTCCTTGTCAATGGCCTGCAAAAGACGCTCAGAATCCACGCTTTGGATCAGGTCCACCTTGCCTACCACCTGACGGACCTTGTTGGTCTGCAAATGACCGATAAAGTGAACGGGAGCGCCGCGGTAGGCATCCTGGGACAGCTTTGCGGTCAGCTCCTGGACCCGGTTTTCTCCACAGCAGTCTACTCCGGCGGCAATGGCCTGGCGCACATTGTCCGCACCGTTCATTTTTGTGGCGGCGCACAGTAAAATTTCAGAAGGGTCCCGACCGGCGGCTAATGCGGCCCGGTCCATTTGTTCCCGGATCTTTGCGATATTGGTTGCGATGGACATACAATCAGCTCCGTTTAAACTGTTTTTCCAGTTGCTTCTTACTTAAGGTAATACAGATGGGTCTGCCGTGCGGGCAGTGCATCAGATCCTGCCGGGACATGACCTGCTTTGCCAAAACCAGGCATTCTTCTTCGCTGGTCTGCCAGCCAGCCTTGATGGCGGCCTTGCAGGCAACGGTGTGCAGGATCTCGTCACGGACCTTGCTGCGATCTTCCCGGCGTCCGCGCATCAGATCCGATGCCAGGGATTCCATGAGATCTGCCGCATCCTCCGGCACCAGATCCATGGGGATCTGCCGCAGAAGCAGGGTGTTTTCGCCAAACTCGTCGATCTCAAAGCCCAGCTCCTCCAGCATGGGGCGATTGGCAAGAAGGATAGCTGCAGCATCGGGACTAAGGCGGCAGGGAAGGGGATCCAACAGGGACTGACTGCTGATGGCCTCCTGGTTTTCCTTCAGCTTTTCAAAAAGGATCCGCTCGTGGGCAGCGTGCTTGTCGATCAGATAGGCTTCGTCGCTTCTTTCAATGATCAAATAGCTGTTGAACAGCTCCCCTACAAACCGCCAGTCAGGCGCTTCGGGCATGGGAAGGGCGGTCTGCTCCGGCTCGGTAATGGGCTCGGGCTCGGCCTGTACGGAAGGCAGGACCACGGGTTCTGCAGGAGTCGGTTCCTCTTTTTTAGGCTGGGGGATCACTACCGGGCTGTGCAGAACAGCGGCGGTTTCCTTTACCACGGCCTTTTGGGTGGCGGCGGCAGCAATGGGATCGGGCTTGGGGGCATGTGCCATGGCTCCGGCAAAGGCCTTGAATTCCTGGGGCGTCATGGTGCGGAAGAAAGGCTCTGCTTTTGCCTTGGGTGCAGGTGCCGGCGCAGGTTCCGGTTTGGGGGCCGGAGGCGACTGGGTCTTGGCAAACTGCACCTGGGGGCGGTCGGTAGCCTTGTTCAAAGCCCCCAAAGCCCCATAGTGTACGCAGTCAAAGACTGCCTTTTCATTAAGGAATTTGACCTCTGTTTTGGCAGGGTGAACATTGACATCCACAGCCGTAGCAGGCAGATTCAAGTGCAATACGCAGGCGGGAAACCGTCCTGCCATGATCCGGTTGCGATAAGCCTCCTCCAAGGCGGCAACGAGCAGCCGGGAGCGGACAGGCCGTCCGTTGACGAAGAAGGTCTGCAAATTTCGGCTGGGCCGGGCATCTGTGGGCAAAGAGAGGTAGCCGGTAAGGGAGTAGCCCTCCCAGTGACTGTCAACGGCCACCATTTTGCCTCCGTCCCGTCCATATACCCGATAGACTGCCGCTTCCAGTCCGCCGGTGCCGGGGGTGGAGAGGACCTCCTTGCCGTCCCGAAGGAACCGGAAAGCGACCTCCGGATGGGCAAGGGCCTGCAGCTGGACCGCGGCGGCTACTTTACCGCCCTCCACGGGGTCGGACTTCATAAACTTCATCCGGGCGGGGGTGTTGAAAAACAGATCTCTTACGATGATGGTCGTGCCGTCAGGGCAGCCGGCTTCCGTTTCTTCGGTGATCACACCGGCCTCCAGCTGAAGGCTTACACCGCAAAGACTTCCGGCAGTCTTGGTCATAAGGTCAATACGGCTGACGGAGGCAATGGCGGCCAAAGCCTCACCGCGAAAGCCCATGGTTGCAATGGCGGCCAGATCCTCAGCGGTACGCAGCTTGGAGGTGGCATGGCGCAAAAAGGCGGTACGGGCATCCTCCGGGGACATACCGCAGCCGTTGTCTGTCACCCGCAAAAAGGTCATGCCGCCGTCCCGGATCTCTACGGTTACGGAAGTGGCACCGGCATCTACGGCATTTTCCAAAAGCTCCTTGACCACACTGGCGGGGCGTTCGACCACCTCGCCTGCGGCAATAAGATTGGCAATATGGGGGGATAATTGAATGATTTTTGACATGGTCATAACCTCACAGCCAGCATGGCAATGGCATTTACAGCACTGTGGACAAAAATGGGTGCCCAAAGGGAATCGGCCTTTTCGTAGGCATAGGCCAATAGGATCCCTGCAGGCAGATACTGGATCAGGCAAAGAAGCAAAATCCCAATATCATGCCGCCCCATATACCCCATCACATGGGGAAGCGCAAAGGCCAGGGCGGAAACCCCGTAGGCAAGCAAACGGCTTTTGGCATGCAGGGAGCCAAAGATCAGACCGCGGAAACACATCTCCTCGGCAACGGGGACAAGGATCACCGTGGCAATGAACATGGGCCAGTAGCTGGTTTTTGCCATTTGCCCGATATTGGCATCGTTGACATTGGAAAAACCGGGAAATAACTCTGTGATCACGGAAGACAGGGCAAAGGTAATGAACTGATTGGCAAAATACACGACCAGACAAACCAAAAGAAGCTGTCCGGGATGCGCAAAGAAGATCCTTGCGTTCTTCCACAAAAAAGGACCAAAGAGCCCGATCACAGCCAAAAAGTTCAGGGTAAATCCTAAAAGATTCAGTGTCAGAATGTCCAGGGGGAGCATCCGAAGCAAGCTGGGCAGAGCCAACAGCTGGAAGGCAAACCAGCCAAAGCCCCAGTTGCGCTCCCGGGATGTCAGGGTAACAGATAGTTTTGTCATATTAAGAAAGCATCATTTTCAGCTTATACAGCTCGTTCATGGCTTCAATGGGGGTCAGGGTCTCCACCGCCAAATGCTCCAGGGCATCGCAGACCTGCTGAGAACGCAGATCCAGCATACTCACCTGATCGTCTTCCTCGGCCTGCCGATGGGAAACGGGGGTGGTGGGCTGCTGTTCTTCCAGCTCCTTCAGGATCTGCCGGGCGCGGGTGACCACGGAATTGGGAAGTCCTGCCAGCTTGGCGACCTCCACACCGTAGCTGTCATCGGTGGCACCGGGGACGATCTTGCGCAGGAAGATCATCCGTTCTCCGCGCTTTTTCACGGCGATATTGTAATTCTTTACGTTGGAAAGCTCGTTTTCGATGGTGGAAAGCTCATGATAATGGGTGGCAAACAGGGTCTTGGCTCCCAAATGCCGGGGACTTGCCACATATTCCAAAACCGCCTTGGCGATGGCCATGCCATCGTAGGTGGAGGTGCCTCTGCCGATCTCGTCCAAAACCAAAAGGCTCCGGGAGGTGGCATACTTCAAAATGGAAGCCACTTCTGCCATCTCCACCATAAAGGTGGACTGACCGGAGGCCAGGTCATCACTGGCACCGATCCGGGTGAACACCCGATCCACAAGGCCGATCCGGGCGCTCCGGGCGGGAACAAAGGAGCCCATCTGGGCCATCAGTACGATCAGCGCCACCTGCCGCATATAGGTGGACTTACCTGCCATATTGGGGCCGGTGATAATGGAAACCTGATTGTCGGCACTGCCAAGCTGGGTGTCGTTGGGGACAAAAAGGGAATCTTTGAGCATCTGCTCCACCACAGGATGCCGTCCGTCGGTAATGTGGATCTGTCCGTCCAAAGTGATCTGGGGACGGCAATAGCCCCGCTGAACGGCGACCTCTGCCAAAGAGCAAAGGGCATCGGCGGCAGCAACGGCAGCGGCGGATTGCTGGACCCGGACGGCCTGCTGGGCAAGATACTCCCGTAATTGGGTAAAGATCTGATATTCCAGGGCAACCAGCCGATCCTTTGCGGTAAGTACCAGATTTTCCAGTTCCTTCAGCTCCTGGGTGATGTAGCGTTCGCAATTGGCCAGGGTCTGCTTGCGGATGTAGTGATCCGGCACCTGATCGGCAAAGGATTTGGAAACTTCGATATAATAACCGAATACCCGGTTGTGGCCCACCTTCAGGGTACGGATGCCGGTGGCCTCCCGCTCGGTCTTTTCAATAGCCATAATGGCGTTGTCGCCGCCCTGATGGATGTTGCGAAGCTGATCGGCCTCCTCATTGGCGCCGGGACGGATAATGCCGCCCTCCCTTACGGAGAGGGGAGGATCGTCCACGATGGTGGATTCAATGCGGTCAGCGCAGTCGGTAAGGGCGTCGATGGCCTGCTCTAATTTCTTCAGAAGGGGTGCTTCCAACAGTCCCAGCTGGGCCTTGACGGTGGGCAGTGCCCGCAATCCCCGGGCAAGACCCAAAAGATCCCGGCAGTTGACCGTGCCGGTGACGATCCGGGTCATGACACGTTCCAGGTCGGAGACATCCTTCAGTGCCTGCTGCAGCTCGCCTCGAACCACGGTGGTCTTGACCAGTTCTTCCACAGCATTCAGACGGCTTTCGATCTGTGCCGGCTCCAAAAGGGGCTTTTCCAGCCAGCTGCGCAGAAGCCGTCCACCCATGGCAGTATGGGTCTTATCCAGCACCCACAGTAACGAGCCGCGCTTTTCCTTGCCACGCATGGTCTGGGTCAGTTCCAGATTCCGACGGGCATCCAGGTCCAGCTCCATATATTTTCCGGTGGTGTAATACTGCAGTTCCCGGATATGCTTTAAGTCATTTTTCTGCACAAACAGAAGGGTCTGCAGCAGCGTACCTGCGGCCAATACACCCTCGGATAGACCGGTCAGACCAAGCTGCGCCAGGGGAAGACCGAAATGCCGTTCCAAAAGGGCCTGGCTGGCCTCCAGATCAAACTGACCGGGCTTTTCCTCGTCCACACAGCAGCTGATCCGCTGAAACAGAGCATCCTCCAAAACAGGATCGGTACATTTACTGCCTCCACGCACCACCTCGGCAGGGGAGAATCTGCCAAGCTCCGATGCCGCGGCCTGGGCATCGGCACAGACCGTCACAAAAAACGCACCGGTGGACACATCACAGAAGGCCAGGCCGAACCGACCGCCGTCACCGTACAGACAGCCCATATAATTGTTCTTGTTTTCGTCCAGCATGGAGCTTTCCGTTACCGTACCGGGGGTGACGATCCGGGTAATGTCCCGTTCCACAATGCCCTTGGTCTCCGCAGGATCCGTCAGCTGTTCACAAATGGCCACCTTGTAGCCCTTGCTGACCAGCCGGGCAATATAGGAATCCACAGCATGATAGGGAACACCGCACATGGGAGTCTGCTCCTCCTTGGGCTTGTTCCGGTCACGGGTGGTCAGGGTCAGATCCAGCTCCCGGGCGGCAAGCTTGGCATCCTCGTCAAACATTTCATAAAAATCACCCAGGCGGAAGAACAGAATACAGTCCTGATTCCGTTCTTTGATGGCATTGTATTGCCGCTTCATGGGGGTAACATCATTTTTGGTCTCAGCCATGGCCGTAACCTCTTTCTGTATCAGGATTCTTTCAAAGTGCCGGTAAGACTCCAGGTGGTAGCGCCGGTAATGGTAATATCCCGGAAGCTACCCACCAGGGAACGGTCCCCGCAGAACCGTACCAGGCGGCCGCCCTCTGTCCGGGCGGTAAGATTGTCTTTGTCCGTTCCGTCCACCAAGCAGCGCATGGTCTTGCCGATATAGCTGTTGTGGATCTCCTCGGAAATGGCGTTTTGAACAGCACACAGCCGGTCGAACCGGCGGTTCTTCTCCTCCTTGGGGGTAGGATCGTCCATGGAAGCGGCAGGCGTGCCCTTTCTGGGAGAGAAGATAAAGGTAAACAAAGAGTCGTAACGCACCTGCTCGATCAAAGAAATGGTTTCTTCAAATTCTTCCTCGGTCTCGCCGGGGAAGCCAACGATCACATCAGAAGTCAGTACCAAATCGGGCATTCTGGATTTGGCGTAATTGACAGCCTCCAAATACTTTTCCCGGTCGTAATGGCGGTTCATGGCCTTCAGCACCCGGCTGGAACCGGACTGGAAGGGAAGGTGGAGCTGCTTTGCAATCTTGGGGGAGGAAGCCATGGTATCAAAGAGCTTCTTGCCGGCATCTCTGGGGTGGCTGGTCATAAAGCGGATGAGAAACTCTCCGGGAATCTCGGAAATCATCCGCAAAAGATCGGAAAAGTCCACATTTTCCGCAAGATCCTTGCCATAGGAGTTGACATTTTGACCCAAAAGGGTAATATCCTTCACCCCGGCGTCAATGAGACTGCGGCACTCTGCCAAAATATCGGCACTGGCACGGCTCCGCTCCCGACCCCGGACATAGGGGACGATGCAGTAGGTGCAGAAATTATTACAGCCGTACATGATGGACACCCAGGCCTTCAGCTTGCTGTCCCGGGCTTGGGGAAGTCCTTCGATAATGGAGCCTGGCTCATCCTGCACATAATACACCCGTTTTCCCTGGTTCAGGACCCGGTAAAGGATCTCGGGAAACTGCCAAAGATGATGGGTGGAGAAGACCCCGTCTACATGGGGATAGCTTTTCTTGATCCGCTCCACCACATGGTCCTGACCGGCCATACAGCCGCAAAGGAAGATCTTCTGACCCGGGTGACGGCGCTTGGTGTGGGTCAGGGCGCCTAAATTGCCGAAGACACGCTGCTCAGCATGCTCCCGGATGGCGCAGGTGTTCATCACCACCACATCGGCACCCTCGGCAGAGTCTGTGATGGCATAGCCGCTTTCTATTAAAATTCCCCGAAGCTTTTCAGAATCCGCCTCATTTTGCTGACAGCCGTAGGTCTCCACATAGGCCTTGGGGGTAAAGCCCTGGCTATTCCACATGGCGTGGATCTTCTGACAGTAGCCCAACTGTTCGTCCTTTTGGGCGGGGGAGATCAGCGTGGTTTTCGTTTCCATGGAAATGCTCCTTCGTTTACACTAACTCAATTATATATAATAGCATTTTTTGCCCTCAATTGCAAGGGAAAGAAGGGAATTATTTTGGAAATGGGATTTGCGTTGACAAGGGTTTTTTCGCTGTGATATACTAAAAGAAAAACACTGGGGGAGGGTTTATATATGAGCCTTTGGAAACGGATCACAGTGAGTATTTTGATGGGGATCCTTCTTCTGAGCTTCCTGCCTGTTACAGCGGTTCCCGCGCATTCAGCCACCACCGATCAGTACTTTGACGAGATCCAGTGTGCGGAATTTCCCATGGACACCCTTTACATTGTCAGAACCAACACGAAGCTGGACCCGGATCAATATGAGTATGCCGATCCCAGTGGCGGACATGTACATTATGCCTTCGACCTGAGCCGGGGAAACGGCAAGGTCTATGCGCCTTTTGATATGGAGGTCGTGTCCATAGGCGGCAGTAACACCGTGATCGCCCAGAGTCTGCGACCGGTCCGCCTGGCAGACGGACGGGTCAATTACCTGACCTGCGCGTTCACCCACGATAACAATATCAGCAATATCAAAAAGGGCAGCCAGTTTAAGCAGGGCACCTATTTCTATGACCAGGGAACCAAAGGAACCAAGGCAAAGCACCTGCATCTTGAGATAGCCCTTGGCAAGCCCTGCTCCAAGAGCAAAAGCTTTGGAAGCAATTTGACAGCTCTGCGGAAAAACGGCATCCAGGTCTATGAAGCCCTGTTTTTGAGCCCATCAACAAAGATCAGCAAGGACTATATTTCCTATAATGGCTCCAAGATCCGTCTGGCCTGGAAGACCCGGCAGGAGATCGTATTCCACGGCAATGTCAGCGGTATGTCAGATTTGACCCGGCATTACCCGGTGAATACAGCCTTCGGAAGCCTTCCCACACCGGTCAACAGCGGCAAGCTTTTTGACGGCTGGTATACCGCCAAAACCGGCGGCACCAAGGTGACCGCCTCTACGAAAGTAACCAAGTCCCATGCCAATCTGTATGCAAGGTGGAAGGACCTTCCTGTTAAGTTTAATAAAAAGGTCACCATGAAAGCCCAGTCCGTCACCGAGACCAATGCGGAGCTTTCCGCAACAGTAAAGCTCAGTACCGGACAAACCGCCAAGAAGGCCGGATTCTATATTGGCACCAACAAGGATTATCTGACCAAATGCGCCAAAGACAAAACGGTGAACAATACGAACCTTTCCAAGGGCGTGACCTTCAAGGTCGGTGACTATGGCTTTGCGCTGCGGCCCGGCACGAAGTATTACTACCGCTTTTACGGGGTGATCAATGGCTATGAGGTCTGCAGTGAAGTGGCCTCCTTTACCACGAAGGGCAGCTCTGGGCAGACAACGCAAACCCCGGCCAAGACCCCGACGCAAACCACCCTGAGTCCCAAATGGTCAGCCTACAGTGCCAGCAAGATCACCCAAAACGGCGCC
Organism: Oscillospiraceae bacterium; assembly: GCA_015068135.1. Classification (GTDB taxonomy): domain Bacteria; phylum Bacillota; class Clostridia; order Oscillospirales; family Oscillospiraceae; genus Faecousia. The sequence goes on along the minus strand of SVLB01000002.1, from coordinate 44,319 downwards.
ACCATTTCCGCAAAAGTCACCTACGGCAAATCGGTAAAGGTGGAAAAGGTAGGCTTTTATCTTGGCACCGCCTCCAATAAGCTGACCAAATCCACAGTTTACGACAAGGTGAATGCCAACCGCAGCAGCTCTACCATATCCTATAACCTGTCCTCCAAGGGCGTGAAGCTGAACGCCGGAACGACCTACTATTACCAGTTCTATACAGTGGTTGCAGGTAAAGAATACAAAAGCGCGGTAAAGTCCTTCAAGACCACCGCCGCAGTAACCCAAACACCCACTCAAACCCAAAAATTGACCCCCCAGTGGACCAATTACACGACCACCGGGATCACCTCCACCAATGCCACCGTTGGTGTTAAAGTTACCTATGGAAAGACGGTAACCCCGGAAAAATGCGGCTTCTATATTGGAACGAACAAAATTGTGATGGCAAAAGCAAAAAAATACGATACCATCAACGGCCAGCGCAGCTATTCTTCCATGTCCTTTGACCTGAATAAGTACCTGCAAACTCTGAAGCCTGCTACTACCTACTATTGCCGCTTCTATGTGGTGGTGGATGGAGTGGAGTATGCAAGCAATCTGCATTCGTTTACCACAAAGCCCGAGACCCTTGCAGCACCGGAGGAGACGGCACTGAGCCCCCTGTGGTCGGATTACTCTGTGGGCAGTATCACCCAAACCAATGCCACCATCGGTGCTAAGGTCACCTACGGCAAGACCGTCATCCCGGAAAAATGCGGCTTCTATATTGGTACTTCCCAGGCAAGCCTCTCCAAAGCTGCCAAATTTGACAGCATCAATGCCACCCGCACCTATTCCGGTATGTCCTACGATCTGAACAAGTACGGCTACCCCTTAAATCCCGGAACCACCTACTTCTATCGGTTCTATGTGATCGTGGACGGGCAGGAGTATTTGAGCGAGATCAAGAGTTTCACCACTGCCAAGCAAGCGGAGCTAAGCCCCGTGTGGTCTGAGTATAAGGTGAGCAATGTGACTAAGACCAACGCCACCATTGCTGCCAAGGTCACCTACGGTAAGACCGTCAAGCCGGAAAAATGCGGCTTCTACATCGGTACTTCCAAGGACAACCTGGAAAAGGCGGAAAAGTTCGATTCCATCAATGCCACCCGAACCTATTCCGGCATGTCCTACGGCATGAATAAGTACGGCTATACCCTCAAAGCCGGGACTACTTATTACTACCGGTTCTATGTGATCGTAAACGGCGTAGAATACCTCAGTCAGATCAAGTCCTTTACGACTGCAAAGTAAATGCGCCATCTGCGAAACAGGCGCTGTCTCAAAGAAAAATGAGACAGCGCCTGTTTTTTATGGGACGTATTTATGGCGCCTCCAAGGCCTCCCATTGGGTGAGGGACAGCTCCTGCTTGGGGGTGTGACCGAAATACTTGGTGTAGGCCCGGAAGAAGGAGGCGTAGTTGGGGTAGCCGCAGGCGGCACAGATCTGGGTAGGGCGCTGACCGTTCAGGATCAGGTCCCGGGCCAAAGACATCCGCTTGGCGGCAATGTACTTTCCGACAGAAACGCCGGTGGCTTTTTTAACCGTCCGTTCCAGCTGGGCACTGCTGATGAAAAGGGCCTGACAGATGGATTGCAGGGACAGCTCCTCATTCAGATGGGAGCCGATATATTGCAGGATCTTTTGGGCAGGCTCTCCGGCTATGCCCTCACTAAACTCCTTACGGGCATAAGCACTTTGGATATGGCGCATGATCAGAAGGATATTGAGCATCACATTCAGCCGGGGGTCCTTTCCCGGCTTTCGCATTTGGTTGTAATAGTAGCGAATATCCCGATCCAGGTCTTGCGCCCGATACAGATTCCGGGTTCCCGGCTCCCGGTTGTAGGCGGGCTCCCAAAGAGAATCGTTTTCACACAGGGTATCGAACAGCGCTGGATCAAACACCACACCGGCCCGTCCAAAGGGGACGGAGTCGTCCACCACGGGGGTATGGACCTCACCCGGTCGGAGGATCGCAAGGTCTCCGGGGGAGAGGGGATATTCCGTTCCCTCCACCATCATGGAGGCTCTGCCCTGAAGCAGACACCAAAGCTCAATGCGTCTGTGGCTGTGAGGGACCAGCTTCACGGGACCGTCTGTGATATAATAAAACACCTGGACCCCGGGACTTTTGTAGTCAAAAATGACAGGATCTGACATGGACATCACCTCTGAAAATAATCATAACAGCTTCTGATAGAAAATGCAATCATTTTGCGAAAAATAATATAAACATTGCATTTCGGGTTTTGATCTACGGGAAAATTTAAGAAGATATCGCGAAATCACTATGGAAATATCTGAAAAGATGTTATATACTAATATTTGGAAAGATTTATTAGGAGGTAAAGATCATGCACAAACGGTTTTTAGCAATCTTTCTGACAGTCATACTGCTGGTTCTGGGCCTTGCCGCGGTATCCGTGGCGGCGGAGGAAGCGGACATTACCCTTTTGTATGACGACAGAAAACCCCTATCCCAGCTGACAGATGCCACAGGCACGGTATCTGTTACCAATGAAGAAGTCACTTCCTATAAGGTCGGTTCTCAGGAAAAAGACGACCATGTTCTGATCGTTCAGGACGGCACCGTCTATGCCGTGGGTACCGGCACAGCCACCCTGACGGTAGGTCAGACCTCCTATACCGTCAAGGTAAATCCTGCGCCCATTTCTCTGTTTATGATCACCGGTCACTCTATCGGCGCCGGTCAGGAGGGCAACGGCACCCAGTCTGTGGTGGTGGAGGCCGGTCAGGCCTACAGCTCCTATCATCAGAAGAGCCTGGATGTGACCAAGGTGGATGGCTACGGCCTGGGTTGGGGCAGTGAAAACCGGGTAGGCAACTCCGGCATTATGCGCTGGGACAGCTACGGACAGCTGGATGCCTTTGCGCCCGGTGAAGGCGGCAATACCGGCGCTGGCAGTGGCTTTGCCTACCGCTGGAATCAGCTCACCGGAGAAAAGGTGTGGGTGATCAATATCGCCGTCGGCGGCTCCTGCCTTAACGAGTGGCTGCCCGGCACCACCGGTCATAATACCGCTTACGATACGAATTATTACGGACAGACCGTATCCAAGTTTACGTATGCCCAGACCATTCTGAAGAATGAGCAGGCGGCAGGGCATTATACCCTGGCTCATCAGGGCATTCTGAATTTCCCCGGTTATAACTTCACCTGGTACAATAACTGGAGCATAGAGACCCTGAAGGATAACTATGAGACCCTTTGGAATGCCTATGAGAAGGATCTGACCACTGTGGATATTGACGGGGACGGCACAAACGACGGCCTGGATGTGATGTCCTTTACAGTGTGCTGGGCCAATGGAGGCAATCTCTACGACCGCCCCGCTGCCTGGTACATGGGCACCAACGGTCAGTTCGGTCAGCATGTGGTCGCCTCTGCCGGGACTTTGGATTGGTGCGCCGATCTTTCCACCTTCCCCCAGATCGACTATACTACCCAAAGTGTGGCGCCTTATATGCCTGTCAGCAAGTACCATACCGACAAGGGCGGTACCAGTGACCAGAGCCTGTTCTGCAAGGACGACACCACCCACTACAGCCAGGTAGGCTATAATGCCATCGGCCTGGATATGGGTAAGAATCTATCTGCGTATTTCAAAAATGGGGCAGGGGAGGCAGAAGTGACCTCCCTGCGCCTGGAAACCTATAATTCCCAGCTGGTCGGAGAGAATGTAAAGCTTTATGCGGGGCAGATGCTTCAGATCACCCCCGTTGTAAAGCCGGTTACGGTGAGCAATCTGACCTACGAGGTCACCGGCAATGCGGAGCTGACCTGGCCCCTTGCGGTAAAGGCCAATTCTGCCGGTACCGCAACCCTGACGGTCAAGCAGGGAAGTAAGACCCTGCAAACGGTGAATATTACGATTCTTCCTGCCCATACCCACTGTGAGTGCGGCGGAACCCTTACCGGCGTAGCTGCCGAGCATCATACCTGCAGCGCACCTTTGACCTATGTACCCCTGACCCGGGACAGCTATACCTGCTACCGGTACAACTCCTATGATGCCACAAATATGAAGTTCAACAGCTTGTCTGAGTACTATGTTCTGCGTTCCGGTAATTATTTCCTGGACGGGGACTACAACCTGGGTGCCAACAGCATCACCGTTGCCCCCGGGGAGACTGTAAACATCTGCCTTAACGGCTATAAGATCACCAGTACAGTACGTACCTTCAAGCCCAACGGCAATCTGAACATCTGCGACTGCTCTGAGCACGGCACCGGCAGTGTCTATGCCAATACCACCAGCGCTGCCCCCATCCTTTACACCTATTCCGGCGCGGATGTGAAGATCTACGGCGGTACCTATACGGCGGCAGAGGCCCCCAAGCGGGAATTTGCAGGCCTGATCGGTGTTGCCAACGATATGGGTATGTACGATGTGGATATAGATAACGACGGCGACCACGACGGCAATGATAAGCTGTCGGGTGCAGTGAGTATCTATGCCGGTAAATTTGTGGGCACGAACCTCAACTGCACCGATGGTTCTCCCACCGGCATGGGAGCCGGTGCCTGTATTTACATTGTCAATACCAAATCTACACTGAAGATCTATGGCGGTGAATTTGTAGGTGCCCGTCCGGTACCTGCGGAGGATGGCGCCAAGGGCGGCGGCGGTATCATCGGCAGCAACGGTGTCTGCTATATCTATGGCGGTACCTTCCGTGGCTCCCGCTGCAATATGGGTGCTATCTGGACCCAGAGCAGTCAGACCTATATTTCCGGAAGTCCTGTTTTTGAAGACAATGACGAAGCGGATATTTTCCTCCATTACTGCGACCATCTGTATGTAGGCGAGGCAGGCCTGCAAATGGAAACGCCCATCCGTGTTGCCGGCTCTGTGGATAACTATACCAAGATCCATTTGACCGATGCAAATGAGGCGGCTTCCTTTGTGGGCGTCCACGGTCTGACCATGACCCAGCCGGATGCAAGCCTTGTCATGAAATTCACCAGGGACAATACCTATTGTGAATGCGGCGGCCAGCTTTCCGAGGATATTAAGAAGCTGTCCGGTCATGTGTGCAAGGATGCCACCTGGACCTCTTTGAATCAGACCAACCAAACCAATCGTTTTACCACCACCAGCACCACGCAGGGGCAAACCAGCACTGCGCGGTATTACCTTAAGAGCAAGGAAGTATGGCTGTATCTGTGCAGCAATGTGAACCTGACCAACGAGATCGAGATTTCTGTGGGGTATACCCTGCATATCGACCTGAACGGCTATACCCTCACCCATTCTGCAGCCAGTGGCTCCTTGTTCCGGGTGTACGGCACACTGACCGTCTGCGATTCCAGTGAGGCCCAGGACGGCAAGGCCGTCGGTGTACGGATCGGTACGGATAACGCCGAAGCCTCCTGCGTATATGCCCTGAACTATAACTCCTATGCTAAGGTCCTGGGCGCTCCCCAGTTCCATCTCTACGGCGGAACCCTCACCGGCGGCAATGTGACCTCTGCCACCAACCGTACCCAGATCGTGGCAAACCAGGCCGGTGTGGTGCAGATCGGCAATAATGCCGGCAATAAGGATGCGAAATTCTATATGTACGGCGGCACCATCCGGGATGGCTATGCCAAGACTGCCGGTAATGTCTATTTGGGCCATGGTCAGATGTATATGTATGACGGCCTGATCACCGGCGGTGAGGCGGCCAATACCAATGGCGGCAATCTGAAATCCCTCTCCGGAAATACCCTGAAGATCCTGGGCGGTACGATTGAAAAGGGTATCGCCAAGGATAAGGGCGGCAATATTTCCATAGACGGCAAGGCTACCGTGACGATTGAAAATGCGTGTATTACCGATGGCACAGCTGGCAATGGCGGCAATCTGTTTGCCACCGGCGGTGGCGTCCTGACGGTTGCCAATACCCGGATCCTGGGGGGTACGGCAACAGTAGATTGCGGCGGTAATCTGTATTTGTCCGGCGGAACAGCCACACTTTCGAATTGTGAGGTTACCAACGGCTGGACCAAGAACTGGGGCGGTAACCTGTATGTTACCGGTGCCTGCCAGGCAACCGTGACCGATACCGATATCCTGGGCGGATGTGGACGTGAAGGCGGTAACGTCTATGTTTACGGCTCTGCTTCGAACAGCGGTACCAAGCTGGTTATGACCGGCGGTTCCGTTAAAAACGGGTATGCAGGCTTTGTTTACTCCCGAAAGTCCGACGGCACACTGACAGCAACCGATAACAAGACCACCGTTGGCAATGCCGGTAACCTGCTTGTTTCTTCCTATTCCGCTGCGGAGCTTACCGATGTGGTCATGGAAAACGGCGCATCCCTGGGCCGAAACGGCAGCGAGGGCTTTGGCGGCAACTGCTACAACAGAGGTACTCTTCGTATGGACGGCTGTACCGTATCCGGCGGCAGCGGCTTTAGAGGCGGTGTTGTGGGTATCCGTGACAATGGCGGGCAGGGCGCAAGCTATACAGAGCTGAAAAACTGCACTTTCTTCCAAAACACGGCTTCCACTGCCGGCTCCTCTGTGGCCCTTTGGGCTAACAATAAGGGTGCCGAGATCCTCATCGAAAACTGTACCTTTGACGATTCCGAAATCGATACCCGTATGGGTGTGATCTCCCTGACAGATCAGAATTGCACCGCACCCATTACCCTGACTCTGAAGGATATTCAGGTGTCCTGCACCGATCCTCAGGATACGGATGCTTATGCCGTGTACGCAAGCTGCGGTACGGTGATCCTCCAGGGCGATGCTATCCTGGACTCCACCTGCGCAGATCTGTATCTGCTGAATAAGGCCACTGTCCAGGCAGACAGCTTTGCCCCCACCGCACCCATTTCCCTGAATACCAACTTTATCGGCAAGATCGGTACTTCCACCACCGATAAGAGCGACTGCTTTACCTCTGATACCCTGGATGTCACCTGGAGCAATGGTGATCTCCTTGTAAACGGTTTGATCCTGGCCGGTGGTAATCGCTATACCGGCATCGCCCAGGCCCTGGCGGCCAATGAGACGACCCTGACACTGCTGGCAAGCAGGGAAGAGAGCTTTGCCAATGACACCGATCTGTGGCTGAACCTGAGCGGCTTTACCCTCACCGGTGATATTACCGGAAACGGAACGCTCTACTGCTACGATACCAGCTCCGACGAATTTACTGCCCCCAAGGGCCGGATCACCGGTGCCGTCAGCTGTAACCTCCCCACACAGATCAAGGGGGATGCCGAGACCATGGGCGCTGTGAAGCGGTACATGGTGATCGCGGACGAAACCGGCTACACTGCGCACCGGTTCTACCTGGGTATCACCAAGCTTACCCTGCGTACCGGCGATACGGGCTTTGGTTATAAGGCCCGGTTCCGTGGCGATGGGGCGGTCGTGTCCCAGCTGAAAAACTTTGGCTTCAGCCTGAACCTTACGGGACATTACCCTGTGATCAAGTCCCTGGAGGCCTCCGAACTGGATACCGGCAAGGAATACTCCCTGGTCCTGCGGAACTTCGACATTCCCGGCTTCGGTGACAAGGCGGTCAATGCCACAGTATTTATGGAATTGCTGGACGGCACAAAGATCGAGACCGATCCTGTCAGCTATTCTATGAAGGATATGCTCACCCGGATCAGCGGCAGTCTGGACGAGTTCACCGCAACCCAGATCGCAGCCGTAAAGGCCATGTGCCAGCCCTATCAGGATATCCTGAAAACCTGGGGTATTGAGGCACTGGTTAATGATCAATGATAAATGAAAATTACCGCACATGGCAGAAATGCCATGTGCGGTAACGCTTTCGTAGGGCGGAGTCATGACTCCGCCGGACCGAAGGAATGTCATTACTATGAAAATGTCATTTCGATGCGTTGTAGGGACCGCCGTCCTCTGTCAAGTACACATCGGAAACAAAATGTTTGAAGACATAGCATACGTTTTGCATATCATGATTTGTGATAGATTTATAGATCACGAAAAATTTGACAAACCCGTACAACAGTATTATAATAAGTCCAGTTTTTTAAGAAAGGAGCAAGATCCATGCAGTATTATGATGTTATTCGTTGTGATGTGACTTGCCTTGCTCCTGATACCATTACCCGTTGATCAACGGGCGATCGTATATCTATTACGGTGCAGGCATCGGTCTGTGCCGTTTTTCTATTTTGGAGGACAATATGAAAGTTGCGGTATTATCCGATATACACTCCAATTACTATGCGTTTAAGGCTTGTTATGAGGATGCCATAAAGTGTGGAGCAGAAATGTTTATTTTCTTGGGTGATTATGTTTCTGATCTTTCTGAAGCGCAGAGAACCATGGATCTTGTGTATGAGATTGGGTCTAAGTATCCCACTATTTGCCTGCGTGGCAACCGGGAGGGATATATGCTGGATTGCGAAAGTGGCAGAAGCAGCTTCATCCGTGGTTCAAAGACCGGTTCACTCTTGTTTACATACGAGCATTTACGGAAGAAAGATCTGGACTTTATCCGAGGACTCAAAATTTCTGACACCATTGAAATTGAGGGTGTCCACATGGAAATCGCCCACGCAGCCATGGATAATGATAGGTACTATTTTGACAGCAATGACGGTCACACTGCTGATATCTTTCCGCAGATGAAGTGCGATTATTTACTAACCGGTCACAGCCACAAGCAGTACATCCAGCAAAATGCAGGCAAAACAATCATCAATCCCGGTTCGGTAGGCATCCCCCAAGGCGGCACACCACACCCGAAATACGCACTGTTGGATATTGCAAATGGCAGTATTTCTTGTCAGTTCCGGGAAGTGCCTTACGATATGGCAGATGCTATTCGCTCCCAATTTGCCAGTGGTCTTGTGGAGTACGCAAAATACTGGGCGATTGGTATTCTTTACGATATCATCACCGGCGATGAATGGGTGCTGAAGCTTCTTAGCACTGTCGAGAAAACCGGCGACTTCGCTAACGAAGAAGCCTGGAAATCAGCGGCTTTGGAGTTGGGTATGAAACTCACAGAGCAAGAGATTTTGGAAAGGATCAACCATGAGATTTCTTGAAACAGACCGTCTAATCCTTCGCAATGTTGCCGGGAAGGATGCAGACATTATGTACGATTATCGCAATAATGAGATCTGTGCCCGCTATCAGCGCGGCCAGACAAAGGACTATGACGGAATTGTCGCCCTGGTGGAGCACCGCAAGAATGACCGCATATCCGTTGATGCGCCCTTTCTGGTGGCTGTGGCATTGAAGGACACCGATGCGCTGGTGGGAGAGATCGTGGTCATGCCGGAAGACGGCACCATCAGCTTAGGCTACACCTTTTCCTACAAACACCATCGGAAAGGCTATGCCTTTGAAGCATTGACCGGGCTTATCCATATGCTCCATACGCAATACCCGGAGTGGGATTTCATCAGCTTTACAGAACCGGAAAACACACCCAGCATGGCCTTACTGAAAAAGCTTGGCTACAAGGATATGGGCTATATCCCCTCCATGGCCTCCCAGGTATTCGGCAAATGGACCACCCCGGCAACAGAAGCGGAGATCGCGCAGGCAACAGCCGCTTCCCAGCACCCATAAACACATTTGGAGGACAAAGTCTTGTCAAAGTGCAAACTTTTCAATTCGATCGTTCACAGGCAGCCCATTGATAAGGGCTGGTCGGGAGATCAGAAGTATTGTGCGGAAACTTCTGACGGCACAAAATATTTGCTTCGAATCACATCCCCGGAGCGTGCACACCGCTTTCATTTGGGATACCTGCGGATGCAGGAGGCTGCTGCTTTGGGCGTTTCCATGTGCCTGCCCGTAGAATTTGGCCAATGCCCGGAGGGTACTTATGCCATCCACAGCTGGGTGGAGGGGGTAGACGCGGAAGAATATATCCCTACACTACCGGTCGAAAAGCAGTATGCCTACGGCCTGGATGCAGGCAGAATCCTAAGGAAGCTTCACACTTTGCCTGCACCAGCGGATGTAACCCCCTGGTCGGAACGCTTCAATGCGAAGATTGACCGAAAGATCAAGATGTACGATGAATGCCCACTCAAATACGAAAACGGAGATTTGTTCCTGGGATTTATCGCAGACAACCGCCATCTGCTGTCTAACCGTCCTCAAACCTATCAGCATGGAGACTACCATATCGGCAATATGATGATCGATAAAGACGGCAAACTCACCATTATTGATTTTGACCGGGATGACTTTGGTGATCCCTGGGAAGAATTCAACCGCATTGTTTGGTGTGCCCAGGCTGCTCCCGCCTTTGCTTCCGGCATGGTGGATGGCTATTTTAACAGCGATATTCCCATGGAGTTTTGGAAACTGTTAGCGCTATACATATCCAGTAATACCCTCAGTTCGCTACCCTGGGCAATTCCTTTTGGAGATAAGGAGATCACAACTATGAAAAACCAAGCGGCACAGGTGCTGGAGTGGTATGATGGAATGAAGAATGTGGTACCTACTTGGTACCAGGCTAAATAATGGAGAAGTGACTATGAACACAGAAATGATTGCAAAAACGGAAGTCTTTTTAAAGGATACTTTTGCTGCAAGCAGCTATCTGCAGGCCAATCCTACAGATCGGGATTACCGTTTGGAGCATTCCTACCGTGTAGCCAATATTGCAAAGGCTATTGCAGAAGCAGAGGGCTTTGACGTGACCAATGCTGTGATTGCAGGCCTTTTACATGACATTGCCTACTGTGAGGAAATGGTGACACGTGAGGATCGGATGAACCATGGCCGACGTAGCGCAGCTATTGCCAGACCCTTCCTGGAAACCCTTGGTTTGCCTGCCGATACGGTGAATGAGATCTGCTACGGCATTGCCATCCATGTAGACGATGAAGCTGATTTCCAGTGGGAAAGGACACCCTTCTGCGAAACTGTGGGCGATGCAGATAATATCGACCGCTTTGATGCCTACCGGATCTATGAAACCTTAGAATACCTCAAATTTAGTGAAATGAATTTGGCTGATAAGCGGGAAAAGGTGGCTGCTACGATCGACCGTCTGACCAAATATAAAGAAATGAAATTGGGTACAGTCACCGCAAAGAATCTTTGGATTCAGCGCCTGGACTACTATATTGGATTCTATGAGAAACTGAAAGCACAGCTGGACAGCAGCAGTGTTGTCCTTTGATGGTAACAAGGTAGCCACCAGTGTTTGCACTGGTGGCAGCAACTGTCCACAGGACAGTTGCATGTAAATGGGTTCGAGCCCTTCCGGGTATAAAAAATACGGATACCCGAATGGGTATCCGTATTTTTTGGTACGATTGTTCTTATAGGATTCAAGTAAAAAGTCAGTATTACCAACAGTTTCCGGAAACCTAAAAGTTCATATTCCATCTACATCCGTACCGGATGCATCTGGAATATGAGGGACTCTCCCACGGGCTAAAAATTGCTCGCCAGCTCTCAATTTTTACACCAGTCTGCGGACTGGTGCCGCCCTTTCGAGTCCCTCCCGTGCGGAGCACGGAATAAACAAGAGGGATACCCGGATGGGTATCCCTCTTGTTTATTTGGTACGCCGGAAGGGACTCGAACCCCCGACCTACTGGTTCGTAGCCAGTCACTCTATCCAACTGAGCTACCGGCGCATAAGCGCTGAGCGCCTGAGTATAATAGCACAAGTGGATGAAAAATGCAAGCCTTTTTTTCAAAAATATTGAAAAAATTTTTACAAGTCGCAGAGGGTGGCGGCCATCACAGCTTTGATGGTGTGCATCCGGTTTTCTGCTTCGTCAAAGACAATGGAAGCTTCGCTCTCAAAGACTTCATCGGTAACTTCCATGCAGTCAATGCCGAATTTTTCGAAGATCTGCTGACCGATGGTGGTTTTCAGATCGTGGAAGGCGGGCAGACAGTGCATGAATTTGCACTGGGCTCCTGCCGCATCCATCAGGGCTTTTGTGACCCGATAGGGGCTCAGCTCCCGGATCCGGGCTTCCCACACACTGTCCGGCTCACCCATGGATACCCATACATCCGTATAGATCACATGGGCGCCCTTAACTGCAGTCATAGGATCGGTGATAAACTCCAGCTTGGCGCCGGTCTCGGCGGCAAGAGACTGGCAGGTATCGACCAGTTCCGCACTGGGGAAATAACTTTCCGGCGCACAAGCTACAAAATGCATACCCATTTTGGCACAGCCTACCATCAAAGAATTGCCCATATTATACCTGGCATCTCCCATATACACCAGCTTCTTGCCCTTCAGATCTCCAAAATGCTCCTGGATAGTAAGAAAATCCGCTAAGATCTGTGTGGGGTGATACTCGTTGGTCAGACCGTTCCACACGGGGACACCGGCATATTTGCTCAGCTCCTCCACAAGCTCCTGACCGAAGCCCCGGTATTCGATGCCGTCGAACATCCGGCCCAAAACTCTTGCGGTATCCGCAATGGATTCTTTTTTACCCATTTGGCTGCCGGAGGGGTCCAGGTAGACCGTGTGCATCCCCAAGTCTGCAGCGGCGACCTCAAAGGCGCACCGGGTACGGGTGCTGGTCTTTTCAAACAGAAGGGCAATGCTCTTTCCCTCGCACATCTTGTGGGGAATATGGGCTTTTTTCTGCCGTTTCAGTTCACCGGCCAGTTCCAAAAGCCCTGCGATCTGCCGTGGCGTAAAATCCAAAAGCTTCAAAAAGCTTTGGTTCTTCAATTCGGTTATCATGAGAGATCTGCCTCCTTGCAAGCTTCCTTGATCACATTCAATGCCTGGGACAAAACATCCATAGGAATATTCAGGGCAGGCAGAAGCCGCACCTTATCCTTGGCGGTCAGACACAATACGCCTTTTTCCATGCACGATTGCACCACTTCCTTGGCTGGGCGCACGGTCTGAATACCTACCATCATGCCCAGACCGGTCACAGCCAAAATACCTTCTGCCCCTTCCAGGGTCTTTCGGATAAAGTCTGCCTTGGCAGCGACCTGGGCCATAAATTCCGCATCCATCCGACGGATCACGGATATAGCGCCGGCACAGCACACGGGGTTGCCGCCGTATGTAGAGCCATGATCACCGGGACCCAGGACGTTTTGCACCTTCTCTCCCAAAAGGGTGGCACCGATGGGAAGACCGCCGCCCAGTCCCTTGGCGGTGGAGACGATATCCGGGGTGATACCATAGTGCATATAGGCATAGAGCTTGCCGGTGCGCCCGTTTCCGGTCTGCACCTCGTCAATGATCAAAGGGATATCTTTTTCCTTGCAAAGCTGTGCCACACCCTTGACGAAGGCTTCCTCCAGGGCAATGACACCGCCCTCACCCTGAACGATCTCCAGCATAATGCCGGCAGTGGGTGTGCTCTCCACCAGCTTTTCCAATCCGTCAAGGTCTCCGGCCTTTACATGGGCAAAGCCGGGGGTCAGGGGACGGAACAGCTCGTGATAATGCTCCTGTCCGGTAGCGGAAAGGGTGGTCAGGGTTCTGCCGTGGAAGGAGTTTTCCAGGGTGATGATGGTGAAGTATTCCTCACCCTTGGTCTGCGCAGAATATTTTCTAGCATATTTAATGGCGCATTCGTTGGCCTCGGCGCCGGAGTTACTGAAAAACACCTTCTTCATACCGGTTTTGCCGCACAGAGCTTCTGCCAGCTGGGCGCAGGGAGTGGTATAATACAAATTGGAGGTGTGCTGTATTTTCTGAAGCTGATCGGTCACAGCCTTCAGCCAGGTGGCATCGGCAATGCCGAAGCTGGTCACACCAATGCCGGAACCCATATCAATATAGGTCCTGCCGTCTGTTCCTGTCAGGAGCGAGCCCTTTCCGGAGGCGATGGCCACCGGGAACCGACCGTAAGTACCGGCCACATATTGCTGATCCAATGCAAAAATATCCATGACTTATCCTTTCGTGACCATGGTACCGGCACCCTCATTGGTAAGCAGCTCCATCAAAATGGAGTGGGGGATCCGTCCGTCCATGATACATACATTTTCTACACCCTTTTCCAGGGCATCGATACAGCAGTCCACCTTGGGGATCATACCTCCCGAGATCACGCCGTTTGCGTACAAAGCCTTGGCTTCGGAAACGGAAATGGAGGGGATCAGGGTGGACGGATCGTCCTTATCCATCAAAATACCGGCAATATCCGTCATCATGATGAGTCTTTCCGCGTTGAGGGCACCGGCAATCGCGGCAGCGGCGGTATCGCCGTTGATATTGTAGGTATTGCCCTGACGGTCACTGGCGATGGTGGAGATCACGGGGATATAATTCTTTTCCAGAATGTCCGTAATGGGCTGGGTACGCACCTTGGTGATATCTCCCACGAAGCCCAGCTTTTCGTCCCGGGTCACAGCCTCCAGGATGCCGCCGTCCAGACCGGAAAGACCGATGGCGTGACCGCCCTTCATCTGCAGAAGATTCACAAGATCCTTGTTGACCTTGCCGGCCAGTACCATCTGTACGATATCAATAGTCTCCTTATCGGTGACCCGCAGGCCGTCGATAAACTGGGCCTGCTTACCCATTTTGCTCATGGTTGCGCTGATCTCCGGGCCGCCGCCGTGGATCAAAACCACTTTCACACCGATGAGCCACAGAAGCACAATGTCCTCCATGACCTGCTGCTTCAGTTCCTCATTGACCATGGCGTTGCCGCCGTATTTGATCACCACAAGCTTGCCCCGGTAGTTACGGATATAGGGCAGGGCGGCGGTCAGAACTTCTGCCCGCTGAGCGTTGGTAAATTCTCTTTCCATTTTTTTACCTCCTGATTATAAGCCGAGGGGAGTCGAACCCCGACAGCCCCACAGCGGCCCTTTTGTTTGCATTTTTCCTTATCCTCCTCGGCTTGCGTCAGCAAGCCTTCGTCGTCTGCGCAAGAATCCAAAGCAAAACTCCTCGCTGTGGGGTGCTGCGCAGTTTCCGGAGAGCCGCTTTTCGGCAAGACAAGAAAAATCACGAAGGGAATACCCGTTGGTATTTTCGAGGGATTTTCCGCAGTATTGGCGGAAAGCAGCCTCCGAAAACCTATCGGGGTTCAACTCCCCTCGGCTTAAGTCCGGTAATCGCCGTTGATCTTTACGTAATCATAGGTCAGATCACAGCCCCAGGCGGTTGCCCCAAAGGGTCCGTCGCCCAAGGTGACGGCAATGGTGATCTCTTTTTCCGAAAGCACCGCCTTGGCGATCTCCTCGCTGAAGGGAACGCCGGAGCCGTCTTTGCAGACCTCTACAGACCCGGCCTGAGAGATGAATTTCACGCCTACCTTGCTCACATCCACCTGAGCGCCGCTGTAGCCGATGGCACACAGAACTCTGCCCCAGTTGGCATCCGCGCCGAACATGGCGGCCTTGAGAAGGCTGGAGCAGATCACGGACTTGGCGGCAGTCTTGGCGGCAGCCAGGGTATCAGCACCGGAAGTTGTACACTCCAAAAGCTTGGTCGCACCCTCGCCGTCTCCGGCGATCATCCGGCAAAGATGAATGGTAACGGTGTTCAGCGCCTGCATAAATACGGCAAAATCCTGGTTTTCCTCTGTGATCGTGGGATTGCCCGCCAAGCCGTTAGCCAGGACTGTCACCATATCGTTGGTGGAGGTATCTCCGTCCACACTGACCATATTAAAGGTATCTGCCACATCCGCAGACAGTGCCTTTTGCAGCATCTTGGGGCTGATGGATGCATCGGTGGTGATGAAAACCAGCATGGTTGCCATATTGGGGTGGATCATACCGCTTCCCTTGGCAATACCGCCCATACGGCAGGTCTTGCCCCCCAGGGCAAACTCTACGGCAACTTCCTTTTTGACAGTGTCCGTGGTCATAATGGCTGTAGATGCCAGGTCACTGCCCGTTTCACTGAGGGAGGCGACCAGCGGTGCCATACCCTTTTGGATGGGCTCCAAAGGCAGGGGCTGACCGATCACACCGGTTGATGCCACCACCACATCCTGCGCAGGAATACCGGCAGCATCCTGCACCATCTGACACATGGCCTGGGCGATCTGAATGCCGTCGGCATTGCAGGTATTGGCGTTGCCGCTGTTGCAGATCACAGCCTGGGCAATGCCGTTTTCCAGGTGCGCCTTGGTTACGGTCAGAGGAGCGCCCTTTACCAGGTTCGTGGTATAGACCGCCGCAGCAGAGGCAGGAACCTGACTCACGATCAGGGCCAGATCCGGCTTGGTGCGGTTTTTCTTAATGCCGCACAGCACACCGCCGGCTTTAAATCCCTTTGCGGCACATACACCGCCATCAATCAGCTTCATAGATCAAACCTCCAATCCCACAGCCGGGTCAAGACCCAGCATAATATTCATATTCTCAATGGCGGCACCGGAGGCGCCCTTGCCTAAATTATCAAACCGGGAGACCAAAAGGATCCGCTGGTCGTTGCCTTGGACAGTGATCTGCATGGTGTCTTTGCCGGATAGTGCTGCCGCACTGGCAAGACCGTCGGCATCCACGCTCGGCGCATAGCTCACAAGGCCGGTTTTATAGTAATTTCGGTAGAAATCGGGAAGCTCCGCAAAAGCTATGTTCAGGTCTTTGGCAAATACCGGAACCGTGACCTCCATACCGCTGTAGAAATCTGCCACAATGGGGCAGAAAATGGGGGCTTGGGAAAGACCGCAGACCTTTGCCATTTCCGGCAGATGCTTGTGGCTCTGTCCCAGGGCGTAGTGACGGGGCGCATCCAGCAGGGGATCACGGTCCGGATCTTCATACTGGGCGATCATTTTTTTACCGCCGCCGGAATAGCCGGTAAGGGAAAAACAGCTGAGGGCCGCATCCGCAGAAAGAATACCTGCCTCCACCAAAGGGGCGACCAGCGCCACAAAGCCGCTGGCGTGACAGCCGGGATTGGCAACATATTGGGCACCTGCGATCTTCTGCATCTGACCGGTCAGCTCCGGGAAGCCATAGACCCAGGCCGGATCCGTCCGATGGGCTGTTGAGGTGTCGATGATCCGGGCCTTAGAGCCCTGGGCAAGGGACACGGCCTCGATTGCCGCGTCATCGGGAAGACAGAGAAAAACAATATCCGCATTCCAAATGGCATCCTTACGGGCTGCCGGATCTTTGCGCAATGCCTCAGACAGTGTAATGATTTCCAGATCCTTACGGCCAGCCAAGCGGTCTGCGATCCGAAGACCCGTTGTGCCTGCACTGCCGTCAATAAATACTTTCGTCATGGGAATCCCCCTCAACATCAATATGCGTGAGATTATACACCAACCGCGTACATTTGTCAATATGAATTGAATAAATATACACGCGTAGACAGAAAATATTCACGCAAGACCTAGAATATTCAAGATATTATGCATATTTGCGGAAATATACATGATATCCCCTTAAAAATATGTATATTCGTTTGCTTCAGCGATTGCGATTTGAACTGGAATGTGATACTATAATAAAATACAAAAGAAGGGAGCGAAGAAAATGTGGGATCTGATGCAGACTGCCCAGTGGTACCGCCGCCGTGGCGCACCCGGGGATCAGCAGGAACTTCGCAGTCTTCTCAGGGAAGTCCAGGAGGCTTGCGGAGAGCTGAATAAGGCAACCCTGGAGCAACTGGCACAAGCGTTGGAGGTAAAAGCATCGTTTTTGACAGCAGTTGCCAAGCGGACACCCGGGCTTACTTTGGAGCAGGGGAATGTATTGGAGCTGTGCGCAGGCCCAAACTGTGGGCGGCATAAGGCGCTACTGGAATTTGCCCAAAGCCTGCCTAATGTAAAAGTAAAACTTGTGGGGTGTATGCGGCTGTGCGGTAAGGGGCCGAACATCCGGTTTAACGGAAAGCTCTATCACGGTGCAGACCCTGCGCTTTTACGGCGTTTAACGGAGGAATGAACATGGCTACGAAGCGTCTGACAAAAGATTTCACCCAGGGCAGTATTCCAAAGCTGCTGCTGTTGTTTACGCTGCCTTTTATGGCATCCAACGCCTTGCAGGTGCTCTACAGCACCATTGATATGATCATTGTGGGTCACTATGTTGGTACACCGGGTTTATCCGCGGTATCCCAAAGCAGCCAGATCCTAAATTTTGCCACTATGGTATGCCTGGGCTTTTCCAATGCCGGGCAGGTGCTGATCTCCCAAGCCTTGGGAGCAGGCAAACGGGAGGAAATGAACCGGATCATCGGTACCCTGTTCAGTCTGATCTCCATTTTGGCGGTGGTGCTTTCTGCTGTGATCATGGGAGCCAGTCCCTGGATCCTGAATATTATGAATATTCCTGCGGCTTCCCGGGATTACTCCACGGACTACTTATTGATCTGCGGCGGCGGTCTGTTCTTTACAGCCGGCTATAATATGGTCTCTGCGGTGTTACGGGGCATGGGCGACTCCAAACGACCCTTTTTGTTCATTGGCATTGCTTCCTTTGTAAACCTGGTGCTTGACCTGCTGTTTACCGGGCTTTTGGGCTGGGAGGTTGCCGGTGCTGCCTGGGCTACCATCATCGGTCAGGCGGTATCCTTTATCTTTTCTTTGTTCTATCTTTACCGCAGACGGCAGGAATTTGGCTTTGATTTCAGAAGAAAGAGCTTTGCTATCGATCGCAGGTATACAAAAATGATCGCCACATTGGGTACTCCCATGGCGATCCAGTCCGGCTGTATCAACTTGTCCATGCTTTTCGTCAATTCCCTGATCAATAAGGTGGGCGTGGTTGCCTCGGCGACCTTTGGTGTGGGTATCCGCATTGATGATATCATTAATAAGATATCCCAGGGCATCCAGTATGCGGCTATGCCCATGATCAGTCAGAATATTGCTGCCCGAAAGCCCAAAAGGGCGGTGTCGGTGGTGCATTTCTCCTGGCTGTATTCCGGTATCTTCACCGTGGTATGTATGGCCGCGTATATCCTCATAGGCAAGGAGCTGTTTATGCTCTTTTCCGATGATGCTGCTGTCCACGAAATGTCCGGGACCTTTATTAAGGCTATTTTGTGGATGTTCCCGGCAGTGGCAGTCATGCGCGGCACCGGTGCGTTCATTCAGGGGATCGGCAACGCAAGGCTGAGTATGGTCCTGGCGATTTTGGACGGCGTTGCCCTGCGGATCGGCCTGAGCTGGCTGTTTGGTATCCAGCTCGGATTGGGCTTCTATGGCTTTGTTTTGGGCTACGGTCTGGCTCCCTATGGTTTTGCGATTCCCGGACTGATTTATTTTCTGTCCGGTATTTGGAAAAAACGTAAAATCCTGGCTGACGATTTATAATGACTATGAAAATCAAATTATCTGACCATTTTACATATCCCCGGTTATTGCGTTTTACCATGCCCTCGGTGGCGATGATGATCTTCACCTCCATTTACGGCATGGTCGATGGGATCTTTGTTTCCAATTATGTTGGAAAGACAGCCTTTTCGGCGGTCAACCTCATTATGCCCTACCTGATGGTTTTCGGCATTTTGGGCTTTATGCTGGGAACCGGCGGTACGGCGCTGATCTCTATGACTTTGGGCATGGGGGACCGGAAACGGGCCAATGAATATTTTTCCCTGTTTACCTATATTTGTATCGGTGGCGGTGCAGCACTGACCGCCGTCGGCTGGCTGGGCATGGAACCGGTGGCAAGACTCTTAGGCGCGGAAGGGCAGATCCTGAAAGACTGCGTTGTATATGCCAGGATCGTACTGATCTCCACCACCGCCTATATTCTGCAGTTTGCCTTCCAAAGCTTCTGCGTAGCGGCGGAAAAACCCAATTTGTCCCTTGCCATGATGGTAGTGGCAGGTGTCTGCAATATTGTCATGGACGCGCTGTTTGTGGCGGTGTTTGAATGGGGACTGGAGGGTGCCGCCTGGGCGACCGCTTTGGCGCAGATCATCGGTGCGGTGATCCCCATCGTCTATTTTGCCCGCCCCAATCCCACGGTATTGCGGCTGGGCAAATGCCGCTTTGACGGAAAAGCCCTGCTGCGTGCCAGTGCCAACGGATCTTCGGAGTTGATGAGCAATCTTTCCATGAACCTGGTGACCATGCTATATAACTACCAGCTGATCCGCTGGGCAGGGGAGGACGGCATTGCCGCCTACGGCGTGATCATGTATGTGAATTTTATTTTCATCTCCGTATTTATCGGCATGGCAATTGGTACGGCACCGATTTTCGGCTACCATCACGGGGCCCAGAATCACGGGGAACTGAAAAGCATGTTCCGCAAGAGCCTGGTGATTTTTGCGGTGCTGTCTTTGGCAATGCTGAGTGCGGCAGAAGCCCTGGCCGATCCCCTTTCGGAACTGTTTGTGGGCTACGACCCGGCGCTGAAGGCAATGACTGTCCGGGGCTTCCGGATCTTCAGTCTGTCCTTTTTGGTATGCGGCTTCAGCATTTTTGGCTCCTCGCTGTTTACGGCCTTTAATAACGGGCTGGTATCTGCGATCATCTCCTTTGTGAGGACCCTTGTACTGCAATCAGTTGCGGTACTGCTGCTGCCCTTGATTTGGGGCATGGATGGCATTTGGTGGAGCATCGTAGTGGCAGAAGCCCTGGCGGCGCTGCTTACCTTTGGCTGCTTCCTGGGTTTCCGTAAACGATATCACTATGTTTGAGAATTTGGTTGTTATGAAAGAACCAACCTTTTACGCCTTTTGCCCAGACACCATTCCACGGATCCAAAGAAGATCCTGTTTCCCGACGAGACCTGCGATGGTCCAAAGGCAGAATAAAAGCAGTGCAAAACATCCCACCCGAAGATAGACCTGGTGAATGAAACCTGCCATATACACACAAATACCGGTACACAGCAATGCTGTTGCCGGTATTTTTATATGCCAGCTCCTTCCGGTGGTTTTCAGAAGCAGCCGCACACTCAGCCAAAAGTTCACCAAATGGGAAATGGAAAAGCTGATAAAATACCCTTCCATGCCGAATTTTGGAAGCAGTATAAACAAGCCGCCCAGATCCATAGCGGCGGTCAGAATATTGTACCGCATACAGGTTTTTTGCAGACCCAGTCCCTTGTTGGTGGCATCCGTAATGGCATCACAGTAGAGCATGGGCACAAGCACTGCATACAGCCGAAGCTGCGCCCCAGCATCGGGGTTATCATAGAGCGTCAAACAAAGCTCCCCGGCGCAAAGAAACATGCCGCCTCCCATGAAACAGCCATACAGCAGCGCTACCTTCAGGCTCCTGGCAGACAGATATCGGATCCTTCGTACACTGCCTGCGGCACTGCACCGGGCAAATTCCGGGATCAGCAGCTCTGCCAGGGCATATAGAATTGCCGCCGGGAACATCATTACGGGGAATACCATGCCGCAGACCAGCCCGAAGTCTGCCAGGGGCTGTGAGGACCCGGGATAGAGTGCCAACCGTTTTGGAACAGTGAGGTTTTCCAGAGTAGTCAGTCCGGTTTTCAGGTCATCGGCCACAGCCAGGGGCAGGGCGGTGGAAGCGAGCCGTTTTCTAACCGGGATCCTTGGCCCTGCTTTTTTGGGCTTTGCCAGCAGCATCAGGCTCAGTAGTGTCAGACAGCTTCCCATACCGCTTCCCAGGATCACGGACATACAGGCGCGGTCCGAGCCCTGACTGCCGCCCAGAGAAAGAAGGATCGAGGTGGCCGTCATGGATAGAGCCTGCTCCGCAACTTCCACCGCTGCCAGGGTGCCGATGCGGCCGGCGGCGGTAAAATACCCCGTCATAACACCGCATAAGCAGCTGACAGGCAGAAAACCGGCAAAGAGCCGAAGGGCAGAAGCAGTGCGCGGATCTGCGATCCAAATCCTTGCCAGGGTTGGCGCAAACAGATACAGACCCAGGGCGGCGATACCGCTGAAAAGGATGCAATAGCCAAAGCAGCCCCGCAAGACCCAGGGGATATTTTGGGGTTGTCCCCGGCCCAGCTCCTCTGCGGACAAGTACATGGTTGCGGTACGGATCCCGGCGATCCCCACAGTGAGGGAAAGCCCGCCAACACTCAGGACCAATTGCATCAGCCCGATCCCAGCCGGACCGATCCTGCCGGACAGATATACCTGAAAGCCGGTGGATGCCAGCTTCAGCAGCAGATTCACAGCGGTGAGCATCACGGCACTGTAAAATACCGGTACTCTGCGCAAGGGTTTCCCTCCTCTCCGCACGAAATGCGTTCTTTGCCATACAATGAAGTATCGGCTGGATCAGCCGTGGCTTTGGAAACAACACCAAAAAAAGATATTATAGATATTGTAGATATTGAAGATATTGAGATATCTTAATATCTTAATATCTTATTATCTTATTATCTTATTTGGTGTTGTTTCCGGCTTGAGCTAGAGAGCCTCTGCTGTCAGGGCGGATACTTCGTAGGCCACCCGGTCAATGGGCCCTTCCGGTGTCAGCTTGGTATAAATGCGGCTTTGGAGTCTTCCCAGAATGCGGATCGTCTGTCCTACGGGGCAGTCACTTAACTCCTTGGCGGTCCTGCCCCATAGGATCCCCGGAAGATAATCTGCCCGGTGAAAGGCACGGGGCACAGCCAGCATCACATCACAGATCTCTCTGCCTAAAGGGGTTCTCCGATAGACCGGTTCCCGGCATAACGGACCCTCAATACATACATCATTGATGGGCTCTCCGTCCTCTACGGTGACGGTGTCTGCAAAAACAAAGATCATCAGTCGGCGGACTCCTTCCACCCGCATATTATGAGACCGGATCTGCCCGGTGACCGTCAGCATCTCCCCGGCAAAAGGATCCAACCCCATAATTAACGACTCTTCAGCGATCACCGGAAGCTGATCCACAGCTCCGGACAGGCGTGGAACCTCCAAAACAAACCGGCAGAACCGTCTGCCATGATTGGAATGGGAGAAAGCAGGAAGCTCCAAAAGGCTTCCCCGGACAGTTATAACGTTTACAGTATGTTCCATATTGTACCACCTCAAAGCGTAAGCTATGTCAAAGCCTATGCCGGGAGACAAGGGTTCATGCGGCGAAAAAAATTTACAATTTTCAGCTTTATTTCAGGACATGCCCTTACTATAATGGTAGATACAGATACAGGAGGTAATCTATGAAGATACTGATCGTGGAAGATGAAGTACTGCTGGCAGATTCTCTGAAAACGTTACTTACCCGAAAGGGCTTTGACGTGGAAGTGGTTTACGACGGAGAAAACGGAGCGGAGTATGCCCTTTTGGGTGTGTACGATCTTCTGATCCTGGATGTGATGATGCCGGGACTGGATGGCTACCAGGTGGCAAGGCAGGTGCGCGCAGGCAGGTGCGGAACGCCTATTTTGATGCTCACTGCCAAATCTGCCATTGAAGATCGGATCGCCGGACTCAACGCCGGTGCGGACTATTATCTGACCAAGCCCTTTGATTCCCGGGAACTTTTGGCATGCATCAACGCCCTTCTGCGCAGACAGGGCGGACAGGTGGACGAGCTGGTGTACGGCAATACTGCGTTGGACCTTGCCTCCTCCACCTTGGTTTGTGGGGAACGCTCCGTGCGGTTGTCTGCCAAGGAATTTGATGTGATGCGTTATTTGCTTCACTCCCGGGACAGAAACCTCTCCAAGGAGGCAATTTTGGCAAAGGTTTGGGGCTATGATTCCAATGCGGTAGAAAACCATGTGGAGGTCTACGTGGGCTTTCTGCGTAAAAAGCTGCGAAGCATTGGGTCTAACCTGCGGATCGCGGCCATTCGCCGCTTGGGCTACCATTTGGAGGTGGATGGAGATTGCTGAAAAAACTCAGACTGAAATTTGTTTTGGTGACCATATCCATTGTCCTCGTGATGCTGTCCGTCATCTTTGGACTTGTGTATCATTTCACCGCCGAAAACCTGGAGGACCGGGCAGATTCTGTTTTGGAAACCTTGTGCCAGTGGGCGCAGAAGGCGGGAAATCCCCATGAACGGCAGAATGTGGGACTTCCGTATATCCTGATGCAGGTCAGCAGCCGCGGAGATATATTTGCGTCAGGAATGATCCGATATGATCTAAGTGACGAGACCCTTTTGCAGGAACTTGCTGCCCGTGTTCTGCACAATGATCAAACGGAGGGCTGCTTAAAAGACTATGATCTGCGTTACCGTACCGATTGGGCATTCGGGGTCCGGGTCATTGCCTTCGTGGATATTTCCAGCCAGGAGCATACCCTGGAGGATCTGATCACCACCAGCCTGATCATCGCCCTTTGCAGCATTGCCGCCTTTTTGGGACTGAGCATTCTGCTGGCAAGATGGATGGTGCGACCGGTAGACCGGGCATGGAAACAGCAAAAACAGTTTATTTCCGATGCCTCCCATGAACTGAAGACCCCATTGACCGTGATCATGAGCAATGGAGAATTGCTGGCAGAGGAAGTCCGGGAGAAGCCCTATGCCCAAAATATTCTCACCGCGTCGGAGCAGATGCGAAAACTGGTGGAGGGCCTTTTGGAGCTGACCCGTGTGGATAATGGACAGGTGCAGAAAAGCTTTGAACAACTGGATATGAGCCAGCTAACAGAGGATGCGGTCCTTCCCTTTGAGCCGGTGTTCTTTGAACGGGGACTGGAGCTGAGATCTCAGATCCAGCCTGGGATCACCCTATGGGGAAATGCCCAGTATTTGCGGCAAACGGTGCAGATTCTTTTGGATAACGGCGTCAAATATTCCGATCCCGGTGTTGTGTGGCTGCGGCTTGAAAGGCATACGAAAAACCAGTGTATTCTATCTGTCTACACCCCCGGACAGCCTATTGATGCCCGGCAGGCAGAAAAGCTTTTTGACCGCTTCTACAAGGGCGATCAGGCCCGCACCAATAACGGAAGCTTTGGACTGGGACTTGCCATAGCCAAAAGCGCGGTGACGGAGCATGGCGGAAAGATCTGGGTACAAAGCGACGAACGGGGAAACCTCTTCTGCGTGTTATTGCCCTGTGATGCTTAGCAATCACATCACCGTAAACGAAAACATCATCGGCAGCCCGAAAAGATTTTTGACCCCGATGGGCATGTGTGGTATTCACCGATAGGGACACCCGTCCTCGGGTGTCCGGGAGGTAAAAATAGCGCAAAATCTGCAAGAAATATGCAGATTTTGCGCTATTTTCCATACTTATAAGGTCAAAGCGGCATCGTAAACTACGTTTTTGGGAAGGTCCAGCTCCTGCGCGGTCTGCTTGATGGCATCCTTGCGGCTAAGACCCTGCTCCATCAGGGTCTTGACCCGCTGAGCGGCATCGTCGGGGGTCGCCAGGACCTCCTCCTTTGGCTGCGCCCCTGCTACCACCAGGACAAACTCTCCCTTGGGCGGCTGCTGGGCATACAGGTCCATTGCCCCCTGCAAGGTGGTGCGGATGACCTCCTCGTGGAGTTTGGTCAGTTCCCGGCACAGGCTGATGGGGCGCTCCGGACCGAAAACCTCCGCCATGGATTCCAGGGTAGCGGTGAGCTTGTGGGGAGCCTCGTAAAAGATCATGGTTCTTTGCTCGTCCTTCAGAGCCTCCAAATGCTCCCGACGGCTTTTTTTGGCGGTGGACAGGAAGCCTTCAAAGCAGAACCGACCGGTGGCCTGACCGGAAATGCTCAGGGCGGTGATCACGGCGCAGGGACCGGGAATGGCACAAACGGTGATCCCGGCATCGGCACATTGCTTTACCAGCTCTTCACCGGGGTCTGAGATGGCGGGAGAGCCTGCATCGGAGACCAGCGCGCAGGTCTCACCGGCCAGAATGCGGCTGACGATCCAGTCGCCCTTTTGCGTCTTGTTATGCTCAAAGTAGCTGACAAGGCTTTTTTTTATGCCCAGGTGATTGAGCAGCTTCAATGTGACCCGGGTGTCCTCCGCGGCGATGAAATCCGCGTCCTCCAGGGTCTGTCTGCACCGCTGGGAAATATCCCCCAAATTGCCGATGGGGGTGGGGACGAGATAGAGCATTCCAGCCATATTATGCCTCCTGAATGTGATAAAGGGATCGGTAGTAGGGGGTGGGGGAGCCGTCATTGCCGTAAAGGCTTTCTTCAAAAAGGGAAAGACCCGGTTTTGCGCCCTTGCGGAATTGCAAAAGGATCAGGCTGATCGGACCGTCTGCCTGATGGCGCAACAGCAGCAGCCGCTTGGCTTGTAAGCCGTTTTCACTTCCCAGAGAGCAAAGCTCAGCAAGCCGTTCCGGGCGGTGGACAAGAAAGAAGTCACCGCCGTATTTCAGGGCTTGAGCGGCGGCGCGGAACACACTGCCAATGGGGCAGCTATCCTCCCGCCGGGCAGTGCCGTGGGTCTGACTTTGAGGTCCACCGGAAAAATAAGGGGGATTGGAAACGCAGACACTGTAGCGACCTGCTTCCTCCGGGAACGGGAGGGTAAGATCCCGGCAAAGGCTGGTAAGCCTATGGCTAACTTCATTGCGCGCTGCGTTTTGCATGGCTGTTTCGTGGGCTGCCGGGTCCAGTTCCAGGCCTGTGACGGTGCAGCCGGGGTCCTTCGCGCAAAGCATAAGCCCCAATGTTCCGCATCCGGAGCCAAGATCCAACACCCGGGCGTTTTTGGGAAGCTTTACGAAATGGGCCAGTGCAATGGAATCGGTGCTCAAAGGGAACGCGCCGGGGCACAGCTCCAAAGTAAAGCCGTTTTGAAGAATTTCCATGGGAGCCTCCATAAAAAATCAGCCTGCGCGCCGGCAGACCGGTTGCGCAGGCTGATGGCGAAATCGGAGAATTAGTTTTCCTCGATTGCTTCAACAGGGCAGTTGTCAACACAGGTGCCGCAGTTCACGCAGACATCGGCATCGATGACATACTTGTCCTCGCCCTCAGAGATAGCCTCTACGGGGCAGTTGTCGGCGCAGGAGCCGCACTTGACGCAAGCGTCAGTAATATTGTAAGCCATGAGTTTCCCTCCAATTTATATGATATGTTGATAATGCGTACACGGGCACGCACCTATATTCTAGCATGGATTTTTCAAAATGCAATTGTTTTTTCATAAACCGCCGTATATTTTTTTTGCCCCCTGGCTAGACTTCCCAAATAAAAGGGGGGAATGGGGCCGTGGATCGGACTTTGCGTGGGATCATCACCTACGCAGGAAGACTTGCAAAAGCCTGGGGGCATGGCTATGTGGGGTCGGCTCATTTGCTCTGTGCCCTGGCAAATACTGCCTGCCGGGAGAGCTTTTTACTACGTTATGGGGGAGCGAGTCCCCAGCTAATGGAAGCTATGACTTGTGCGTTTTACGGAATGGGCACCCCGGGAGCAGAACTGTATCAGGGTTTTAGCCCCGGAGGTGCAGGAGTTTTGCGAAATACTGTGCGGTATGCTGCCCGCTTGGGAAAAAGAGAACCGGATCCCGGCTCCCTTTTGTGGGCGCTGACCCATACAAAACGGTGTACCGCCGCTCAAATACTTGGAACTTGCCGGGTGTCATTGGACGACCCGGCACCAAAGCGTCAGGAGGAGCCAGTGAAATTATTGGAACAGTTTGCCGAGGACCTGATGGAAAAGGCTTCCCGGATGGAGCCGGTGATCGGCAGAGACCGGGAGATCGATACGGTGATCGGGATCCTTAGCAGAAAGAATAAGAACAACCCTGCCTTGGTGGGAGAGCCCGGCGTGGGCAAAACAGCCATTGCCGAGGGACTTGCCCAGCGGATGGCGGTGGGAAATGTTCCGCCGCAATTGAAAGAAAAACGTCTCATGAGCCTGAATATGGCAAATTTGGTGGCAGGTACCAAGTACCGGGGCGAGTTTGAAGAACGGCTTCGGGATGTGCTGGCAGAGATCAAGCGCTGTGGCAATGTGATTTTGTTTGTGGACGAAATGCATACCATAGTGGGCGCCGGTGCGGCAGAGGGTGCCATCGATGCGGCGAATATTTTCAAACCTGCTCTGGGCAGAGGGGAACTGCAGATGCTTGGGGCAACCACCCGGGAGGAATACCGGAAATATATTGAAAAGGACCCTGCGCTGGAACGGCGCTTCCGTCCGGTCACCGTGGAGGAGCCTGACCGGGAAGCCACCATGCAGATCCTTTACGGTTTGCGTCCGGGACTGGAAAAGCATCATGGACTGCGGATCTCCCAGGAGGCCATGGAGGCGGCGGTAAAGCTTTCGGTGCGGTATTTGCCGGAGCTGTTTTTGCCGGACAAGGCCATCGACCTGTTGGATGAGGGAGCCGCCCGGTGCCGGATGGAGCAGCTGACCCGCTCATCGGACCGTCCCCATAAAGAATTGGAAAAACGCCTGCAGGCGGCAGTGGAGCGCAATCAGTACGAGGAGGCGGCCAAGCTTGCCGACCGGATGCAGCGGCTATCCAAAAAAGAGCGGCAAAAGTCCGGAGCAGATACGGTGACTGCCGGGCATATCGCCTGGGCAGTCAGTGAGCGCACCGGGATCCCTGCCGGCAGGATCAGCGCGGACCGCCGGGTGCGGCTAATAAACCTGGAAGAAAACCTGGGGCACTGGGTCCTGGGGCAGCAGGAAGCCCTGGAAAAGACCGCCCAGGCAGTCAGACGGGGTCTTTGCGGTTTGACTGAGCAGAGCCGCCCGGTGGCAAGCCTTTTGTTCACCGGTCCTACCGGTGTGGGAAAGACGGAGCTTTGCCGTGCCCTGGCGGCAGAGCTTTACGGCAGTAAAAATGCCATGATCCGGCTGGACATGACGGAGTTTATGGAACAGCAGTCCGTAGCGCGCCTGATCGGTGCGCCTCCCGGCTATGTGGGCTACGGAGAGGGCGGAAAGCTGACCGAGGCGGTGCGTCGCAAGCCCTATAGCCTGGTAGTGTTTGATGAACTGGAAAAAGCCCACCGGGATGTAACGGGGATCCTGCTGCAGATCATGGAAGAAGGGGTGCTGACCGATGCCACCGGCAGACAGGTCAGCTTCCGCAATACGGTGGTGGTGATGACCTCCAATCTGGGCGGACAGATCCGCACAGACGGACTGGGCTTTCAGCCCTCCGGAAAACAGGGACAGTTCCAAAAGGCCCTTCAGGATCGTTTCAGCCCCGAATTTTTGGGGAGGATCGACTGCATCATTCCCTTTGCACCCTTGGGCGAGGAACAGATGGCGCAGATCTGCCGGAAGTATTTGTGCGCCCTGATGGAGCGGACCGGAGCGGCGGGCGTGCGCCTGGAGCTGCCTGCTCAGCTGCCAAAGCTGCTGTCCGGGCAGGGGGGCAGGGAGGCCGGTGCGCGGCAATTGCGCCGCCGGGTCCAGGAAGCGGTGGAGGCACCGCTGGCATCGTTTTTGCTGTCCTGTCCGCAAAAACCGGAGGCGATCCGTGGAGAATGGGAGAATACGGGTCTAAAATTTACAAAATTATAGAACAACTGTTCTAAAATTAGAAAAACATGGACTTTTGATGAAATTTTTCGGAATTTTATGGAAAAAAGTGTTGCAATTTTAAAAACAATGGGTTATACTGGCACTACATGGAGCAAAATGGTAGCAAAGTGGAGCAAAATGGAGTGGAGGTGACCGCGATGATCGGAAAATATCCCGCAAAGCTGGACGATAAGAACCGTCTGTTCGTGCCGGCAAAGCTGCGCAACGAGCTGGGGGAAGATTTCTATGTGACCCTGGGCTTTAATTGCGGTCGCCGTTGCCTTACAGTTTACACTGCTGCCGATTGGCAGAAAATGAGCGAGAATTACAATAACCTCTCCATTTATCAGCGCTCCGATGCCACCGGTCTGATCTTTATGAATGCCAGCCAATGCACCCCGGATAAGCAGTTCCGTTTCGGTCTGCCCCAGTTTCTTTTGGACTATGCGGGCATCACCCGGGATGTGGTCATTGTGGGCCGTGCCGGTCAGGCAGACATTTGGGACAGCGAGGCCTTCAAGGCCTACGAGGCTGAGAACCTGACTCCTGAAAAACTTCTTGCATCCCTGGAGGCCATTGGCCTATGAGTGAATTTCATCATATTTCCGTACTTCTCAATGAATGCCTGGAGGGACTTGCCATTAAGCCCGACGGCATATATGTGGACGGCACTTTGGGCGGTGCCGGTCACTCCGGTCAGATCGCAAAGCGGCTGACCACCGGTATGCTCATCGGTATCGACCGGGATACCGTAGCCCTGCAGGTAGCAGGGGAGCGGCTGGCTCCCTATGAAGACCGTGTCAAGCTGGTCCATGCCAACTTCTGTGAGATCCAAAGGGTCCTGCAGGAGCTGGGGATCTCCGGCGTGGATGGGATCCTGATGGATCTGGGCGTTTCCTCTCCACAGCTGGATGATGCCGAGCGAGGCTTCTCCTACATGGCAGATGCACCGCTGGATATGCGTATGAACCGGGAGGATGCCATCACCGCCAAGACTGTGGTAAACACCTGGTCCCAGGAGGAACTGAAACGGATCCTCTACACCTACGGTGAGGAGCGCTATGCACCGCAGATCGCAGCAGCCATCTGCCGGGCAAGAGCCCAAAAGCCCATTGAGACCACCCTGGAGCTTGTGGATATTATCCGCAGCGCTATGCCTCCTGCGGCCCTGCGGGAAAAACAGCATCCTGCCAAGCGCAGCTTCCAGGCGATCCGCATTGCGGTCAACGATGAACTTGGGTCTGTGGAAAAGGCCATGGCAGATGCCATTCCCATGCTCAACCCCGGCGGCAGACTGGCAGTGATCACTTTCCATTCTTTGGAAGACAGAATTGTGAAAACCGCTATGGCGGAGGCGGCCAAGGGCTGTACCTGCCCACCTAACTTCCCGGTTTGCATATGCGGCAATAAGCCCAAGGTAAGGCTCATCAGCCGCAAGCCCATTGTGGCGACCCCGGAAGAACTGGAAGTCAATCCCCGTTCCCGAAGTGCCAAGCTTCGGGTGTGCGAAAAACTCTAAAAGACAGAAAGGAGCAGCGATCATGGCAAATCACGCAGATATCCGCTATATTCAATTCTATACAGACGGTTCTGCAGCAAGAAAGATCGCCCCGGCTGCTCCTGTGACCACCAAGCCCGCTGCAGCGCCCCGTACCCATAAGAAAAAGCGTATTAAGCTCTATGTGGACCCCGTGGCAGTGTTGGGGATCGTGGTTTCTGCCATTATGCTGATCTGTATTTTTGTGGGTATTTCCGGTCTTGAGCAGGCAGAAGCCCGTTGTGCGGCTATGGAACAGACCGTAGCCGACCTGACTGTGGAAAATGCCCGACTTCAGGAGGATTACAAAGAGGGATATGACCTGCAGTCTATTGGCGCGCAGGCAAGAGCCCTGGGGATGATCCCTCAAAGCAGTGTAGAGCACATTTCCATCTGTGTGGTAACAGAGCCGGAAGCACAAAAGACCCAGGCAGTGTCTTATTTTGCGATGCTTCTTACAGATCTGTTTGCATAAACCCATAACCCACCAATAAACTGAAAATGGGCGGCGAGGGGATCCCTTGCTGCCCATTTTGGCAAAAAGAGGTGGGAGCATGAAAAAGGCAGGGTACGGACGTCTGCGGTCCGATACCGGACAGCATGGAAGGATTCTGATCACGGGACTGCTCCTGGGGATCCTGGCGTTTGTCCCCATTGGGGTCAGGCTTTGGAATCTGATGATCCGGGACTACGGGTATTATTCCCGGCTGGCACTGGCCAACCAAAGCAGAACCACGCCGGTGGACGGGCGCAGAGGAGAGATCTACGACAGCAATATGAACGTGCTGGCAACCTCTGTGACGGTACAGACCGTGTATTTAGACCCCCATGAGCTGAAACAGTCGGGGGCGGACATAGAGCATATCAGTCAGACCCTGGGACAGCTACTGAATCTAGATCCTGCCTGGATCCAAACCCAGGCGCAGGATCTGACCCGTCGCTATAAACGGATCGCCGCACAGGTGGAAGCCCCTGTGGCAGACGCCATCCGAAGCTATATCAATGAAACAGAAACCGTTGGCATCCATTTGGAACCGGGCAGTAAACGGGTCTATCCCTACGGGACCCTTGCCAGCCAGGTACTGGGCTTTACCAATGTATCAGGGGTGGGCTCTGAAGGGGTGGAAGCAGCTTATAACAGCTTCTTGCAGGGCAGCGGCGCTTCCGTGATCACCACCAAGGGCAGTAACGAAATGGATATGCCCTTTTCCTATGAGGCCTATTTGCAGGACCGGGAGGGCTGCAGCGTGGTGCTGACCCTGGACGTAACGGTGCAGGCGTGTTTGGAAAAGCAGCTGCAGGCGGCAATTGACCGCTACAATGTGCAAAATGGAGCCTTTGGTCTTGTGATGAATGCCAAGACCGGACAGATTTTGGCAATGGCGACCTTGGGCGGCTATGATCCCAACGCTTATCTGGAGGTTTACGATCCCCAAGCCCGGGAAAGCCTGACCCAATTGGAAAATCATTTTCTGTCCCTGCCGGAGGGAACTGCGGAATACAGCAAAGGGAAGCAGACTTATCTGGAGGAACTGAACGCCGCAAGACTCAAGCAGTGGCGTAACCGGGTGATCAGTGACGGCTATGAGCCGGGTTCGACCTTCAAGGTGCTGACCATGGCGGCGGCGCTGGACTGCGGGGCCATTGATCTGAATACATCCTTTCATTGCTCCGGTGCAGAGCGGATCCCGGGAAGAAGCCAGCTTTTGCACTGCTGGCGCTCCACGGGACACGGGTCCGAGCAGACTCCCCAGGCCCTGCAGAACTCCTGCAATATCGCTTTTGCGCATATTGCTCTGAAATTAGGGGGAGAAAGGTTCTATGAATATGTGGAAAAATTTGGTATACTGGAAAAGACCGGTATCGACCTGTCAGGAGAGAGCAAGGGCGTCTTCTTCTCCAAGCCTTTGGTGACCCAAACGGAAAAATGGGGGACAGCCAGCCTGACCTCAGGCTCTTTCGGGCAGACCTTTAAGCTGACACCCCTGCAATTGGTGCGCGCCATTGCGTCCGTAGTCAATGGAGGCTGGCTTATGGAGCCGTATCTGGTGGAAGAAGTGCTGGATGCCCAGGGAAATACGGTTTTGCGCCAGGAGCCCACTGCCATCCGGCAGGTGATCAGCCGGGAGACTTCCCAGACCATGTGTGGGCTTTTGCGCTCGGTAGTGACAGAGGGGACTGCCAAAAACGCGGCGGTTGCCGGCTTTGATATCGGAGGAAAAACCGGTACCAGCGAGAAGATCGATGTATTGGATGCCAACGGAAACCCAACATTGGATAAAATTGTTTCCTTTGTAGGGGTTGCGCCAATGGACGATCCGGAGTATATTGTATTGGTAGCATTGGACACCCCTTCACGCACCACCGGGATGTACATTTCCGGCGGTGTGATGGCGGCTCCCACCGTGGGTGCCGTGATGGCAGACATTCTGCCTTACCTGGGTGTGAGGCGGAGTTATTCCCCGGAGGAGGCTGCGGGACAGCAGGTGGTGCTTCCGGAGTTTACGGGAATGACCTTAAAAGAAGCGAAAAAAGCCGTGGCAGACACCAAGATCACCTTTGTCTGTCAGGGGCAGGAGGAGCTTGTTACGGCGCAGTTGCCTGAGCCGGGGAGCACAGTCAGCGGTGATTCCCAGGTGCTTTTGTATTTTGGGGAGACTCCCGGAGCGGAGACGGTGGCGGTTCCGGACTTTATGGGGATGAACCGGGCCCAGGCTGCCCAGGCGGCAGGGGAATTGGGACTGAATATATTGGTCACCGGCAATCAGGATGTGACCCCCACAGTGACCGTTACTTCCCAGTCGGTACCCAAGGACAGCCAGGTCCCTCCGGGTACTGCCATTACATTGCAATTTACGGATACTAAGGTATTGGAATAAAGGAGTTTTACATATGAAGCTGAAGGATTTGACCGCAGGACTGGATATTACAGCGGTTTGTGCGGATTTGGAAATGGAGATCACGGGGGTTACCTATGATTCCCGAAAGGTACGCCCCGGTAATGTGTTTGTGGCCATTACAGGCTTTGCCACCGATGGCAACCTCTATGTGCAGAAGGCCATGGCTCAGGGCGCGGTGGCGGTGATCACCGCCAAGCCCCAGCCGGAGGGCGTTCCCTATGTCCAGGTGAAGGCGGACCGCATTGCCCTGGCTCAGGTGGGTGCCAATTACTATGACCACCCCGGCGAAGCCATGAAGGTCATCGGCATCACCGGCACCAACGGAAAAACCTCCTCCACACTGCTTTTGAAGCATGTGATCGAGCAGACCCTGGGTGCGAAGGTAGGCCTGATGGGTACCATGGAGAATATGATCGGTCAGGAGCGGATCCCCACAGAGCGCACCACTCCCGAAAGCCTGGATCTGCAGGCTCTTTTGGGACAGATGCGGGATGGCGGCTGTACCTATGCCATTATGGAGGTCAGCTCCCATGCCATCGCCCTGGAACGGGTCGGCGGGCTCACCTATGAGGTGGCGGCCTTTACCAACCTGACAGAGGATCATCTGGACTTCCATGAGACCATGGAAAACTACTGCGATACCAAGGCGCAGATCTTCTCCCGCTGCCGCAACGCGGTGGTAAATGCAGACGATCCCTGGGCAAAGCGGATCTGTAAGAATGGCTGCTGTGAGCCTCTTTATACCTCTGCCAGGGAAAAGACCGGGCTGTATGCGGAAAATGTGACCCTTCTTTCTGACGGGGTGCGCTTTACTGCAGTCCATGAAGACAGCCGGGTCACCGTAGAAGTGGGGATCCCCGGAAAGTTTACGGTATATAATGTGCTGACAGTTTTGGGCTGTGCCCTGAAGCTGGGGATTTCTTTAGAGGCTGCGGCAAAGGCTCTGCAAACGGCCCAGGGTGTCAAGGGCAGGGTAGAGGTGGTCCCCACACCCGGCAAGCCCTACACAGTCCTGATCGACTATGCCCATACCCCTGACGGATTGGAAAATGTACTGTCTTCTGTCCGGGGCTTTTGCCAGGGGCGGCTCATTGCGGTATTTGGCTGCGGCGGTGACCGGGACCCCATGAAGCGCCCTATTATGGGTAGGATCGGTGCGGAGCTTGCGGATATTGCGGTGATCACCTCCGATAATCCCCGTACAGAAGAGCCCGGAAAGATCATTGCCGACATCCTTGCCGGTGTGGATAGGGAAAAATATTCTCCCATTGTTATCGAAAATCGTGTGGAAGCCATCAGATATGCTATGGACATTGGAGAAAACCGTGATATAATTATACTGGCTGGAAAGGGCCATGAAACCTATCAGGAGATCTGCGGCGTGAAATACCCCATGGATGAGCGACAGATCGTTGCGGAGTACCTGGAGAAAACGAGGAAATAAGCATGGGTAGAATTACCTTGGGGCAGGCTGCTGCCTGGTGCGGCGGTCAGATCGATCCCAAATATAAAGATGTCAGCTTTTTCGGTGCCAATAACGACACCCGAAAGCTGGAACCCGGTCAGCTGTTTTTGGCCTTGAAGGGGGCAAGAGACGGTCACGAGTTCATTGAAAAAGCTATGGAGCTGGGTGCCGCCGCGGTGCTGTGCCAGCATTGTGAAGGGGATATCCCTGCCATCGTTGTGGAGGATGTACGCATTGCCCTGGGGCAGATTGCCCGTCAGGAGAGAATGCGCAAGAATATGAAGGTTGTGGGCATCACCGGCTCTGTGGGCAAGAGCACCACAAAGGAAATGGTTGCTTCTGTCCTGCAGACCACCTTCAGGGTGGGCAAGACCCCGGTGAACCATAACAATGATATCGGTATGCCCATGGCAGTGCTGGCACTGCCGGAGGATACCCAGGTGGCGGTATTGGAAATGGGTATGAACCATTTCCGGGAGATCGCATACCTTGCCTCCATTGCAAGGCCCGATTACGGTATCATCACCAATATCGGCACCATGCATATTGAGCATCTTGGCTCCATGGAGGGCATCCTTCAGGCCAAGCTGGAGATCCTGGAGGGTATGCCGGAAAACGGCAAGGCCTTTCTCAACGGCGATGATTCTCTGCTGTGGAATCAGCACCGCCGTGAGGATATCAAAACGGTATTTTTTGGTGTACGCAACACCGGCTGTGATGTTTTGGGCGTTGATGTGACCCAGACCCAGGAGGGCATGGCCTTCCAGGCGATCAGCGGGGAACAGAATATTTCCATAGAGCTTGCCATGGAGGGAGAGCACTTTGTACCCGATGCCCTGGCGGCAGTGGCGGTGGGTTTGGAAATGGGTGTCAGCCCCGAAAACATCCAAAAGGGACTGGCAGACTTCCGCAATATGTCCGGCCGTCAGGAGATCCTGGAAATCGACGGCTATACCATTATCAAGGACTGCTATAATGCAGGCCCTGAGTCCATGGCTGCCGCACTGACAGTATTGGGCAACCGCAAGGGCCGCCGGGTGGCGGTGCTGGGCGATATGCTGGAGCTGGGCGTGTGTACCCAGGCGGAGCATTACAAGGTGGGGCGCATTGCCGCTGAGAAGGCAGATGTACTCCTTGCCTATGGCCCCAACAGCCCCAGAATGCTCAATGGCGCCCGTACCGGGGGCATGAGCGAGGTCAAGGCCCGGGCCTTTACCGACCGTGACCGCCTGATCGCGACCCTGAAGCAGCTGGCTAAGCCCGGGGACGTGATCCTGTTTAAGGGCTCCAGAGGTATGCGTATGGAGTTGATCCTGGAAGGATTCCTGAAGAAAGAAGAGTAAACGGAGGCATATACAATGACAAGAATTTTGGTTACCGGCGTTGTGGGCGCTGTGCTGTCCGGCCTTTTGGGCTATCTGCTTTTGCCGGTCCTGCGGGCATTGAAGGTTGGTCAGTCCATCCGGGAAGTGGGCCCTACCTGGCATAATAATAAGGCCGGTACTCCCATGATGGGCGGCTTGATGTTCATTTTTGCGGCGCTTTTGTGCCTGTTGGGCAATGTGATCGCCGGCGCGATGACCGATTACACTGTGTTTTATGTGATGGGCCTTTCCCTTTGCTTTGGCCTGGTGGGCTTCCTGGATGACTATTTTAAGGTCAAGCATAAGCGCAATCTGGGGCTGACCTCCATTCAGAAAGCCCTGCTTCAAATGGCAGTTTCTGCTTTGTATCTGTACATTCTCTACACCCAGGATGTGCTGATTACCAATCTGTACATCCCGTTCTTTGATGTCTTTACCGGCGAGATCAATCTGTTTGTGTATCTGTTCATTGCCATGGTCGCCATGGTGGGCTGTGTAAATGCGGTCAACCTCACCGACGGTGTGGACGGCCTGAGCAGCTCCGTGACCATTCCCGTGATGGTGTTCTTTACCGCTGTTGCGGTAATGCAGGGAAAGTACGACCTGGCCCTGCTGCCGGCATCTCTTACAGGCGGCCTGATCGCGTATCTGTTCTACAACTGGCATCCTGCCAAGGTATTCATGGGCGATACCGGCTCCCTGTTTTTGGGAGGCGTGGTCTGCGCGCTGGCCTTTGCCCTGAATATGCCCCTGATGCTTTTGGTGGTGGGACTTGTGTACATTATTGAGACCCTTTCTGTCATTTTGCAGGTCGGTTATTTCAAGCTGACCCACGGAAAGCGGCTGTTCAAAATGGCCCCCATTCACCACCATTTTGAAAAATGCGGCTGGAAAGAGGAAAAGATCGTTATCGTTTTTGCCTCTGTATCTGCCGTTATGTGTGCCATCGCCTGGGTGAGCCTTCAGTAATATCTTCATAAGGAGTTTCTTATGGCATTGAGGAAGATTCTTCATGCCAAAGAGGACCGCCGCGATCTTGCGGCGCAGGGGGTGGATCGGCCCTTTCTGCTGATCCTTATGGCCCTTTTGACCGTGGGGCTGTGTATGCTCTACTCAGCAAGCTGTGCCCAAAGCTTATACGATACCCGCTATACGGACTCTACCCGGTATCTGCAAAAACAGGGGCTTTGCGCCCTATTGGGATTGGGGGCAATGTATCTGGCATCCCGGATCCCTGCCGGGACCTGGTGGCGACTTGCCTGGCCGGTGTACGGCATCAGCATCGGACTGCTTCTTTTGGTCCTGGTGGCAGGGCAGTCCGTCAACGGGGCAAAGCGTTGGATCAGCCTGGGAGGGCTTCAGTTTCAGCCCTCGGAGATCGCTAAATTTGCCCTGATATTGCTCTTTGCCCGGCTGACCCGAGGCTTTGGCTCCCGGGCGAAAAAATTTCGTTACGGCGTATTGGGCTTCAGTGCGGCCCTTTTGGGGATATTGCTTCCCCTGGCACTGGAGAAGCATCTTTCTGCCATTATGCTCATGGGATTGGTGGCAGTGGTGATGATGTTCGTTGCCGGGACCCATCCCAAATGGTTGGGCTTTGGCGCATTGGCTGCCGGAATTTTTGTGGTGGTATATGTGACCTTTATGGGTTATGCCGGGGACCGGATCACTGCCTGGCTGGCTCCTGAGAAGGATCCGGCGGATACGGGCTATCAGATCCTGCAATCGCTGTATGCCATCGGCTCAGGAGGTCCTTTGGGACTGGGGCTTGGGAAAAGTCGGCAGAAGTTTCTGTATCTGCCCTTTCAGTATAACGACTATATTTTTGCGGTGATCTGTGAGGAATTGGGGTTCATTGGAGCCCTTGGGATCGTGGGACTGTTCATAGCCCTGATCCTCAGAGGGTACTGGATCGCCTTGAAAGCCCCGGACCGGTTTTCTACAGTTTTGTGTGCCGGTCTCATTACCCTCATTGCAGTGCAGACGGCACTGAATCTGTGCGTGGTCACCAATTTACTGCCCTCTACCGGGATCGCCCTGCCCTTTTTCTCCTACGGAGGAACGGCTTTGGCGGTGAACCTGGGGGAGATGGGCATTGTGTTAAGTATTTCCCGGTATCGGAACCGGGCTTCGGTTCAGGAGGAAACGGTATGAATGTGATTTTTACCTGCGGTGGCACCGGCGGTCATATTAACCCGGCCATTGCAGTTGCCAATATATGGAAGGAGCGCCACCCGGACAGCAAGATCCTGTTCATCGGCAGCTCCGACGGTATGGAAACAGAGCTTGTCCCCAAGGCAGGGTATGAGCTGGTCACCTTTGATGCCCTGTATTTTCGCAGGGGCAAATCCCTGAAAAGCATTACCAAGAATATGCAGGTGTTTTACCGCACCTGGCGCAATACAGCAAAGTGCAGAAAGATCATAAAGGACTTTGATGCCAGCGTGATCGTGGGAACGGGCGGCTATGCCAGCTTCCCGGCACTGATGGCGGGCACGCAACTGAAGGTGCCCACCTGCGTCCACGAGGCCAATGCCATGCCCGGTATGACCACCCGGATGGTGGCAGACAGGGTGGACCGGGTGCTGGTGTGCTTTCCCCAAAGTGCCCAGTATTATAAGCATCCTGAGAAGGTGGAGGTCGTAGGAATGCCCGTGCGCCGGGAATTCCTCTACACCAAAAAAGAGGATGCCCGGAAGGAACTGAAGCTGGATGACCGCCCCTTGGTGGTATCTGCCTTCGGCTCTCAGGGTGCCAAGGCTATGAATGAGGCCATGGGACAGATGTTCCGCCTGGAGCAGGATGCAGGATTTCCTTTCCAACACATCCATGCAGTTGGCAGCTTCGGCTGGGAGTGGATGCCCGATTATGTAAAAAAGCAGGGCGTGGATCTTGAAAAGCAGGATGCCATCACCATGCAGCAGTATATATATAATATGCCCACAGTCATGGCGGCGGCAGATGTGATCATCAGCCGAGCCGGTGCATCCAGCTGTAATGAGATCGCCGCTTCCGGTACGCCCTGTATTTTGATCCCTTCTCCCAACGTGACAGATAACCATCAGGAGAAGAATGCCCGGGCAGTCTGCGAAAAAGGCGCAGGCGTGCTGGTGCTGGAAAAGGACTGTACTGCCCAGGGGCTTATGGACACGGTGACCCAATTGCTTGCAGATCCCCAGCGGTGCAAGGAAATGCGAAAGCAGCTTTTGAATATCTGCGTACCCGACTGTGCGGAGCGGCTTTGCACCATTATGGAACAGCTAGGAGAAGCCTATGGAAACAAAACAAAGAAATAAAAGAAGATCCCGGGGCTATCAGGCAGCAGCCCAGGTGGTCTATACCCAGTCCAGACCCTTTAATAAAAAGCGCTTGATCCTGCGGCTGGGTACGGTCCTTGCCATTGTTTTGGCACTGATCTTTGGCCTTTCCATCTTTTTTAAGGTGGAAACGGTGAGCGTTACCGGTGTGGACGAGTATATGAAGTATGCGGTATATGAGGCCTCCGGGATCCGGGAGGGCGACAATCTGCTGGGCCTGAGCAAGGCGAGGATCAGCGGAAGGATCCTGCAAAAGCTTCCCTATGTGGATACGGTGCAGATCCGTATAAAATTGCCCGATACGGTAAATATTGAAGTTACCGCAGTGGATATCACTTATGCGGCAGCCTCAGTGGACGGAAAGCTTTGGCAGATCTCCGCCTCGGGTAAGGTGGTGGATATGCTGGATGGGGCAGATGCCGGGGAATTTACATCTATTGAAGGCGTTACCCTTGAAAATCCCAGCATTGGCAACCGGGCGGTAGCCTATGAGCCTCCTGCGGAAACCTTGGAGGACGGAGCGGTTTTGGATGCTCCTACTGCGGCACAGCGGCTGGAAGCGGCCCTGCGCATTGCTGATGCCATGGAAGAGCTTGGTATGCTGGAGGGTGTGGTGTCCATCGATGCTTCGGATCTGTCGGAGTTAGGTTTTAACTATGAAGACCGGCTTCAGATCCAGCTCGGCGATCAAAATAACCTTTTTAACAAGGTCTCTGCAGCGAAAAGCGCCATTGCCCAGCTGGACCCCATGGATGTGGGAGTCCTGGACGCGTCCTACAGAATTCGCCCCACAGATGTGATTTTTACAAGAGAGGTTACAGAATCTTAAAAATTTTTACAGAAAAATCAGATTTCCTATTGACCAAATACGACTTTCGGGGTAGAATATAGAAGTGCAATTGTAAATTGAGCATGGTGGGGGCATCTGCCGTGCAATGATACATAGGAGGAAACAAGTATGTCTGAAATGTTCCAGGAACGTGTAGTAAAGATTAAAGTCATCGGTGTCGGCGGTGCCGGTAACAACGTTATCAACCGCATGATCGATGCCGGTGTGGACGGCGTGGAATTCGTCGTTGTCAATACCGATAAGCAGGACCTGAATAAGTCCGTATGTCAGAACAAAGTCCAGATCGGTGAGAAGCTCACCGGCGGCATGGGTGCCGGCTCCAAGCCCGAAGTGGGTCAGAAGTCTGCTGAGGAGTCCCGTGCGCAGATCGCCAGGATCCTGGAAGGCACCGATATGGTATTTATCACCGCCGGTATGGGCGGCGGCACCGGCACCGGTGCGGCTCCCATTGTTGCGGAGCTGGCTCATGAGGCCGGTATCCTGACCGTCGGCGTTGTCACCAAGCCCTTCAAGTTTGAAGGTGCCAACCGTATGCGCCAGGCTGAAAGCGGTATCGCCGCTCTGAGCGACAAGGTGGATTCTCTCATCGTGATCCCCAATGACCGTCTGAAGTACGTGACCGATCAGAAGATCACCTTTGCCAACGCGTTCGGCATTGCCGACGATGTGCTGAAGATGGCAGTTACTTCCATCTCCGAGCTGGTTGGTGAGGCTGGCAATGTGGTCATTAACCTGGACTTTGCTGATGTTTCCGCTGTTATGAAGAACGCCGGACGTGCCCACATGGGTGTCGGCACCGCTTCCGGCCGTGAGAAGGCTGAGCAGGCTGCCCTGGCCGCTGTTGCCAGCCCCCTGCTGGAGACCTCCATCAACGGCGCTACCGGCGTGCTGGTGAATGTTACCGGCTCTGCTGAGCTGACCCTGGACGATGTGGAGACTGCTGCCGGTATCGTGCAGGAGGCCGCCAACCCCGAGGCTAACATTATCTTCGGTGCTACTTGGGACGAGTCCTTCCAGGACGAGATGCGTGTCACCGTTATCGCCACCGGCTTCGAGCAGAAGGAAGTGCAGGAGACTGCTGCTGAGACTCCTGCCAGCAAGCCCGGCAAGACCCAGGAGAATTCCGACATCGAGGATATCTTCAGTATCTTCAATCGCTAATCGTGAATGTTTGTGTCAATGGGCGCCCGTTTTGGGTGCCCATTGTTTTGAAATGGGAGAAAAGGAATGTTCAATGCCTATCACAGCCTTGCTATCAGCTATGACCGGCTGACCCAGGACGTGGATTACCGGGCGACGGTTGCGTTTTATGAAGCCATCCTGCAGCGGGAGGGGCTTAAGCCCAGAACAGCCGTGGACCTTGCCTGCGGCACGGGCTCTGTGGCCTTATTGCTGGCGCAAAAAGGCATGAAAGTCACGGCGGTGGATATTTCCGAGGAAATGCTCTGTGTGGCCGCCCAAAAGGCCCAGGGGCTTTCACATCCGCCCCAGTTTGTCTGTCAGCCTCTGGAACGTCTGCGCCTTCCCAGGGCGGTGGATCTTGCGGTGTGCGCCCTGGACAGCCTGGACTATATAACCGACCCTGAAGCTTGCCAGGAGGCCATCAAAAGGGTATATAAGCACCTAAACCCCGGTGGTTGTTTTATTTTTGATGTGAATACTCCCTATAAGCTTCACGCCATGGACGGTCAGGTGTTTTTGGATGAAGACGATGATGTGTACTGTGTTTGGTGCGGAGAATTTGATTGCCAAACCAATGTTTTGTCCTACGGCATGGATCTTTTTCAGCGAAAGGGTCCGCTTTGGGAGCGATCCTTTGAGGAGCATCAGGAATATGCCTATTCCCGGGAGCAGCTGGAAGGCTACCTGCGCAAGGCAGGCTTTACCCATATCGAAGTTTACGCGGACCGTGAGTTCCGGGCCCCTGAGGAAACGGAACTGCGGATCTATTTCAAAGCCAGAAAGGGAATCAGAAAATGAGTGATTATTTGGTCCGTGGTATGACCATGGACAGTTTTGTAAAGGTGGTTGCCATCCGTTCTACGGAACTGGTGCGCCGCGCAGCCCAGATCCAAAAGACCACCCCCAACGCTACTGCGGCCTTCGGCAGAGCCCTGACTGCCGCGTCCATGATGGGCAATATGCAAAAATGCGAAAACGGCTCCATGACCCTGCAGATCAAGGGCGGCGGCCCGATTGGCAGCATTGTCTGTGTGTCTGACCCCGTGGGCAATGTCCGGGGCTATGTGTATGAGCCCAATGTACCCATTGTAGAAAAATTTCCCGGGAAATTGGATGTGGGTGCGACAGTCGGCACCGATGGCACGTTGACGGTGATCCGGGATCTTCAGATGAAAGAACCCTATGTGGGCTCCATTCCACTGGTTTCCGGTGAGATCGGTGACGATGTGACAGCCTACTTTGCCCAAAGTGAGCAGACCCCCACAGCCTGTGCCCTGGGGGTGCTGGTGGACCGGGATCAGAGTGTCAAGGTAGCCGGTGGCTATTTGATCCAACTGCTGCCCGGAGCCCCCGATGAGGTGATCGACAAAGTGGAGCAGGGCATCAAGCGGGCTGGTGCGGTTACTGCCATGCTGGACCAGGGCATGACTCCGGAGGATATTTTGGGTCAGGTTTTGGGGGATCTGGGTGTGGTGTTCATGGAAACCACCGAGGTCAGCTATAAATGCTACTGCGACCGTAACCGGGTGGAAGCGGCTCTTATCAGCCTGGGCAGGGAAGAACTGGAACAGATCGCATCGGAAGGGAAGACCTTCCCTGTGGAGTGCCAGTTCTGTGATGTGCGCTATGAATTTACCCCCCAGCAGATCCGGGAGCTTTTACAGAAAGTTTGATGTTTGCTTTCGGGGCTGAGTCTCTGATCAGCCCCGAAAGCCCTGTGTCAATGTTTGGGTTTTGACCGTAAAAACGGAAAAAGATCAGCAATTGAACCGGTAAAAATTTCTTCGAAAAAATTCAAAAAAAGTGCTTGACAAATGGGGCGTTTGCAGTTATAATAAGCCACGTCGCTGAGATGTGAACAGCAACTCAGACGCCTGGTAGGGGAGCATAGCTCAGCTGGGAGAGCACATGCCTTACAAGCATGGGGTCACAGGTTCGAGCCCTGTTGTTCCCACCACTATTTGGCCCGGTGGTGCAGTCGGTTAGCACGCCAGCCTGTCACGCTGGAGGTCGACGGTTCGAGTCCGTTCCGGGTCGCCATAATGCATCTGTGGAGAGCGAAGAGCTCTCCACATATATGCCTCTGTAGCTCAGTAGGTAGAGCAGCGGACTGAAAATCCGCGTGTCGTTGGTTCGATTCCGACCGGAGGCACCAATGATGCGGGTGTAGCTCATCTGGTAGAGCGCCACCTTGCCAAGGTGGAGGTAGCGAGTTCGAGCCTCGTCACCCGCTCCAAACAGATAAGGAACGCATTGCGTTCCTTATTTCATATGGTACCGTAGCCAAGTGGTAAGGCACGAGTCTGCAAAACTCTGATCCGCCAGTTCAAATCTGGCCGGTACCTCCATGAAAAACGACAAGTTTCGACAGAAACTTGTCGTTTTTCAATGATATCCGTTCCTTGCGGAACGGGTGATATACCTTCGGTATGATATCCACCTGC